>JAEOTE010000096.1 GCA_016839945.1 Candidatus Heimdallarchaeota archaeon | reverse complement strand
TGCGTTTTCTTGGAACGAAATGGTCTATGTGATTTAATATCTGCAAAAACTAATTTTAGAACTTCTATCAAAAATCGAAACTTAGACACTAGAGTTTTCAGATATGGTTTTCCTCTGACATTTTCTTTTAATTCTCTTTGTTTTTCTTTGAGTATTTCTCTATCCAATAGTTTCACCATCGACATAATATTGATACAATAAAAGAAGGGACTTCAATCTATATATACATATCAAAACAAAACACATATTTCTCTTTCCAAGAAGAATAAATATTGAATAAATTGTGTAAATGAGATTGTTGTACTAATGAATTACTTCTGAGAGAATTTCCTCAAATTTTCTTACAAACATAAAATGTCCCTCATCCTTATACTTGGTAAATGAACTATTTTGTAGATGTTCTGCTTTATATTCTGCAAATTTCAAAGGAACAGTTATATCTTCAATTCCATGGAAGAGATGTATTTTGAAACTTATATCATGTAATTTGAATCCCCAATCTGAGTATATGTTTATTGCATCCCAAGATGGTCCATCAGCTCCATTCTTGAAAGCTTCCTCCATATCCAATTTAAAAAATTTAGCCATTTCTTCATCTTTTAAAATTTTTGCATCAGTTTCACTATATGCAGATTTAAACATTTTGGAAAACTTTTGAGGAGATTTTTTTCTTACAATCCTACCCATATATGAATGAGCTAATTTGAACAATCGAGGAGAAATCTTTCCTATTCCAATAAATAATTTATCTAAAGGAGCCATAATCTTGGATAATTCCGTTTTATGAACTGGTGCATATCCACTTATATCAATTGCAAATAACAACCTATTACTATATTCATAAGCTAGAGATAAAACTGTTATTGCCCCTCCTGATACCCCCACAATTCCAAATTTAGATACGTTTAGTTGATCTACTATTTCAATAATGTCATTATTATAATCATGTAAAGAATATTTGTTTTTAAAATCTGAATCACCAAATCCTGGACGATCAGGTGCTATTATTCTCAAATTGTTACTAATAGCAGATTTTTCAGCAAACAAAGCTTCATATCTTGAACCTGGAGAGCCATGAAAATAGAGTAGTGGAGTGCCTTTAGGATCACCTATATCAAGGTAGGAAACTTTTCTTCCATCACTGAGAGTAAGTAATTTGGTTTCAAGTTCATTCAGTCTTTTCAATATATTTTCCATCACTTCTTCAAGCAAATACTCATTTATTAAAGCTTTTGAAGAAATGAAAAGATATAACAAAATAAATATTAAACAAAATCTGCATAAGAAAATTTCAATTCCTAAAGAAGACCTTAAATCATCAGTATTTAAATCTTCAATTGCCATTTAAGAAATTTGAACCTACCCAATAGTTTATCAATCCTCAATTAAGAGTTACGTAAGTAGATTTAAACTAGTTAGTTATGATTGTTTTAATTCTTCTCAAGATTTAGCGGCATCTGATTAATAGGTTTTAGATTTATTGGGTGTCACATCCTAAAAGTGAAAAATTAATGGAGGTAATGCTAAATGAAAGGCACAATCAAAAGAGTCATGTATGATAGAAACTTTGGTTTTATCCAAACAGAAGGAGAAGAAAAAGATATTTTTTTCCATAGTTCTGGAGTAACTGTAGAATTCGGTAATTTAAGAGAAGGAGATACTGTAGAATTCGATGTTGAAGATACTGATAGAGGACAACAAGCTGTTAATCTTAAGACAGCATAATTAAACTTAGTAAAAGTACGATATTATTGAAATATCTTACATTTTTTCTTTAATAGGCTATTAAGGTTATATATCAAATTCATTAATATCTATGTTTTTTCATATCAGTTTTTACTATAATTTATCTAAGATGATTAATCATGACAAGATTTATTTTATTTCTTCAGAGATGTATACATTATGGTTTCAACTGAAGAGTGGTATTACTCTTATTGTTTTGTTGATGAACCTGACGGAGATTTGTTAAAGTTTCTAGAAGAAGTGGACAATGGAAAAGCCTTAGACGTTGCTTGTGGTCTTGGGAGAAACAGTTTCTATCTTGCATCATTAGGTTATGAGGTCATTGGAGTTGATATGTCAGAAATAGCTATTGGTATGATGAACGAAAAAGCTAAACGTGAGAATTCTAAGGTTAAAGGAGTGGTTTGTGATATTCAAGAATATAACTTCTCCGAGAAATTTGACATCATTGTATTAAGTTACATATTTCATTATTTCTTTTATCATATTGAGCAAATAGGTATTCTAAACAAATTTATAGAGTATACTAAAGAAGGGGGTTTGCTTTTTATAAAAGTTCCTTATTCAGATGAACGTATAGGGAGCTTATCTTTGAAAGAGGGTTTACTAAGGAATGCACTAAAAGAGTCTGATAATAAATGGTTGATAATACATGAAGAAGTGAGATTTTCGGAAGAAGAAAAAAAATGGGGAAAATACATTTTCTTAGCAAAAAAACTCGGATTGAAGAAAAAGGAATAAAATACGACAAAACAAGAACTGTGATTGACTTTTACATTTGTGTAAATTTTTCTTCTATGGGAACTCATTGGTTTTCTATAATTTCGAGATTTGTAAGAACTTTTTTAAGTTAGGATTGAGATTGGATTATTGACACTTCCAACTTCTTTACAAGAATAACTTTGAGTTAGGGGATCAATTTGACTGAAAAAGTGTTTGAGGAATTACTCCAAGTAGAACAATTAATGACTGAAGGAGATGATAACAAAGCATTAGAGCTTTTAAAAGAAATTTCAAAAGGAGAGAAGTTGACAGTTGAAGATAAAATTGTTTGTACATTACTAGATTCTCATATAAATTTCAGTTTAGGTAAAAGAGAACAAGCAATTGAAGAAGTAGAAAAAGTTTGGTCGAATATCAGAAAAATGGAAAATCCGATTCTGATCTTATATTACTCAAATATTAAATCAAACGCATTTTGGACATTAGGGAAATTTGATGAAGGTATTAAATTTTTTGAAGAACACTTAGACGTAATAACGAAACTACAACACAAGGTTCCAAAAAATAAAGCGACATTTTTCAAGAAGAAAAAAAGCGATTTTCTTCGAAATGGAGGTATTTTATTTTGGTTCAAGGGTGAACTTGATACCTCTCTAGAATATCACAAACAAGGTTTAGCTCTTGGGAAAGAGATTAACAACAAAAGTTCCATCTCAAGTTCTTATAATAATATAGGTCTCGTTTATTGGTCAAAAAGTGAAATCGATGAAGCAATTGAATATTACAAACGTGCTTTATCTATCTCTGAGGAACTTGGAATGAATCAAAGAATTGCTAGCATTCTGTCTAATTTAGGTAATGTATACACATCGAAAGGAGAGTTAGACAAAGCGTTAGAAAATCAGCAACGTAGTTTGGAAATTAATAAGAAATTTGGATATAAAAGAAGCAGTGCTATCTCGCATATTAATGTAGGTGTAATATTTCAATTGAAAGGTGAACTCGACTATGCATTGGATTATTATGAAAAGGGATTGCAACTAAGTGAAGAGATAGAATACAAGTCTAATATTGCTCTTGCACTAAACAACATAGGAAATATTTTTGATTTAAAGGGTAATCCTGATTTAGCTATAGAGTATTATGAACGAAGCTTGAAGCTTTACAAAGAGCTTGGTATTAAAGAAAAAACAGCTTTAATATTAGCTAATATTGGTTCAAATTGTAAATTAAAAGGCAATTTTAAGGAAGCTTTTGAATATTTTAAGAGAAGTTTGATTATCTATGAAGAATTGGGGAACAGTCTGGGATCTGCATTAGTTCTTTTTCAACTTGTAATTGAAGCAATTGATCAAAACAACCAGGAATTAACACAAGAATATTTGGAAAAATTACAACAAATCAATAAAGCTGTGAAAATTCGTTCTGTTGATCAACGTTATCGTTTAGCACAAGCACTATCACTTAAAAGCAGCGAACAACCTCGCAACAAAACAAAAGCAATAGTACTATTTGAGCAAATAATTGAAGAAGAAATTGTAGACCATTCACTAACTGTTAAAGCATTAATTCATCTTTGTGATATGCTGACACAAGAACTAAAACAAACAGCAGAAATTGAGTTATTAGGTGAGATTAAAGATTTAGTACATAAACTTCAAGAAATTGCTAAAGAACAATCTTCTGATTCAATTCTTGCTGAAATATATAGATTGGAAGCTTTACTTGCTCTTGCAGAACTTAATCTGAAGGAAACTGGTCAGTTATTTCAGAAAGGACTTGCTCTTGCTGAAGAAAAAGGTCTTGAGAACATTGCATTAAACATACGTGAAGAACAGAATAGGCTAGAACAACATATCAAACTTTGGGAGGAACTTCAAGAACGAGAAGCTCCTTTAGAAGAAACTTTGCAATATGTGAAAATAGAGGAATCTATGAAGCAGTTACAACAAGAAGAAACGGTTACTTACAGAAAGCTGTTTTCATTGAAGATTTAAGAAACTGTTTTCGATTATTGTTTATTTTCTTAATTCCTGCTTTTTTCATATTACTCATTCAAAGGCCACATACTATCAAAGAATTCTTTTGGTGGATGTGTTAAATCTTTGTTTATTCTTATATCATGTGTGATACAATCACAATAGGGATAACCTTCGACTATTGTATGACTCATTGTTAGTAAGAAATTCTCATTGATATTATTATAACTCTGAAAATCACCATAGCAAGCAGCTAGATATTTAAGTTCTATATCTGGTAGCTCTTTGATAGCATCATCCCACATACAAGTATCTTTTCGTTGTGGATATTTACCATTTTCAATAATCCCATGAACAGCTTCCCAACCTATATTTGGTGGATCTCCTTCTTGAGGGATTCTAGCGGATCTAAATTCTTCTAGCGTCTCATATTTACTTCTCTCTGCTGATATGGTTTTAACATATGCATTAATGTAATCTTTGAATAATTGAACGGCTTGATTCCTCTCAATAATTTCAGTTAAAACTAGTGCATTGTAGTACCTATGGTGAAGAAAGGATTGAATATAATTCTTATTTGGGATTTGGAATTTGCTTTTCATCCAATTCTCTAAAGAATCAAGATCAAGTAGTTGTAGATAATAATTTATGCAACTATTTATTAAATCCGGATAAACTTTCAGATGAATAAAATTATTATAAATTTCAGTCGGTTTTATATCTCCTTTATTTACATAAGATTGATTTAATAGCTTGACGAATTTATTGTTTAATTTAGTAACATAGTTTTGTAGAATTTCAGGTTTCTCTTTTTTAATGAAACCTATTAAGTAATTCAGTCTTTTTAAGACAGTTTTCTTAGCAAATTCTAAGGGTTGCAATTCTTGTAGATTATCAAGATCGCTGATATGATATTTTCCTGATTTAAAAACTTCCAATTCTTATTCCTCCAAATCCTTTCCCATGTTTTCTATAAACTCTATTGAGGGGTGTTCAGTGTTAGGATGAACAAAATTATTCCAGTAAAGTTCGTCACAGAATTTATTATGATGTAAAGTTTGAGTTCTTCGAAGATGAATTGTTCTTCCTTCATTAAATTCTGGAACATCACCAATATAACATGAAGCTAAATAAGCTATATCAGGATCATTGAAGTCCTTTAATGCTTCTGGAGTTAAGCAGCTATCGAAGCGATAAACAATCTTATGATCATCAAAGATACAAAATGAAAAATCAGCAAGACCAATCTTGCACCAAGATTCTATTGATCTCTTATTAGAATCTAAAATTGTTACTGTTTTAGGATCTGATGGTTTTTCTTCTGTGTCCTGGGATTTTCTTTCCTTTACCAAATAAGGAACGATTTGTTTGTAGATTTTTGTTCCTTCTTCTTTTCCGTAAATATCAGCTAGAATCCTGACAAGATAATATGCAATTCTTTCGCCTGCTTTAATTCTATCAAAATACGTTAATTCAATTTCTCCTTGTTCAGATTTATAGCTATGAGGTAAATTTATTGTTTTACATGTGTAATAAAAAACTGATTTCTCAAGTTCAGGAAAACTAGGTAATAACTCTAGTTCTTCGCGAATTTGATTCCAATTGAAAGCTCCTGAATCGAAATTATAATCTCCAATAACTTCATCCAATTTATTCTTCAGTTCAGAAACGTATAATCTTAGATTTTCTGGTCTAATAATCTTGAAAAATTTTATAACTGAATCAACTCTTCTCATTCTTTCTTTTATCTGATTTACAGGATTAGTCATTCCCTTTTTTGTTGTATTGAAACATCGATAATTCTCTATTTTCATTTTACTTTACCCTACTTCTTATTCTTCCAAATCCTTCCCCATATTTTCTATAAATTCTATATCTGGTTGTTCTGCATCTGGATGGACATCATTATTCCAATAGAACTCATCACAGAATTTAGCATGATGTAGAGTTTGAGTTCTTCTAAGGTGGATTGTTCTTCCTTCATTAAATTCTGGAATATCTGCTAAGTAGCATGAAGCTAAATATGCTATATCTGGATCATTAAACTCTTTCAAAGCTTCTGGAGTTAAGCAACTGTCAAAACGATAAACCACTTTATAATCATCAATTATACAAGATGTAAAATCAGCAAGTCCTACTTTACACCATGCTTCTGTTGAATTTTTCTTGAAATCATGAATCTTAACGGTTTTGGGATCTATGGGTTCTTCTGATACGTCTTTAGGTTTTTCTCTTTCAGCTTTTGAGATA
Source organism: Candidatus Heimdallarchaeota archaeon (assembly GCA_016839945.1). Taxonomy (GTDB): domain Archaea; phylum Asgardarchaeota; class Heimdallarchaeia; order Heimdallarchaeales; family Heimdallarchaeaceae; genus UBA460. The sequence continues at coordinate 34,287 of JAEOTE010000096.1, read as the reverse complement.
TATTCTTTTATGATATTGGGTGCAATTTGTTTATAGAGTTCAGTACCTTCCTCTTTCCCGTAAATATCTACCAAAGTCCTTACTAGGTAGTAAGAGATTCTTTCTGAAGTTTTTCTTAGATCAAAATAAATTGTTTCGATTTCTCCTTGTTCATTTACATAATTTTCAGGTAAATTAATAGTTTTACAAACAAAAAGAAAAACTAATTTCTCAAAATCTGGAAAGTTAGGCAAAACAACTAAATCTTTTCTAATCGAATCCCAATTAAAAACATTAATATTGAATTCATAATTCCCAACAACTTCACTAAATTTTTCTTTTAAGTTTGAAACATAAACGTTTAATTCTTCAGGTTTAATTGCTTTGAAGCTTTTAAGAACATAATCTGTTCTCTCTAGTCTTCCTTTTATGAATTCTTCCGGTTTAAATTTCTCTTTTTTAGTTAAACTAAAGCATTTATAATTTTCAATTTTCATTTTTTATTCTCCTTTATTCTATTCTTTCTAATTTAAAGACAACTGGTTTTGTTCCATCCCTACAAGTAGTGTAAGTTATTCTGGGTTCAGTATGAGTAAAATCTCCACCTAGAGAAAGAACTGATAGATCTTTCCATAGGTCCATCCAAGCCCAAGAACAAGGCCAATCAGTTGGTAAATCTGTGTAAACATGATCAATGATTATTTCCTCTCCTTCTTTGAAATGGGGGCATATAGTTGATTTTCTCCCATCTGGGTAGTAATGCTCATAACCAAATACTTCCTCTGAGCTGAATTTTCTAACAATTGTTATTTTTACTGGATAACCTCTAGACATTGATTTTAACCTTCTTTTAAATTTTCTAAAAATTTTTTAGTGAGATATTCAGTTTAATCTGATATAGTTGAATAAAAAATTGAACACTTATTAATATTCTCAACAATTAAGAAATATTTAGAGAGAAGGGATAACTCCTAAGAAGATTCCATAAATTATGCCAGATAAAACAGCTGCAATTGGGAATGTTATAATCCAACTTAAAATTATCCTTACGAAGGGTTTTTTTTCAGGACGTTCACCTTTCACCAATCCTGCTCCTACTACAGAAAAAATTAAAACGTGACTTCCTGATATGGGAAAACCAAAGATAGTTGCAAGAAAGAGTACTATACTTGTTGAAAGCTCAATGCTAACAGCATCTGAAGGTTTAATTGCTATAAGATTGTTCCCAACATTCTTTATCACATTTTTTCCAATTATTACTAACCCAGCTGATAGAACAGCTCCAGTTGCTAATATAAGATAAATCGAATAATCAGATGAAAATTGTCCTGATTCGATTAATCCATACATAATACCTAAAGCATTAGCTGAATCATTTCCACCTCTACTAATTTGTGTCCACCCAATAATACCAATTAAAAGAATACCAAAAATTCTTTCTATTTTCTCTGTTCGTTCCAATCCTTTTTGGAACTTTGACAATATTTTTTCTATTATAATTTTAAACAGTGCAGCACCTAACATACCTAGAACAGGTGACAATACCCATCCTAGAGCCACTTCACCAAGTTTACCCCAACTCATTGAACTGATAAATGAACCTTCTGCTTGGAAACTCCACACTATTGCTACTCCAAATACAGCTCCTACTACTGAGTGTGTTGTTGATATTGGGGCTCCTGTTCTTGATGCAACAACTAACCAAATAGTTGTACTAATTATAACTGCAAAAAGCATGAAGACATTATATTCCACAGATTCTCCAAGAAGATTCTCTCCTATCGTTTTCCCTACACTTTCTGAAAGAAACATTACTCCTACAAATGATAATATAGCTCCTAGTCCTATTGCATATTTTGTTTTTACTACTCTACTACCCACCAATGTTGCCATAGTCTCATCATTTGCGCCTATGCCAAAAGCTAGAACAACCATCAAAACTAAGAGAACAATGACTAAGGGATCCATTGGTTATTTTACTCCATCAGTTTAAAGTTAGAGAGCATATTTATTGATTAAAACAAAAACTCGATCTGCAAAAATCTCTGCTCTATCCGCTGCTTCCATTAGATATTTGATTAATGTTTCAACATATCTAAAAGACATAAAATCATCATGAAAATGATAATTCATTTTTTGTAATTCCCATCTTTTTTCTCTAACAGTTCGTCTAAGATCAGTAATTTGCGTAATATTTTTTTTCGCTTCCTCAAAATCATCAAGAACATTTAATACCATTTCATGAACTTTTTCACCTATTTGTTCATTTAAAATTGCAAGCTCCTTGATACCCTCTTGTAATGGTTCTATAATTTCGGTTTCATACAAGAGAAGTTTTTGAGCAACTAATTCTATCTGATCAGTAATTTTATCAATATTTTCAACTACAAATATTCGGTCGGAACGGGAAAAAACCATAGTTTCTCGAGAAAATATTCTTGCAAATATCTCTTCTTTAATTCGATCTTGCTTTTTTTCAATTGCAATAGTTTTTTCTGCACCTTCTTCAGCTAGTTTGAAATTACCTTCCACATATGCCAAAACAGCATTTTTCATCATACTGAATGCTTCTTTTGTTAAACTACTAAGTTCTATAAACAATTCTCTCAGGCTTTTTCCTTTTTTCTTCTTTGAAAAAATCTCAATCACCTTAATTATTTAAAGAAAACAATGATATTAAGTTTTCTAGATGCAGTTTTGTTGAAGATTTACTAAAAACAGATGAATCTTATATAATTTGTATAATTTTTTAAATTAGTATTTGTATTATTATTGGATGAAGTTCTTCTGTAAGAAATGCAATATAGAATTCGATGAAGAATATAGTACCTTATTTGATATCGTTAGGTGTCCAATTTGTAAGAAAAAGGATATTGTGCTTAATCTTATTCAACAAGGAGTTCACCCTCCAGAAGTAGGCTTTGGTATTTCTTTTATGGAATTTGAAGATGTATTAGAGGAAGGAAAAGAGAGCTATCTTCAACAATTCTTTAATGAAGAATTTAATCTACAGTTTTCAAGAGAAGGAGAAGAATTTTACCTAAAAGATAAATCAGGTAAAAAAGTCAACCTTAAAGAAGTCTATGAAAAAACTCAGAAGGATGGGAAACTGCAAAGAATAATCTACAATATTTACTATGTTTTGTTAACAGGAATGTGAAGAAATCATTTTAAGAAACCTAATAGATCTGCCAAAGGATATAATTCTCATTTTCTATTTGTAATAAGAAATTTCTTTTCAGACTTATTTTTTCAATCTCATTTATCTCTTCTTGATTTGGTCTCATTCCAAGGAAAAACAATCGATCATAAGGCCATTCAATCTCAAACCAGTTTTTTAATTCCTTAAGAATTTTCTCAAACAGATTGAGTTTCCATCCTTTAGGAGTTATCCAGAAAGAGATCCCAGGATCATTTTCTTCAATGTTCAAACTTTCAACAACTCTATCATTAAAGAAAGCAAATTTCAGAAAGGGATTAATAGGTTTAATAAAAATACAACCATAACAAATAGTCTCATCAGTATTCATTATAGTAAAAGCAAATTCCTTACTATCATTATGATCTTGTTCATGTCTTGAAATCTGTTTAAGATTCTCTTCTTTTGGAAAACCTTCAGGTCTAAAACCACTCTCAATTACTGCTTGATAGTCAAGCTCATTATCAGTTGCTCTAAGTTGTCTAATTTTTATATTATCAAAAATCAATTCTTCTGGAACTTCTTTATCTTTAGGGAAGAAGGGGATCATATCTTAATCATTATTGAGATATTTATAAGAATTATTTTGTGTTTCTTTCAACTTTATAGAAGGTAATATTTCTACTTTGGAATAGTTTTACAAATGTTGATTGAATTTATCTGGAAATTCCATTTTTAGTTGTGATTCAGTTTTTTCAAGCTCAGTCCTGGTTTTTTGAAATTCTAATTTTATTTTCTCAATTTTATTCTGTATATCTTGAATACTTTTCTTATAATTAGCTACGTTAACTTCTTTTTTCTTAAGATTCATTTCCTGCTTGAGTGCCTTATCTGCTTTTCCATCACTTCTTAGCTTGTTTATTTTTAGAAGCATCCCTTGTAATTCTCTATTTACATTTGCTTGTTGTTTTTGGTAATAAGCTTTCTTTCCTTCAAGTTCATCAATGTCTTCTTTGATATCAAAAAACTTCTCTTTAATTCCATAGTATTTAGCAAGTAATTTAAAATAATTAATGTCTCTTTCACTCATAGTGGGATTCCTTAAGAAACACAATTTATATGTCTATTGACATAGAGATATCTGATGTTCTATACTAATTAGAATCACAAGTTATTTTGTATTCTTCAAGAGGATTCTTACATAAACATCTTTTTCCTCATTGTTCTTTGTAAGACCTGTTACATAAATTGTTTCAAAATCCCTAATACCAGCTTCAACAAGCGTGTTGTTTCTTTTGGCTTCACTCATCTCTTTTTTATCCACAAGCCAGAAACTTGGTAAAAACTCAGGATCAAAATGATATCCCCTTTGTTTTAGTATTGGATACAACATATCTAGAGTAGAACTTCTAGGTAATTCTATTTCTTCTATTATTGGTGCGTTATCACCACATAGTAAACATTTCTTGTTTGGTGGTTTTTCTAAATAGAAGAATTTTCCAACCAATCCATTGTAGATAAGGTATTCTGGGTTTACTACACCTAGTTCTATTCCTTTGAGATGATGAAGCAATTTCAGAGCTTCTTGGGTTTGTAATGATGCAATAACTGCATTTATTGAAATAACAGTTGGATCATGTTGATCAATCATCTTTACAGCTTCATCTATTGTAAATAATCCAGTTTCTGGAAAATGTTCTTTAATTAAATCATTTGCATAATCTAACGCGATTTTAACTTCATCCATTTCTGTTGTGTCTGGAGGTCTATTATGTTTTGATTCAAAGAACAATTGACCTTTTAGAAGACAATGCGATCTTTTTCTTGGAATACCTACAAGAGTGCAAGCTGCTAGAGTTTCTCTCTCTCGTTCTCTCTGAGGATCACATTGAAGACAGGAATTTACATTAGGTAAATAAGTATAAACATGACCATAATACGTAGCTGTTCCTCCATCAATCATAGGCTTCTTAAATTGAACAGCACGTCTCATTAATTCGTTTCTTGCAGTAACTGAATCAAGTCCAGAGATGTATAAATCAGCTTTTGCATAGATTTCAGGATTCACATCCTCCAAATTAGAGTAATGCCAAAAGTATCTGCTATGAGGATTGATTTTCTTTAATGTACGAGCAGCTACTTTGGATTTTGGCTCCCCTTCCTCAGCATCATAGAACAATATCTGTCGATTGAGGTTGGAATGCTCAATTATATCCAAATCAATAAGATGAAGCACTCCAACTCCAGCCATTGCTAGATTTTTAGCAATCTCAGTACCTAAACCACCTACACCAACAATTAGTACAGTTGAATCCTTTAGTGCTTTCTGATTCCAACCTGGTAATCGTAATTGTCTATCAAATCTTATCCTTTCGTCAGCTGATAATACTTCACTAAAAAAATTTGATTTATCACTAGATTTGTTTTCCATCGTTTACACTTTCAATATTTACTAATTAGTTGATATTGAAACAAGCAATTCCTAGTCATATAAGTTTTTATTTTGTTTCTCTGAAAAATGAAAAAAATAATATAAAAAAAGAGACTTTCTTATTGTTATGTCTCTTTGATTAAAAAAATATTAGTTTATCCTGCAGTTGAAACTGGTATTAGGAGCATTGTATCTCCATCTTCAACCCCATAATCTTCTAGAATGTCATCAGGATCGCATGTTCTTCCTGCGTGAGATAGATGAAATTCCTCTGGAGGAAGTCCAAATATTTGACTTACAGTATATTTGAGATCACTGATAGGTGTTTCAGTTGCAACAACAAGTTTTTCTTGTTTTGGAGTTGGACCAATTGTACTTTGGAAATATACACTTATTTTCTTTCCTGCGGGAGTTTTTGTTGAGGGAGTCTTTGAAACTATTTCAGTTTCTTCTACTACTTCTTCCTCTTCTTCATCAAACGATAATTCTTCAAATTCTTCGCTCATTTTTATCAACCTTTTAGATATTAATATATCGAGTTTTACTTATATAAATTGCCTTTTAAAAATTACTTTAGTTTCCTATTTGATAAACATTCCACTTTAATGTTTTAAATTTGGTTTTTTTACGCATAACTCAATAAAGAAGCGATTAAATTAAAAAGAGTAATTCTTTAACTATCAGAAATAATATATTTGATTAAAAACAAATTATAATAGGAATTTAACATATTGATGTGAATTACAGATGGCTAAGAAGAAAAAAAGTAAAGTAAAATCGAAGATTCCTAAACAGAAAATACCATCTGATAAAATACCAAAAACAAAAATTCCATCAGATGGACCCCCTAAACAGAAAATCAGGGAGGATTATATAGTTCCACCAAAAAAACAGAAGAAAAAAATAGATTCTTCAAAACCGCCAAAATCCGATTTAACAAGTTTTAGAACTGAAAAGAAAAGTAAATCCATTCCTAAGCAAAAAATCCCTAAATCAAAGATACCTAAACAAGATAAAATCACAAGCTCCAAGCCTATAAATTACATTCCTAAAGACACACACACAAAGCAGAAGAAACCTAAGGAAACTCGACCACCTCAAAAAACAAAACTAAAAGAAAAGAAACCTGTTGAAAATATTATAAGTCCAGAAAAAGAGAAAAAAGAAAAGAAATCAGTTCCACCTCCTGTTAATGATAGTGATAAGTTCTCTGAAATTGAAAGTAAAGAATCTAAACCTGCTCCAAAAGAAGAAAGGGAGAAAGAGAAGAAAGAAAGAGAAGAACCTGTTACTACCCAAATAAAAGAAGTAGAAAGAAAGATACCTAAACAAAAAATTCCTCAACAGAAGATTCCAAAACAAAAGATTCCTAAACAGAAAAAACCACGAAAGTAGAAAAAAATTACTATTCTTAGACAAACAGAGCAACTGTGCCAAGATAGAAATAGACTATACCAAAGATTAACAAGAAGAAATTATGGAAATATGTGAGGGAGCTAGCAATATATAGAGCTGGAATTGCTAACATTAAAATTAATCCTGCTAATTTTGGCGGCATACCTTTTTCACTTGTACTTTTGAATCTGATAAATGGATAACGAATAAACGATCTGAATAATAAATAGTTACTCGCTAAATAATAAGGAAGTAATAGAAAATCTATAATTGTAATATAGAAATCATAATCTATTCCATTAGTTTTAATATTTCCTGTTGAAATTAAGAATATATCATTGAAATTGAACATTTCTTGGGCAAAAAGTATCAAAACTGGAATTAGAGGGAGAATAAACACGTAGATGAATTCGTTAAATGTCGCTTTATGTCTCAAGTAGTATATACTTCTGAAAATAAAGAAAAATGAGATGAAAACAAAAATGCCAATGAACACAAACACCTTCCCCATTAAGTTATCTCCTTCAATAAAATAGTAAATTGATACTCCAACAAGAGATAATGAAATGAAGAAAGAAGCTGTTAAGTGTGATATTGTTCCCATAATCCAACCTTTGTAGTCGTTTTCTGAATATATATTTGATTTCTAGTGAAATGTCTTTTGATACATATGGACATTGTATTTATTATACTTTTTCAATTACTCTTTCAATATATATTTTTGTAGTTAGTCTGTATATAGGTTTCTTAATGTATTTGGTTGAGATAGGTTTGTTACATCTTGCACAAAGTTTGGAAGTCTTGAACCAATTCAAGAATTCATCCTCATGAGCTGGATATCTGCAATGAGGACAAAGAACAACTCTTCTTGTATCTCTCTTATTAAAATCCATATAACAGATTATACATTTCAATTCAGAACTTGAAACCTTACCAATAGGGAATATATTTTTATCTGTTATCTTGGTAGATACAGCTTTTGCAGTGGTTTTTCTTGTAGTCCTTACATCTATCCCTGGATCAATAGCAACACGTGCTGTAGAACGTTGAGCGGTTCTAGTAGTTCTAGAAGCTGTAGTTGAAGTAGTGCGCCTTGCTCTTGTTGAACTCGAACGAACTGTGCGGACTTGTTGCCTAGTTGTAGATGCTGTTCTTCTAGTTGTACTTGTTGGAGCTCTTTGAATTGCCCTTACTCTTGCACTTCTAGCTGGAGCAACAATAAAATGGTTTATTGAGAGAACGATGTAGATAAGTACAAAAATTAAACTAACAAAATCAATTGTCAAATTTATGAAGAAACCAATTAGTAAAATGAAAACAAAGGAAGTGAAAAAGAGTATTGGAATTATTTTCTTTCTTTTTATTTTTCTATTAATAGCCATTGCAGGCCATCTTCCTGAATAGAAATTATTGAAATGTAATGAGAGAACTATTAATGGGATAATCATAGATAGCGAAATGATATTAAAGAAAATTCGTAGAGAATCCCCCCCAACAAGATCAATATTTATTAAGAAAATTCTAGGATTAGCAGCAGCTGGAGAGATATAGTTCCCCATTAGCATAACGCTAAAAGGTAATAACAGGAATTGAGAACTAGCTAAAGCTGCTTTATGTTTTTTATAATGTCTTCTTTCTAGAACATAACGTAGTGTGACAACAACATAAAGTGTAACATAAAAGAAAATTAATGCAACAGGTAAATCTTTTTGAATTGCTAGATATAATACCCCAACCATTGTACCTACAATAGCTATAGATGCATATACTTTGATGTTATTCAAGTCCAATTCTTGACCAACCCTATTATGTTATTGATTGTTTTTTTCTTTAAACTGATTTTTCATAAACATCTCTATAGATTCATAACTTGCTACAGTACTCATTCCTTCAACTTCTTTTGTTAATTCATGATATGATCGCTTATCATCTTTTATTCTGAAAACACCTAATCCATAATCATCCAAGGATATTTGTATAGGATCAATCACAACAGCTATGGATTTATTCCAAAATGTTTGATATCTTAGATGTGTTCTAAAATCATCATCACTTAGAAAGGGAGTATAACTAGGATGGGAATGAGCCCAACCAATTATGAAATGTTTTGAATCTTTTTTATGGAAAATCTCTGTAAAGATTTTTTGATCGACAATTTCTACACTAACAGCATCACCTTGATCAACAGGCCAATAATCCTCAACAATAATTTGTTCTAAAGGAGTTTCTTCGTTTTTTATTCGTCCTGTTAATAAACCTATAATTTCTATCCAATCTTTTTTTGGGATAAATGAATTTGCATATGATAAAGCATGTTTTGCTAGTTTGAGATATGCTTTAGGTTTAATGATTATTTCAGTTTCAGGAGTTATTTGAATATCTTCTTCAGTGATAACTATTTCTCTTTCTTTTTCGATATCCTCAACTATTTTATCAATATCTGAGAGTCCTAATGCTTTCTCGATAGCTTCTATTTTTCTCATAAGTTCTTTGTACTGTTCAGGAATATCTTCTTCTTTGTCCATTGTCAATACACCAATACCCATGGCTTCTTTTATACCTTTATTTACCAGTAAGAGGTAGCGTATTTTTTACTTACTGCTCTTGCTTTTCTTAGGAATTTTTTCTTATCTCTTAAGAACTCTAAAGCAGCTTCTCTGTTAAAAACATCCTTAGGGTTAACATATGCTCCTTCAACATTAAACATTGCTAATATTGAATGAATAACTGTAGTAATGTTTTTAGCGGGAGACCAACCGTCATGTTTACCTACCATCTCATTATCAACTAATGCTAAACATATGTTTCTTTTGCCTGGGTACTCTTTAGGATTGCTCCAAAAGTTTGGATGCCAAATAAAAGTGTGAAGTCTTACAAATGGAGGTTTGTAAGGATAATTTGGACCAAAAAGGATTTCTAGTTTATATTTTCCTCCTTCATAGGGTGTTCCTTTAGGAGCCTTAAAACCAATAGCCAGATGTTCCATAGATTTCTTCTTCTTTGGAAAGGATTTCACTTGTCCAATAATTCCTTCTTTATGAAGCTTCCTTAAGGATTCATAGTCTTTAATTATTCTCTGTTTTCTAATGATTGTCACCTTTTATGTGATTCAGTTTCTCTAAGGTTTGTACCAAGAATAAACTGAATAAAAACCTCAGATATTTGTATAAAAACATTATTTTAATGGCTGTCAAATTAATGATTTTTTATTATAAACTTATAAATACTTGAAAAGTAAATTAAACTAGAAATACTATGATACTTTTTCCAAAACAGGAAGATGCTTTCCCTTCAAGAGCAAAGATAACTGCAGTTTTAACGTATATCTTATCTGTAGTTGGATTATCTTTGGGAATCTTTCTTCTTATTTTAACTTGGAATACTGAGCTATTTGTTGAACCTGAACCTGATGATCTAGCCAATTTTGAACCATTGTTGAAATTTGTAGGAATTGTCTTTTTGGTAATCGCTATAATTAGTATAGCAGTTAATATTATTTATATCAATAGAAAACGTATTGGATGGATTTCACTATCTGGGATCTATCTCGCTGGAACAATTTTAACTATCTATATGATATATAGAGGGTTTGAGGTTATGATTAAGTATTCAATATTTACTATCCCTATTCACTTGTTCCTAGTACTTGCTTTAGGTATTGTTGGTTTGTATACTCTCTTTCATAAAAATACTATTAGTTTCTTTTTTATGAGGGAATTAGAAGATAATATCAATCAATAGACGTTAAATGAGAGATTAAATACAATAGAAAGACTTACTCATTTTTTTGTAAGAACCATTATAAGTGTTGTAAAGTCAGATTATGTGATTCCTTATGATGGTTAAACAAAAATTTCTCCTCGCTATAACTATTTGGACCTGGATAATAGGAAGCATAATTGCAATCATATTCGTATTCGTATTGAAAGATGATCTAACTGGTATTGAATGGTTTGGTAGTCCAACTTTGGGTATGGTCTACTTAATAATACTAATGACAGCTTTCTTGTTTATAGCAAGAAAGAAAGAAATTAAATCTAGTATAATTGTTATTATTTGGTTTTTCTTCTTATTTTTAGCAACTACTTTCAGTATGCTAGCTCTAGCATATGCTAATTTTGGAGCTTGGGAAGATTTTCAAGCTATGCCCTTAATGGGTACTTTTCATTTAATTTTATGGGCAGGAGGAGTTCATTTCTCCTTGATGAAAAAAGAGCGACAACCTTTGTATCTTCTTCTAGTATGGACTGTAATCTTATTCATTACTACTCTTACAACAATGTTTGCTTTAGGATTTGGACTTTTTATAGAAACTGGCGGTTGGGAAGATTTTCAAATATATCCAATAATAGGAACAAGCATCTGGAGCGGATTGGTGATAATTGCGTACTTTGTCTTAAAAGAACCAACTATTTCATGGATAGATTCCTTGTTTTATTGGGGATGGTCAATGTTCATTGGAATTGGTACAAGCATGCTACTTGTGTATTTCATTTTACTTGATGTAGGGCAGTTATGGCCATTCATTGTTATAGCTGGAACGGTAGGATTGGCATCACTTTTCTCTGTACTGAAGTTTTTTGTTGTAGATAGGGATAAAATGGTTGAAGCAAAATAATCCTTTTTTTCTTTTTAAATGAGGATATTTTCTCTCTTTTTAAACTGAAAAAGCATTAAGGTGTTAAGATGCAAAACAAACTATACATTAAACAATACAACCTTGTATTATGCAGCGTTGATGGTAATAATTGGTATGAAATCTCTGAACTATCAGCATTATGTTGTATTAATGAACATTATCTAGCAGATAATATTGAAGCAGTTTTAGATCATTATAATAAAGGTCATATTGTTCCTGTTGAATATGTTCTATATAGAAAGAAAATAGATGCTAACTGATTTTCAACCAATTGTTTCTAAGATTCTTTTAAATAATTTAATGGCATTTGTTTTATTCTGAGTAGCAAAAATGACAATATTCATTTTTTCTATCACATCAAGATAATTTTTTGAATTAAAAGGAATTAAATTTTCATCTTCTAAGTAAAAAAACTCAAAGACTTCATTTTTTAAATCTGGTTCTTGTCTTTCAGATACAAGATAATCAATTTCACCATAAATTAAATCAATGAAGTGCTCAAACGACATTATTTGATGGTCAAAGTCTGTGTAAGCCATGTACATGAAATAACTTGAATCATCATGGAAAGAGATGAATACATCTACATGCTCTGATTCGACGAAATTGCGTTCAATTTCATCGAATTCAGATTTCCTTCTAGATTTCTTTTCAAAGTAATCTGCCATGATGTTCTTCAACGCTAAATTTTAAGTATTTAAATCAGTTTCCCAATCGACAGATGGATGTGATTTTTTGGGAAACAATTAGAAATTACTGATATCTTCCCAAACATATCCATTAACTAGATATTCCTTCCCCTCGATGTCTTTCATCTTTCTTTCTTTAGCAATTCCCCCCAACTTTTCATAAAATAAACTTGCTTGTTTGTTTCCTTCCAATACCCAAACGATCATTGTTTTAAAACCTAAATTCTCCAGAAATTTAACTGTTTCTTTCATTAAAGTAGTTCCCAATCCTTTATTCTGATATTCTTTTATGATATAGATTGAATATACTTCCCCCTCATAAGGAAGATTATTATCAAAACTTCTACCTCCAACAACAAAACCCACAATATTGCCTTCCTCTGTTTCTGCAACAATCACACATCGTTTTGTAGATGTCTCAAGATCTGGCCAAAACTCTGTTAATTTTTGTGTTCTACTTTCCACTGTTCTACTTTTTATAGTTTCATCCGGTAATAATCCTGGGTAAGTAGTCTCCCAAGATTTTACCTGAACATATGCAATATCTTTGATATCAGAGAATTTTGCTCTTCTAATCTTCATTTATCTCACTCTCAAATTTATATCCGCTTTTTTTCCAAGCTTCAAACATCTCTGGATTCTTTTTCAGAAATTCATCCCTTATTTCCTTTGGAACTCTATTCAGTACGCAGGAGAAATTGATACAGTCTGTGCATACTTTAAGCTGGATTACAATATACCACAAAATAACTCCAGCAATACATACACCAAGAAATATCCATTTCTGTCCAATTGCTAAAAACACGATGGGAATAACAAATATCAAATTTGCCCCAATCAGAAACTGAATCTTTTCCCATAAGTTAGTAGGTCCAGGTTTGAATTTGGCAGTTTTGAAGAAGCCATAATTTATAGAACAATGTAGAAATTTTGTCTCTCCTTCAGCATAATAAGGACAATGAGCACATAAAATAGGAGGTTCCCAAACTAGAAAGAAGAAAATGATATAACCTATCCATACTAATGTTGAAATCAAGTTCAAGGGGTAACCAAGCAGAATTAATCCTACAAATGTAGGGATGAATGCTAAAAAGAAAGGTATTCCAAAGATAATTGCATATTTTTTGTCTAAATGACAGTGTAATCTACCCTTTAGTTTACATTCATCACACGATTCCTCATCTTCCCAGATACAGATACAATGAGGATTCTTTTTACTCATATTAGTTAGTACTTCTTTATCTCTTAAAAATATTTCACGGTGCTATAGGTATAACACAATTATATTATATATGGAACAAAAAGAAACTCTAATGACAGAGTATGACATAATCATCGCAGGTGGAGGAATTGCAGGTTCTACAGCCGCAAAGTTTGCAGCTAGAGGTGGTCTCAAAACACTATTAGTTGAGAGACATAAAACTCCCAGAGATAAATCCTGTTCTGGAATACAGTTTGGTTATTTCGAAAAAATCTTAGGAGAAAAAATTCCTAAAGAACGTCTTTGTAATATTGAATTAAACAAAGTAAGTATCGTTTTGCCTGATGGAAAATCCTTTAGTTCTCCCTTTAAGATGTTCAATTTTATGCGTAAACCATTTGATGATTGGCTAAATATTCTTGCTCAAGAAGCTGGAGCTGAATTCTTGGATGATTGTGTTTGTCAAAGTGTTGAAGAAAAGGAAGATCATGTTATTGTTAATTTAGTTAAACCTAAAGAAAAAAAGAAGTTTCAATATAAAACAAAATATCTAGTAGATGCAACAGGTTTGAGACCTAAAATCCGAACTCAACTTCGTCCTGAGGATTTTTCAAAGGAATCTGTAGGTGCTACAATAAATTATTACATTGATGGAAATCCAGATATGGATCCTGAAACACTTTATCAGTTTTGGAATCTAGAATGGAATAATGTGATGTTTGCTTGGGTCTATACTAAGACATTAGATGATGGTAAAGATTACTGGGTAGTTGGTACTGGGTGCAATGATGTTAATGTAAATGAAAGACAGGAAAAATTCTATCAACACATTAAAGAGGAATATAATCTAGTTGGTGAAATTGTTAAGAGAGAGGGGTATAAAACATCAATGGACATGTACTCCAAGAATCGTGTATGGTTGGGAAAAAACCGTATTTTGATGGCTGGTGATGCTGCAGGATTGATTGATCAAACTCGTGGAGTTGGAATGGATTCAGCTGCTCTCTCAGGTAGATTAGTCGCTAAATCTATCTTAAAAGCTGAAAAAAAGGGTAAAGATGCTTTAGAGTTGTACACTAAATTAATGAAAGGTGTTACTTCACAGACTATACGAAATCAGGAGAGAGAAATTAATATCTTCAAAGAAAATTCTGAACTGCAAAACTATCTGGAAACTGGTCTTTTGAAAACAGGATTAGCTATGCTGTTTCATTCACAACTTAACAAGTTGAAGTCAGCTGAAAAACAGAAGCTCCTACCACCATGATTTCTTTTATTCCTCTAGATTTTCATCTACATTCTGGACTTCTTTTTTCTTTAAATAGATTAAAATACAAAACATAATTGCAAAAAATAATGAAACTGAAGCAAAAATAACTGAGGTTGGTAACATACTGAAAATACCTTCTGCAAAATTATCAGCTACTACACCAAGGATTAAAACTCCAGATATATATCCAATTGTACCAAGTGTGCTAAATATTCCATAAGCCGTTGCTCTCCTGGTAGATGATGAAAATCTTGTTACTAATGAATAGAAAGAAACATTGTATATTGGATACATCGGTAAGCTGTAAATGATTAGGATTAGAATCCATTGAGTAGGGAAAAGCATCATAATGAGATAAGCAATTACTAACCAACCTGAAAATAATATTATAATCCACGTAATTTTGTTTGTTTTTCTAACATTTCCTACAAGAAAAGCCAAAGGTATGGCTAATGCTGTTTTCGCTATAAGAAAGAATGAATAGAAGAATCCTTTGATATTCAGAGTATCAAGAAAGTAGATTGAAGTATACGCCCAGAATCCACCTGTTATTTGGTAAGTAAAAGCAAGCAACAATATACCAATGAAAATAAAAATGAAAGGAGTAAGTGGAGATTTTTTCTGTTTTACTTCCTCTTTTTGAACTTGCTTTCCATCATTTGTTCCTTCTTTTATCAAAAGAGCGAATGCTACAGTAATTACACATGTAGTTATAGCAATTATAAGTTGGATAGTCATTGAGTTAAGAAAGGAATCATAAATCCAACCAATTATTGGACTCACTATCATCCAAGACAAACTACTAGTTATTGTCATCTTTGCTAAAACCATTCCTTTAGGTTTATTGATTGATTTTGTTGCTAATGCGAAGTAATTTGCAGTTTGAGCTGATCCAAGAAGACTTCCTATGAGTACAATTACAAGAAAATATTGGGAAGACGTTGTGAAAATCAAGCTGAAAAACATTAAAGCATAAGCAACAATCCCAAGCAACACGAATTTTTTTGTGCCAAATTTATCAGCAAAAAATCCCCATACTGTTGTCCCTATAGCTACCATTGTACTAGGAATAACTGCGACAAGTCCTATTATTAGAAAAGAATCTTCCTGAAATATCTGACGTAACCAAATAGGAGCGTAAGGTTCATAATTTGCAAATGCAATACCAAAAAAGAAAAGGCTCAGAAGTAGGAAAATTTCATTCTTCTCAAAGCTAAACCAGTGTTTCAAGCCTGAGTTCTTTGTAACTTCTACTTCCAATTCATCAAATCCAGATTATCCTTTTCATTCTTCAAAAATCCAATGAAGTTTTCTAGGTAATTTCCTATAATCAACATTTTCAATGACTTCTGAAGCATCAATACTGTTGTACGTATTCCAGAAAAGTATTGTTCTATCTTTTAGTGTTTGTTTGTTATCTTCAACGAATTTTAAAAACGCAGCAAAAGTCTTTCCTGAATAGGTAATATCCAAATCAATGTTCTCTATTTCTCTGCCTTTTTCTATAGCTTCTGTTCCTTCTTTTGTTGGTAGTGCATAACCTTCTCCGAAAAATTCTGTATCAAATTTTATATTATCTATCTCAACTTCAGGAATTGTTTCATCATATTCTTTTATCAATTTCAAAGTGTCATAGGATAACTTTAGTGAATCTTCAAAGTCAACAGAACTCGCTATTTGAATAGCATGTACCTGAGATTTGATATTAGCTAGTTTTAAACCAAGAGCTAATCCTGCTACAGTTCCTGCTGATCCATAAGGAATAAAAATATGATCAGGTTCAGGCATTTCTTTATTTTTGATTTGTTCTTCTAATTCAAAAGCTGCATTTACGAAACCCAATGTTCCAAGAGGAACACTTCCACCAGAAGTTAACATAAAATAGATGCTTGAATCAAATAATTTCTTGAAGAGTTTAAACCATTTAATCCTACTTCTTTTCTTGACATAAATTAGCTCATTCTCATAATATACATTAAGTAACAAATTCTTTCTGGCAAATGAAACCATAGGTTGATCAACCAAAAACGCTATAGCTTTCAGTCCTAGCTTATTACAAGAGACAGCATTTGCCACACAAAAATTAGAACCAAAACCACCTACAGTTAATACTTTTTTGTATCCTTTACCTTTTGCATCTGCTAAAATAAACTCAAGTTTCCTTGGTTTGTTTCCACCATAATTCAGGCATGATATGTCATCTCTTTTAATCCAAAGTGAATCTACGTTAAATTGGTTTATTAGTTTCGATAGTTTTTCAACAGGAGTTTTTTCAGGGAGTAATTTTACCCAAGGAATTTTCTCTTTTAGTTTAGGGTATTTCTTAAATAAAAACGGAACATTGCCAGTATTACTCATCTGTGTAATCAGAAAAGAATTTCAGCATAAATTTAAATACATTTGCTTCGCAAAATAATTCAATTTCTTAAAGTGAGTTTGTTTATTTCCAGACTTGAGGATAGAATTCAGGAGTAATGCAATAATCATCATCATATGGAGAACTAATGAAATTTATATCTAGTGTATCCAAAAAATCATCTATCCTTTTTGTCCTCTGGAAAGTTGTATCATCCAATGAGAAGGGATCATTCTCGATTCCTGAAACCTCTAAAATTATTGTTTTTAATATCTTGTTAATATAAATGTAACATTTCTCATTATTCACTTTTACTAAGCTTGAAAAAGTTGTTTCGATTTCTTCTATTCTTACAGTGTTATTATCATTGTCTTTTGTTTTAATTTTCATCAATGTTAGGAGCTCGTTTAATTCATTATCATCATAAAAATAAATTAGAGTAACGAATCGATCTGGGTGCAAATCATCTGGATACGGATGTGATCTACAAAATCTAAATATGTTTAATGAACGACACCAATTAAGAAAACGTTCTTTTCCATATGTCATGAATAAATGATCTAATCGAATTTCACGTTTCATTCTTTATACAATTCAGTTCTGTAAATTTAAATGTTTCAACTAAATCTTTTGCGATTTATTTTGTCTTATAGTCACAACTTGTGTTCACAAAGTGTGGTCAACTCTTTTTTAAATAGGAACTAGTGTTGAAGTAGGTGAAAAAAATGAATGAACAAATAAAACATCAAGAAAGTATTGAAAAAAGAATGAAGAAAATAAGAAATGATGCAAGAGAATTATTGGTCTTACACCGAGGTTATCTTTAATCTACTTATTTCTTCCCAACTTCTAATTTTCAACTAGATTTTTTACAATTAAAACAGCTGTTTCTACTGTTTTATCACAAACTTTTCTTCTATCAGGATTGTCTCTATCTAAGCTTCCATCAGGAAAAATGTAATCTTGTAATAGCTCTTTGCAATACATAGAACCGTTCTTTTCTCCGAATTCTTGCTTTAATGCTTTTATTTTCTCATAGATCTGTTCATTGGCTGCACCTTCTTCCTTAAGGAGAAAACTTAATGCTGCTAAAGCTCCTAATAAAGATCCACAGATTGTTCTTACACCAACTCCTCCTCCATATGGAAGACATGCTTTGCAAAGTGTTTTACTTTCTTCCTCAAATCCAAAATAATCTAAAGCTCCACTTGCTGCAGATTGTGCGCAATTGTGGTTATTATTCCAATACTTAAATGCTTCATCTACAATATTTTTTTCACTCATTTCATTACCACTTCATTTTAAACTAAATATCTCCCTTGATCATGCAATATTTCTTCTCTGAATTTATCTTTTTGACTATTCTTCTCGACTTCTTTTAATATGTTTCCTAGTAACTTAATACCTTCTGTTATTTCTTCAGGTTTAAGTAAGGAGTAACATAACCTCATTGTATTTGTAGGTCCTTTAAATGGAATTAATTCTGATTCTTCTGTGAACGCATATCCATTAGATGGGAAGAACTGATAACCAGGAACGTAACTTACTCCTTTATCTATAGCATAACCAACAAATTTCTTTGTGTCAAAGTTTACATCTTGGTATTCATACCATACAAAGAATCCTCCAGTTGGTCTTGTAAAAGATCCTTCTGGCATGTACTCTTCTACTGCTCTTACCATAGCGTCTCTTCTCGCTCTGTAACCTTCTTGTAGCAGAGGTATTTGGTCATCAATATAATATTCATAATATCTTGATGCTATTTTTTGTACCCATTCTGAAGTACATAAATCATAGAAACCTTTTGCTTTTACTACATTCTCTTTCAACCAATCTGGTAACACACTATATCCTAATCTAAATGATGCAGCTTCTTTTGTTGTTGTAGAAAGATATGCTACTCTCTCATTTTCGGGATCACTCTCTTTCAATGGGACATACTTCTTATCATCAAATTGAATTTCTTTATACGCTGCATCTTCAACAAGTAGAATATCTTCTCTTGGGAGAATAGAATCCAAAACCATCTTCTTTCTTTTCTCAGGTAGAGTTGTTCCCTTTGGGTTATCTGAGTATGGAACGAGATAAAGTGCTTTGGGTGTTCTACCAAATTGCTTTATACATAGCTCAATTGCATCATCTAAATGTTCTGCCATCAAACCATCAACATCAGAAGGTAATGTAACAATTCTTGCTCCTAGCTTCTCAGCAACAAGCATAAAACCAAGATAAGTTGGTCTAGTTGTTAGAATGATATCTCCAGGTCTTACTAATATGTCATTTATCGCATAAAGTATTTGTTGTGATCCTGTAGTTATAACTATGTCATCCTTTGAGCAGTTTACTCTATCATGTTTTTGCAAACGATCTGCCAAAATTTCTCTTAATTCATCATTCCCTTCTGTTTTACCATAATTATAATTATCAATTACAGAATCTGAATTTTGCTTTAGTAACTCCTTCTCATCTGTGATAATCTCTGTGATTATTCTGTGGAATGTTTCCACTGGTATTAACCCAGGTTTTCCTCCTGCAAAATAATACTTAGGTGAAAATCTTAATATTCTTCTGATTTCACTTTCAGGTATCCTATCAACCCATTCAGCAAGATTATTTTTATCTTTTTTTTGTACTACTTTTGATACCATAATCAAACTACCAACATTGCTTGTGCTAGACAATTGTCGAGCAATTATAAAGATTCACATTACCACATTAAAGGATTAAGCATATTTTTAATTGACAATCGTAAAGTATTTATATTAATGTTCAATACAGTGATTTACAAAAAAAACATTAAAGAATAATTTAATTAACAATTGTGAAGATTTGATTAAAGTGTTAATGGATGAAATAGATCATAGAATTGTAGGTATTTTGAAGAAAGATTCTAGAGCTTCATTTGAAAGTATTGCTAAAGAGCTAAAAACAACTCGTCAAACTATTCATACTCGAGTTAAGGCATTAAAGAACAATAATATTATTATAGGTTTTACATGCATAACTGACGACAATAAATTAGGAAAAGAAGTTACCGCTGTTATATTAATAATGCTTGATAGAGCTGCAAGTCTCTGGAAATTTACTGCAGAGAAATTATGGACAAGAAAAGATGAGTTGGAAATTGTTGAAATGCATCACTTAGCAGGAGAGTATGATGTTATGATTAAAATGAAGACTAAGAATATAACAACATTGGAAAATAATCTCGCTATCATCACTTCAATAAAAGGAGTTCAAAGAACTCATACCATGGTTTGTTTATCAAGTTTTGAATATGGTTTTCTATCAGACTAGTTTGAAATGGATGTGTAAAACTTAATAATAACCTATGTATAAAATTAGTAGAAAATATGGTGATATTTTGCATCGAAAAGGACATCTTGTTGGCGCTACTCTCTTTTGGGGTGTTGCTATAGCAGTCTATTATATTCTTGGTGAATATACAGCAGTAGAATTTGCATCTAATCATTCTATATGGATAGTTTTGTCTTTTCTAGCATGTCATTTTGGAGCACAGCTTCCAGATTATGACGTTATTTGGAAAAAAGTTCTTCCCCATAGGAATGTGGTTACCCATTCTCTCTTTCTCCCAGTTTTAATTTGTCTCCCCTTATACTTCGTTAATTCAGAAACTAAATTTCTAGTACCAATTTTTGCAATGTACTTAATTGGTCATGCTTCTCATTTATTCTTAGATCTTAATCCCGAGGAGTGGGCAGGATCAGCTCTAGTACATATTTATTGGAGAAATTCTGATGGTAGAAAAACTATGAAAGCAGGAGCTTCTAAGCTATTCTTATTCTTTAATGGACTAGCTATCTTAGTCGCAGGAGTATTATTATTATACTTCTTTTATCTATGGACACCAGGATTATAAAATCGAAAATATTTTTCTTTTTTCTTTACTTTATCTTCTTTTTCTTTAAGAATCTAAGAACAGTCCAAGTAATTCCTCCAGCAACCAAAACACTGCAAGTTGGTATAAGAACTAGTTTAAGGATCCTACCCAAATTCGATTTTTCACGTATTTCTATTCTTATTGTATCTTCGGCTTTTAGAGACATTAAATCAAATACTATTAGTGTAATATTTAATTCGCTTAAACCAGAGATTGGTATAGTACAAGTGATATCTGTTCCATTCCAGTCACTTGAGAAGAAGAGTTCATCATTTACAAAAATTGAGTAGTTATTTGGTAGTTGGTCTGATACATTCCACCTTACAGAAACTTCTACTTGATCATCCCAAATCCAGAAATCTCCTGGACTTTCAATTATAGGAGGTTCATCATCCCATTCTGGTTCATTATAATGCAAAGCAACGATTGCATCTAGTTCTACTATAACTCCACTCACATATTCTATTCTTAGATATCTAACTTGATCAAATGTAGATGTATCTAAATCGAATCCTTGTGTTCCAGATCCTGAATCAAGGAAAATAAAGGGTATTAATGGATCATTACTAATCCATACAGAATATGTTCCAGAACCTGCAACTACAGTAAAGTCTTTCCCAGCTTTGTCAACTATTTCCTCTTGAAAGCCCATGTCTAATGTAATGTATCCATTTGTGTAACCTAGAACTAAAGAAGTATATTCTCCATCAGGAGCTCCAATAACATTTTCTCCAGAATAATATAAATCTGAAACATTAGGTAAATAAGTGTCCACAAATGGATCACCTAGATTTAACCAGATGAATATTGATAGTTGACCTGTAGTTGTTTTTCCAAGAATATCTGAAACGTGTAATGTTAAATTATGTTCTCCAGGCCTCCATATGGCTAAATTCCAATTACTTTCCTCAATTAAAATAATATTACTGATTACTAAACCTTCATAGGATTTTAACCCATCAACAAACAGAGTATAATTAATTCCTCCATGAACTTCCCAAGATAAACTTATTATATCAACACCATATTGAAAATCCGTTTGAACTGGATATTCTGAGATAATTGGTGGACTTGGAGGTATTATTGTTATCCAAAAGGAATCAGATGAGGTTTGATTTGCATAATCGTATAGAACTAATGTACAATTGTATACACTTTCATCTAGTATTGGAAAAATCCATTCCAACTCATAGTATTGAGAATACCAATGTTCTGTTAGGTATATACTATCATTAACATAAATTTCCCATTTATAGGGCGTTGAATCTTGAATAATCCAAGACAACAGACACTCATCCCCCCATTCAATAATTTGATCATTTGGTGAATCTAAAATCTGCGGAACCTCTAAGGGGTATACATTTGACCAAAATGTGTCATTATGTATCACAATCGAATTATTAATGAGTACCAAAGAAATAGAATGTTTTCCAATTATAAGTGAGTTAAGATCCAACTCAACAAGCTCTCCATTCCAAGTTCTTGAACTGTTTAAGGTTCCATTAATTGTTATATTCATCATAAGCGGAGTAATAGTTTCTCCAGTCCATTGCACAACAGTATTATCTTGGTTCTTTTCTATATTCTCTGGACCATTTCGATCTATATAGAAAGGCGTAATTGTGATATTCATTTGTTTAATAGTGCTATGACCTGCATCATCTATTACTTCTATAGTGAAATTATGAGAACCAACAGCAAGTTTTCCTAATTGAGTTGAATGAGTTGTAGCTCTCCAATATTTATTAAAAATTAACATTCCATTATCAATCATTGATTCATCAAGAAACAGTTTATAGGACCCAGTTTTGTTTTGTACAGTTTTGAAATTATATGCAGTTTCCCAGTCTATTGTAACATTATCTCCCACATATTGTGTTATATTTTCAGCTAATGAAAGATAAGGACTTAATAGAAAACGATCTGTACAATACAGAAATAAATTAGTATTTAGTTCACTTTTCAGTTTCATTTCCCAAGCTATTTCTCCTTCTGGTGTTATTTCAGTAATTCGAGATTTGGTTTGATTATAGAAAGGAATAATTTGTCCAAAAGTTCCTAATCTATTACCATTCGGAAGTTTATCAGAATCCCCCCATATCCGACATGAATATCCATCAGGAGGTATCCACGACCAAGTTACATTTGCTATTTTTTTTCCCTCATCGACAGTGATTTCGATAATTCTAGTATTATAAACATCGTCAGGTAGAGATTGATTATGTAGATCATTGTCAAAGAGAATAAAGGTATTCTCATCAATTTTTTCCAAGCCATGTGCATGATAAAACAAGCTTTGTTTTAGATTCCCATTTTGATCATAAAGGTTAAAGTCCCCAAATTGTCCAATAGACCATAAGACTTCTTTTGAAGTATAAGAAATTTTATAGAATGTGTTCTGATTTCGCATGTGAACATATAGCATGTTTTCATCAGAATCAAAGAAAACAGTGTTTGCATGTGTCACATATTCTGTTAATTCTATATAATGAGTATAATGGCAACCTTCTGTGGGTGATACAAAACCATCACTTGATAGTTCCCATAATAAATCACCATCCATTGAATATTCCTTTATAACATCAAAAATATAGGGTGTTTCACCAATTGTTACATTTCTTTGTTCCAGTTCAAAGAAGGAGTTATGATTTGGATTAAATGTTATATCATGATGGGTTAAGAAGTCTAGATAATATGTTGAATTATCATAAAAATTCCACAGAAAGGGATAATTTAATCCTTCAACAATTACAGTTGTTGTGTTAATGAATTTAGCAGTATAATAACTTGTATCAATATTTGCCCCCAAGTATACTTGAGAGATAATGTTACCCATCATATCGGTTACAAGTAAATGGAATTGGATGGGGGCATGAATATGAGAAATGTTAGCAATAATGAAAAGGTTTAATCCCTCAAATGAATCCCCATAATCTACTATATCAAAAAAATCACTATTAAATTCAGATACGTCTGCTTTAGAGATAAATATATCATTGTTAAGATTAAATGACTTTATATTTTCTTTGTTATCCTTATTCAAAGCACCAATTTCTATAGATTGATTTCTAATTATAAGTAGTGGATTAAGAGTGTTTAGTACTAAAAGTGTAATTAATATAAGGTTCAGACAAATCCTTGCAATAAAATTCAAGCGATTATTTCTAGGGATTAGCATTTTCTACGACAGAATTATTTAGTATGGGCTTAATAAATTTACTGTGCAATAGTTTCAATAAGTTACTTGTAATAATCGTAAATCTTAGCGATGTCATAAGTAATTTCTTTTATTTTTTTCAATTCACTTTCACTAAAAGAAGGTTTGTAGTATTTAGGTTGAGTTAGTTTAGTTACGTATTCTTCTTTAATAGGCTTAAAATCTTCATGAGAAAGTCCTATATGTTCAACAATCTTGTCAATTGCTTCTTCTGACTTATCGGTTAAATCTTCATATCGAAGAATTAGTGTTTTAGCAGCTAAATCTTTGTCTTCCTTTAGTAGATTTAACAAATACTCATAAGTCCATTTCCAGTAAATTGCCCATCCCTCAACACATGTTTTTTTGTTTTCCCATAAATTGCGTATTAATTTTACTTTTTCATTATCATTAAAATTAACTATAAGCTTGTAAGTTCCAAATTCTCTATGACCCATTAATTGAGTCCAATGTAATAATCGCTTATCTTCTGTTTCTAACTCTCCAAGTACACGATCTTGTTTAATTAGAGAAGCTATATGATTCACAGGATGACGGATGATTATTATCAATCTTAAATCAGGAAAGAGTTTTTCAAGATATTTAATTCTGGAAACATTGTAATTATTTTTAGTCAAGTATCTTGAGCCTTTTTGATTATATTGTAGTTTTTTTATGTTGTTCTTATAGAAATTTTCAAATTCAGAATTTGATGTACTTGTATCTAAAATGTTAGAAACATTTTCATTTTGTACTGAATCAATGAATCTCATCCATATTGTTTCTTCTACAGCTTCAGGACTATCTCTATTTACTAATAATGAATCTTTATGTAATCTTACTACAGGCTTTTTAAACACTATAGGAACCATATTTGCTACTTTTTGCAACCAATGAGGGATAAATGAATTAATTAAATGTAAATATTTATGGTATGCAACATCTGAATGTTTTCCTATCATTTCAACTGTAACTGTAGTTCCAGCTCTTGCAAAACCCATAACAAAAATAGGATTTCTAATAGTTATTTTCTCTAGTTTTTTCTTAAGACATTTCGTTTCCCAATTACCCAATTTCATATTAAATTTGAAATGGTTGTAGAAGAATCTAGCAAGATAATACATTGGTATCGGAAACTTGAATTCGTCTGGTTCTTTTGATTTTTTCTTACGCTTAAACATATTTCAATGGAAATAGTACATAGCAATTGAAGAATATTTCTCTAGGTATTTTTTATTGAAAATTCAAACCAAAATGTTGAAAAACTCTAGGTTTAAAAAGGGTTGAGATGAGAAAACGAACTAAGATAATTTTAATTGCAATTGGTAGTTTGTTTCTTATTATTATAGCTACAGGACTGGGTCTTTTCTTTTATATTAAGATTAAATTCCGTCCAGTGCCTTTTAATTTAGAAGATGCACCTCAACATATTCTAGACATCAGAGATGATCTTCGAGAGAAGTTAAAATTAGATACTTTTACATGGAGTGATATGTCAGATTTTGTAATTTTTGGCCAATATATAGGAGATCACAGTCCAGTAATTTTTGATTTAATAAAAGATTGGGAAGAAATTGTCTACTTCAATATAACTGATGAAGATGATATGTGGTTTTTTATAGGAAATAATTCTATAATTTTTGAAATAGGTCCGAATCCTCCAGAAAATTACGGAATTTTGATTGAATTAGATTTTAGTTTAACTAAAGATATTTTAAGACAAGATATAACACCTCAAAAAGCTGTGATGAAAGGTACTTTACATTTTGAAGGAGATTTCAAAAAAGTTCTAAGAGTTAATCAAATTGTTGAAACTGCTGCAGCTACTATAATGGGAACTTATATAGGACCTCAAGATATTTCGAGTGATATATCAGTTCGATTAGATAAAAGAGATCTCTATAACAAAAATGGTCTTGCATTATTACCTATTATTCAAATTAACCTTAGATCTGATCAAATTGGAGTTCCCCACGTATCAAATCTAGTACCTGGTACATTAAAAATTATAAATCATCTTGGAGAAACAGTTGCAGAATTGGAAGATACTGCTCATACTGTTCATAAATTCATTAACTCAACAAGTGTTCTAATAGGAGGTCAACAAGGCTTCATGGAGATCTGGAATTATAAAACAGATGTAGTTGAATTACTTAATATTCCTGCAGGTCATCATGATTTTGATTATAATCCTGAAACTGATACTATCATGGTTTTAGAAAATGTTTATTCAAATACATCAGAAACATGGGATGGATTCAGAATCCTCTATGACAAACTAAGTGAATATAATAGAAATGGTGATTTAATATGGGAGTGGGATGGACGAGTTAAGTTTCCATTTAATTCAACAAGACATACAAGATTAGGAATGAATCTCACTTTCCTAGGTGGAGCTGATTGGATGCATAGCAATAGCTTTTCTTGGGATAAAGAAGAAGGAACAATTTACCTAAATATTCGTAATCTGAATGTAATAGCAAAAATAGACTATAATACTAAAGATATTATTTGGGAAGCTGGAGAAGGAAGTAATTTTACTATATATAATAAGGAAGGAGAAATCGTTCCTACAATTTTCTATTCTCCTCATGGATTTGAGAGAATTGATAATGGGAGATTTATTATCTTTGATAATGATCTATACAATGTAACCAATCCTGAAACTATGACATTAGAGGGTTCTCAAGGTTATTCACGACTACTTGAATTTGAAATAAATGAAATTAATAAAACAATTAAGGAGAGATGGTCATGGGTTCCTTCAAATGACAGCTATTACACTCCAGAATCTGCAGGGGACTTGAATAGATTACCTGATGGGAACACAATAGGAGTGTTTGCAAACAAAGCTATGGTTCTAAATATGCGAGATCCAATATTTATCACAGAAGTAACTTCAGGAGGAGAAATAGCTTGGGAATTAGTGATAGATGGTGAAAATAATACATACTTTTGGGTGCAGAATTTTCAAAAATTCTATGAAAAACCTGTAATCAACATTCAAGATAATCTTCTCGATGTTTCTAATGGAATTTTAAATCTCAATTTCTCTGTTTGGGACTGTTATAGAAGAGATTACACAACTCCAGGATCCGTTTATGTTATCGTAGATAATGAAGAAATATATTCAGATACATTTGAATTTCCAGCTCATTGGAAACCTCTTAATCTTTCAGTTTCTCTAAGCAACATACAGAAAAATGCTAAAGAAATCGAATTGATTATTGAGAATCAAGACGGCATCCAAAGTATTCAGCTGTTGTATTTTAGAGGATTATCCACAAGTAATAAAATAATAATTTCATGTGTTTCAATAGCGTTCACTGGTGGTCTTGTAGCGACTTATGTTATTCTCAGAAAAAAGAATTTACTCCCAAAGATATTAACTCGAGAATAAACCTCTTCATTTTTTCTTTTGAATCCAAGGAATTAGCATTGAAACTCTTTTTTTGTATTCCAAGAATTGTGGGTATTTCTCAACTAATCTTTTTTCCATCATTGGAATACTTATTACAATGAACAAGATTGTCATTACGATAGGACCTACAATCATCCACCAGTATTCTCCGTTAATAGAAAGAGCAAAGAAGTATAATCCCCACCAGAAAATTATTTGACCAAAATAGTTAGGGTGTCTGGATATTTTCCACAAACCTTTGGTCATTAGTTCTCCTTTTTTTGTTTTCTTGAATTTTTTTAACTGTTCATCACTTATTGTTTCCATTAATATTCCAATTACAGTTATTATAATGCCAATAATATCTAAAACTCCAATAGTAGGATCTGTGGAAGCTGCAACAGGAAAGAGAGACAAACAACCAAGAAAAACAATGATTGTTGGCATGAGCTGCAAACCAGTAAGATTAATGAACCAGAATATTTTTGGTTTTTCTGTTCTAAATTTAGTATATCTCCAATCTTCGTGATTTAGTCCTTGCCATCCTCTTATCCAGTTAAGTGTAAGTCTAATTCCCCAGAAAGCAACAATAGCTAAAACTATGATTTGTCTAGTTGTAAGATTTGAAAAAGCTCCAGAAAAAATCAACCAGTAGATAAAGATGGGGATTGGAGCAACAGACCAATATGGGTCATATAAGCTTGTATTTTTGAAAATACTGCTTAAGAAGAAAATAAACAATGTAGCGATAATATCTATAATAAATGCTATTAATATCGGATGAAGATAGTTTCTCAACCCATAACCAACACCTATTGCTATTCCTAATGCAATTATGTATGCGAAAAAACAAACTGTGAATGACACGAATCTATTATCTTTTTTCAAATTGGATACTAAAATCATACTTCTCTTCTCCTTTTCTGTTATAGATACTTTCAATTGATATTGTTAATCAGTTGTAAATAAATTTATTTAATTTTATAATCTTCAACGCAAAATATTTTTAACATAGGTTACGCATAGTAGTTTTTGAATGAAACGTATTCAAGTAGTTGATTGGTTACGTGGAGCAGCTATCTTGATTATGTTATTCTTTCATGGTTCATACTACTGGGAAAACCTTCCTAGTAGAAATCAGATGAATCAAATTTTAAGTAATCCAATCGCTGGACTTACATTGTTGATTGCAAAAGCAGCTGGAATATTTGCAGTTATTTCTGGAATGTCAAATGCACTAAGCATGTACAATCGTGCAAGTTCAGGTAGAAATAAACCTATACATATAATTCTAGGATCATTCTTTACAGGATTATGGGTTATTTTATTGGGTAAAATACAAGTCGGAATTTTTAATCACACAATGATTGGTGATTTACAAAATCCTTATCCTGAAGGTCCACTTCAATATACATTAATAATTGGTAGTATGCAAACAGGAGAACTTCAATTACCAAGTGTTTTTACTCTGGTTTATAGAACCTCTGCTTTGTTTATAATAGGATTAAGTATTATTTGTACAGGTTTAGTAGTTGGATTATTATGTATCAAAGAGGGATATAAGAAAGTTAACAGAAATTTGATTATAATGGGAATTCTAGCTACAACAATTGTATTAATAACTCAACCTATGAAAAAACTGTTACGTCCTATTTGGTATGATGCTTATCTGAACAATAAGCATGTTAAGGGAGCATTATACTCAATTCTAATAGGAGATATCTATCCATTATTTCCATTTGTTGGATATGCACTCTATGGAGGTATGTTTGGAATAGCTTTCTCACAAAAAATAAGTCATAGGAGAGTTGTAGCAATTGGAACTTCTAGCGGTATAGCATATTTAATCTCAGGATCTGTTCTCTTAGGGATTTATGGTAATCCTGATATAAATGAAGTAAATCAGACTCTACCAAATCAATGGAGTTTTCTCCAAATTGGTGCACTAATTTTAGTCTGTACAGGTTTGTATCGAATTCATTATACATCAGAAGAAAACAAAATTCGCAAAATATTTCAAAGCACATTCGTTCGAAGGTTTGGATTAGTAACCTTAACGATTTTTGTTTTCGAACCTTTTTTGGGTAATTCAATTAAAATCCTTATCTTAGATAAAATATTTCCTAATTGGTCTTCTTATGGTTATCTAGCATTTATCTATGGATTCACACTCATTCTTTTATGGTTTGTAATATTAAAATTATGGGAGAAAGCGAAATTCATTGGAACACTTGAGTGGTTAAATGGTAAGGTTGCAAGTTTCGCAACGAGAAGAGATGCATCGAGATTAAATATAATAAGAAATCTTTATGGGGATGTTGTAGATAGTGAGTCAGAAATTACTATTACACAAAAAACAGAGATTACTAAACCCAGTGATTAAGAGAAGGGAATATTTCAGACATCATCTTCAGAATGTTTTACATCAACGTTAACTACATCTTCTTCATGGATATCTAACTCCTCATCAGGTAGAGGTTTTAGAGGTTCCTCTTCTTTTTCTGGGAATTTCTTATACAATAAACCAACAATTGCGAGATTTATTATGGAAGGAAATATTCCAATTCCTATAATTGTTAGAATAACTATGAAAAGATAGAAATCAACATTTCCTACGTTGATCATGAGGATAAGGAAAGCATCTATCAAATAATGACTAATTATTGAGGGGATTAAGCTTTTAGTTTTAACAAAAAGGTATGCATAAAAGAATCCTATTGCAGTTGCATATACTACTTGAAAAAGTATGGAAACTAGAGATTCTATGGTAAATGCTGTTCCAAAAAGAAAATTCAGAAGGTTTACCAAATGAAAGAAACCAAAAAGTAATCCATTAATGATAATGGACTTCTTTTCAGAATAGATTCGTAGAAGCATAGTAAGTATTATCCCTCTAAAAACAACTTCTTCCCATATTCCAGGGAATAAGGATGTGTAAAGAGGAGATTCTTTGCCTAATATTCTTGAAATGTCAAAGAGATAGAAGCCTGACTTGATTGTTCCTAAGTAGGCTGCAAATCTAGCAAGAGCTAAAACTATTACAGCTGAAAGAATGCCTAAACCTAGTATCCGTAAAACAGGTTTGATTTTTGTAATCCTTAGGTTTTTAAGAAATTGTTTGTAAGACTTTCTACCTTCTAATATATCTAGCAGAAATGGGAGTAATATCAACAACAAAATCCCCATTGCTATGAAACTAACCAAGAAAGATAGATAGGGATTATTTTCCAAGTAAGTTTTAAAGCTTCCAGATGCAAATTTGTTTAGGAGATAATTTGGTACTATTAGAATAATAACATACATTGCTAAAATTGCAATAATAGCTGACCATGTGATAGTATATTTCTTCTTTAAATCTATCTCAATTTCTTCGAGTTCCATATTAGTATCACTTGTTAGTTCTTATTTTTTAATGACTCATAATTCTTTTCAAGTGCATTAATGAAATTTCCAACTAAAGTTAAGAGAGTCTCAGGATTAAGAACTAATAATGAGATAAGATATGTTCTATTCAACCTATCTCGTTGACTTATTTGCCACACAATATCACCTTCCAAGTAATCTTTGAATTGTGTAGCAGTTTTCTTAATGGCTTTAACACAATTTTCGTGACTATCTACGGAATCACTTGCCCATTTTAAGGGATAGACGTATTGTGTTTCAGATACTTTTTTTCCATAGAGAAAGAAATCAGAGATTCCATCTCTTTCTTTTTCTGAAGTTACAATGGCAGTATTGATTATTTCCTCTTCTCTTAGTTTACTATTTGGGATTATAGCGTTACTTCCGTCAGCTTTTAGTAAGATTAGATAGTTTACCGATATACTTTTCACAATCCCCTCTAGTTCCATGCCAGGAATAATAATGTAATCACCAACATTATGGTGTTTACTAAAAACCATATATAATCCTGAAATGAGATCACTTACTGATCTTGCAGCTGCTATACCAAAAGCAGCACCTAAAGTTGCAGCAACACCGATCAATGCTCCTGTATATGCATCAAATTTGTTAAGATAGGCAATTACAAAAACAGGGATGATGATTACTCGCATTAAAACATGAAGAGTATTATGAACATCTGGAGATACTCTCTTTTTTACTACATGAAGAACAATGTTTGCTATCCAGAGTAATATTAGAGCACTAAATGCATAAATAAAAAGTGAATCTATGTAATTTTTGAGAAAATCTATATAGGATAATTCTTCATTCCATTTATTATTCTCATACAAGTTTTCAATAAAATTCCCTGGAACAAATCTACTGTACAAATAAAGTACAAGAATTACTATGAATATAGATATCAAAATGCTGTAAATGACATGCTTTCTCTTGATTTTCTGTAAATGCTCTTTAATCTTCATTATAAAACCTTTTACATTTTATTTTTGTAAAATTAGCTTTTAGATAAACTTTTTCTTTGATTATATTAAGGTCTCTTCTAAACAAACACAAATCATAATTTTAAAAAATTAAAAAAACATACTTTAATAATAGAAATCTTGATTATACGCCTTTATTTGTGTTTTCTTTTCAAAAACACATAAAAGAGTGAATATCTATATGGTGTAATAATGAAGTGTCGTAAATGTGGAAGATATACTGTTAAGCTTAAAGATGACTACTTCTATTGTAAGTCTTGTAATTTGGTTTATTGGTATTTACTTCCAAACCAACAACCACAAGTTTTTGTTATGGGAGACAATTCAAAACAAGTTGCTTATTAAAATTCAATCGACTGTATGACTATAGTTTTACTTCTGTTTAAATACGAAAGTTTACATTATATTGTAGGTGTAAATGATTTTATGTCTAGAAGATTAACCCACATTATAGGGGGAATGGTTTTTGGATTACCTATTGTGGGGGGTGTTTATTACTTCTTTTCTTCAGAATTCGTCATTATTAGTTTAATACTAGTACTAGCCTACTCTTTCTTTGCTATCTTTATTGGATCAATCCTTCCTGATATAATTGAACGTCCAAAAAATCCTGACCACAGAAAATTTTTCCATTCCTGGTTTATGTTCTCACTGGTATTTATTGCTTCTTTTGTATTCTGCTTTGTTGTTATCCCAAGATATAACCATCTTTTATTTATCTACGCAATATTTGGATTCTTACTTGGTTATTTCAGTCACTTACTTCTTGATTCAACTACAAAAAAGAGCTTAACATAGAAAATGGAAAAAAGAAGAATTTTAGCAATGAAATACTTCTTTTGTTTCCAGATAATCAGATAAATCTTGGAGTTCATCATTAATAGAAACTAAAACCTCATTATTTTGTAACTTTAATTCGTAGATATTGTTGTTTGTAGGTAATTTTCCTATGCATCTAAATCTTATTTTTATCTGTTCTGCTAGATTTCTTATTTCAAAAATACTCAAAAATTTCTTACATTTATGTCTAAAATGAAATTCAGGATCTAAACCGACAACTGATACATCTTCGAAAATATTGTCAATATTCAACCATCCATCTTTAACACTCAAATCTGTTTTACAAAATTCGTTAATGAATTGTCTGTATTGATTTGCTCTTGAAATTCTTGAAAATTCTTCTATTTCATCAATTAATATCAAAACATCTGAATGTGTTTGAAAATCTCTTATTTGAAAACCTGGGCTTGTATGATCAGCCATTGCTCTCAGGATATATAACTTAGAATTTATTGTAGCAATATCCATATTCTCCACAGGAATTTCTGAAGGATCACTGTAACTTATACTGATATTAGAAAAAGCATTTAATGATTTCATCAATAAATAAGAACTCATAATGCCATGTTTATAATGTTCAAAATCGTTAGAAAATCTCAGAATAGTAGCTACTTCTTTATTCATAACAGCTCTTGCTGTATAAATTCTTCTTAAAAGATCATCTTCTTTTTCACCAGCTTCGGATAAAGTATTTTTCAAATCATTGAACATTTCTTCATCTGGTTCTTGCAAATTGAATAAGTATGCAGTTATTTGGTTTAGTTTGTTAATTGTACCTAAAATCAACTGTCGATCTTCAAAACTAATGTCTCCTATATCTACTTCGAAACTAATTCTAAATGAAAGAAGTTCGAGTAAATTTTCAATGTAAAATTGTTGAATTGTTTCAAATTGAAAACTGAATTCTCCAAAGCTAGAAATTGAAAAGAATGGGAGTACTTTTCCAATTGCAGTATTAATTTCCTCAATTTTTTTCAAAGGATAACCAAGGTCATGTGTTAAGGAAATAACACATCTCATTGCATCTTCATAATTCAATATTCCTGCGACTCTGTCTAAAATTGCACATAATTCACCGAAAATTGTAGGTTTCTCTAATGCTTTGTAATATTTACTTATCAATGCAGCTTGTCGGAAGTTTCTGTTAAAGTTGTTTAGGAGGAAATCATATTCAGGTTTCTTAAAGATATATTCACCTAAGAAGTACACCCATAACGAGTGTAAAGTGTGATCTCTGTAAAAATCATCAGCTCCGAAAATAAGTTCCTCAAATGAAACAAATTCATCAAAATAACTGAAAAGCTCATCATAACCTTGTTTATCAGGATCTATATTTACCATTGCAACTTCAAATAATGTTTTCCATAAATCCTTTGCAATTAGTATTTTATCATGAATTTCTTCTGCACTTTTTAGTTTCTTAATAAGTTCAGTTATACATTTTTTTTCTTCTTCTTTCCCAACTA
>JAEOTE010000095.1 GCA_016839945.1 Candidatus Heimdallarchaeota archaeon | reverse complement strand
TGTTCTTAGCACCACATTCAGTGCAGAACTTAAATTCACCTTTCTTCTCGTCGTCCATAGGATCTCCACAGCTTCCACAAAAAGCAGATGCTGGAGAAACTTTGTTATTACATTGATTGCATGTTATGAAAGCTGCTTCTACGTCACCTTTTTTCTCAATTTTATCAGCTTGTTTAATTTCGCTCTTAGAAAACAGGTTGTTTACCATTACAGCTCCAGTTAGACCAGATCCTCCTTCAGGTAGAGCTTCTGCTACATCAGCCATTCCAGCATATTGTTGTACTTGACTTGCTGATACACCTGATCTCATCCAGAAGAGTCTGTCACGATATTCAGGAGTTGTGTCAATGCCACCAAATTTCAGGTTCTTCAGTTTGATTCCCATCTCTAGTAGATCAGCTTTTACTTCACCTTCTATAAAATCAGAAGTTTTGCCTAGATTAGACATTACATCTACAATGCCTTTTTCTGAAAGTTTACTAATAACTTCTTGAACAACGAAATTTCTAAAGAAATCGTTGAAAGCCGCAGTAGTATAGATATTTCTGTTACCAGCTATTTCAAAAGCGAATTTCTGTATATCATCAATTTTGTAGAAATAATCTCCAAAGAATTGTAATGGAGCTAGTTCTTGTGTTTGACTTCGTCCTCCAAACTTTCCTTGAAAGTCTGCTAAATTGATGAAAATCACTTGACAATTGAAGGGTGATTTATCAAACCCTACGATTCTTGATAGAAAAGTTGTCAGAAGTGGAATGTTTTTTGTTTTCATGAAATGCCTTCCTGATTTTAAGACATCATAAACAACTGAATCTTTGATGAAAACTGCACACTGATTGGGTAGACAATTCACTTGGTCTCCCCAATTTATGGTATCTCGAGGATGTCTGTATAGGATTTCATCCCCTCGTCCTAAGGGCCATTCTATTACTTCAACCATATTTATTCCTCTTTATTATTTTTAGAATTTAACCTCTTAATGGTTCTATTTGAAAATAACGTAAATCATGCATTTAAATGTATACTATGAGGGTAAATTATCAAGAATCTACATCTTCACTTATTTGCGAGTTATTCTCAGTTGTAGTTTGTTCTGCTAATGTAAAATAATCTGGTAAGTAGATCTCAGTTTCAATCTTTTCTATAGGTTCATGGCATACTGGGCATTTTGGATTAAATCTTAACCATGCTTTCAAGTGTTTTATGTGATAATTATTATCACAATTTGGACATACAGCAACTTCTGTTTCAGGTTCAAAAACTCCATTACAAATCCAGCAATTTGGTATTGTTTCTTTACAATTCCAACATTCTCTTCTTGATGCAATGTTTGAATAATTACAATGTGGACAACGTATTATATCTCTCCTTTTGAAAACATTCCTTGTTTTTTGTGTTGTTTTGTACAAAAACATTCTTGCTGAGCTTATTTCTTCGCCAAAGTGTTCTCTCCAGTCTAAGATTGGTTTTACTAAAGCAATGAAGCAAACTAAGGAGGAGATTGATATTCTTACTTCCAGACTTAAATCTTTCAAGATGAAGAACATTACTATACCAAAAGCAAATAGGAAAATATAATTTCTTACTACAATGTACTTTATTGCTTTTCCAACAAGTTTAATTTGCTTATATACCCACCTAATCATCCTTTTGAATCTTTCAGGATCATACAACCACTGTGCTAGTTTCTTTATTATTCTTGGAATTTGTTTTAGCGCTTTTGCCCAAGCTTTGAAGAATGTATAGAAAATGTTTCCAATATTCTTTAAAACCTCAACTACTTCTTCTTTGAAATGGTACACGAAGTTAGCCAGAATCAATATACTTCCTATGATATAGAAGACTACAGGAAGGAGTGGAATAATTTCCTCTGATGTTAGAATGATAACAATTATTCCTGCAACTGATAGAAAGTTCCAAGGTGATAATATCATTTTCCAATTAAGTTTTTTCAGTAAGTTCTTTAATGCAACTCCAATTCTTTTGAAGAGTTCAATTATCTTTTCGTTTAAATCATAAGTTTCCATAAAGAAGCCAAAAATTATTAAGAGAACACCTCCGACCATTAAGATATAGTAAGCATATTGGAATGCAAACAGTTGTATATCCATTGTAGCAAAAAGTGCTGGAAAAGCAAGTAATAGAAAACCAATATATGCAGTAACTGCGCCAATTACAAAATATTCTATTCCCTTTCTTCTTAATCTTCTAAGAATAAGTGCAAAGAAGCAAATTAATACTCCGCCCAGAAATACTCCTAAGAAAATTCTGAAGTAATTTCCATCCAAAGCTACTTGTGAAATGATAATACCTAGAACTCCTAGAACACCAATTATTAATCCAACCCAGAGTGTGGCGATAACAGGATTTCTTTCGACTTCTTCAGCATCAATCTTATTCTTTTTCTCTTCCTTCATTTCTGCCACCTCTCCTTGATTTTGCTGAGCAACACTCTAGATGTACCTGTTCGTAGTTTCTTCAGTTCTCTCCTTAAAAGGATGAGAGCAACAGAGAATAAAATAATGAAACCAGCACCTATTGAAAGTCTAGCTGATGTTTCAAGACTTCTAAAGAATCCTATAAAGTCAACACTTGGATTGATAAATGAGAATAACAAAGCAACACCATATACTATAGCGAAAAGCATGAATAACAACAAAAATAGTCTAATGAAATTATCATAAACATAGACTGAAACAGTTCGTAGAGTTATTCCAATAGTATAAAAGACATTTACTATAAATTTCGGTATTTTCTTCAAACATTCCCAGAATTTTGTTACAATTGATTTGATTGCTTCATATGTTTTAATGAAAACAATTTTTCTTGAAAAAACTTCCCCAATCAGGATGGCTCCAATCAGAATAATCCACCAAACAAAATTAGGTAAGTAGGATGTTGGATCTATTTTATCTTGAATGATAAAGATAACAATACCAGCAACAGCAATTGCTAATCTTATAACTTCCTTGAAAATTGTCTTCCAATGTTCTTTCCAGAAATTAATAAATGAAACAATTTTCTCCCAGATTGCTTCAAACATATTTTTAATGAATTTAACAACGTTGTAAAAGAATTTATAGAAAATATCTACTGCTACAAATCTTATTACTTTCCAGATTGTCTTATAATGATGTCCCACAAGATATATTCCACCAGCTGCGATTATTATCAAAGACAATAAGCCTAGAATCCAAGAAACTGAGAAGTAGATTATAGCAACTACGGATATTAAATCAAGAGTATAGAGTAGTATTTTCAACCAGTGCTTTTTTATGAATTTGAGTAAATCGTAAATCTTTGTTAAT
The DNA here is from genome assembly GCA_016839945.1 of Candidatus Heimdallarchaeota archaeon. GTDB lineage: Archaea > Asgardarchaeota > Heimdallarchaeia > Heimdallarchaeales > Heimdallarchaeaceae > UBA460. Next base: position 26,366 of record JAEOTE010000095.1, on the reverse strand, counting down.
ATGAATCTGAATGGTTCCCATAGAAACTTCAGTATTTCCCAGAAGAATAAAGCAGCTTCCTTTATAAAATTGTAAATTTTTAGTAGAACTACTTTTCTGAGAATGATTTCAACTAATAAAATAATACTTATTCCTACAAGCCAAGGATACCAGTCTGCATCATTGGATACTCCATAGAAAATTAAATAAATAGCACCAGCAGTGAGAATTAATCGAACTGTTTCGTTAAGCACTCTTTTAACATGCTCTTTTATTAGTTCCCAGATATTTTTGAGTATTCTTAAAAGGTAGCTAAACATTCTTCTTATAGCTTCCCACATTTTATTGGCTAGAGTTTTAATGATTCTCCATAAGAATTCGGAGAAACTTACAATTGCATTCCATGTTTTTATGAGAATTATTCTTCTTGAAAACAGCTCTCCTATCAAGATAGCTCCAAACATGATGAGCCACCATGCAAATGCGGGAGCAGAAGATGAAGGATCTATCTCTTCATTGTAGATGAAAAGGAATATACCTGTAACGGCAGTTGCAAATCTTAAGAATTCCTTGAGAATGATCCACCAATGTTCTAAGAAAAATTTGAATGTGTCTACAATTACATTCCATACGAATGTAAAGAAGCTTTTAATTGCATTCCATGTTTTTATGAGGACAATCTTCCTTGAAAATAGCTCTCCAATCAAGATAGCTCCAAACATGATGAGCCACCACACAAATGTGGGAACAATAAATGCAGGATCTATCTGATTCTTAAGTGTGAGGAGAACTATACCAGCAACAGCTACTACTAAACGTAAAAATTCTTTGAGAATAATCCACCAGTGTTCTGCGATAAATTTGAAAAATCTAACAACAGCATTCCAAATCGATACTGCAACATTTTTTATGAGAACACCTATTTCGTAAAACATTTTATAGATGATCTCAACAGCAAAGAATCTTATTGCTCTCCAAATTCGTTTTGAATGATGTGCGATAGGATAAACACAACAAACAGATAGTATTACAATTTTCCACCATAAGATTTCCCATATAACAGCAACATAAATTATGCCACCTATGGATGCTAAATCTAGTGTATATAACAAAATATTCTTCCAATGTTTCCAGATTAATTTTGCCAGTGCAACTAGTTTTTCCCATAAAAATTTGAAAGGTTTAACAAACATATCCCAGAGAAGTTGATCAAGGAAAGTTAATTCAACTATAATACCAGTAACAATAGAACCTATACCCCAATATACAAAGAAATAATCGCCCAGAAAATCAAGTAAAAACCAACCCCCAAGTGAAATTTCTTTACTTGTTGAGGTTAAAATAAGAAGAAAACCAATAACAATAAGAAAGATTCCTAATTGGGCTTTCTTGTTTACTCTGCGATTATATTGTAGCATCTGAACCGCTAAATAGAAGACAATAACTAGTGAAGAGACAATTAGAACAATATAGAGTATATTGTTAATTATCTCCACATCTGTAACTAGGAATGACAAAACAAAAATTATTGCAATTATTAAAACAAATGTATAATAAAATATGTTAGAAAGATAACTGTGTAACTTTCTCTCCTTCTCTAATTCCATCTAGAATGCATGACATTCTAAGTATATAAACTTTAATGAGAATTAGAATATTTATTTTGGTGTTCAACTTTGCAGTTCTCATAAACTTTAAGATTAACATTGAATTTGTTTAAACTGTTTCAGTGATTGCTATGACAGAAGAAAATCAGTTAGTTCTTCCAATAAGAGAGATAAGTGCAAAAAGATCTATATTTCATGTAAAAAAACCATCGAAGAAAACTTGGATTTCAGTTGGTTTGATATTCTTCGTTTCTTATGCAGTTTGGTATTTAATTATTCGTTTTTTGAAATTTCCTGATTACACCCCAAGATCCTCAGATTATACGATTCTGGCAATCATTCTCGTATCTGTGTCAATCATATCTCCAACAATATCAATTTTCTTATGGAATTGGGTAGGAAAGCTTGTTACAAGGAAACTTGTTTACCAAACATTAAAAATAAAGAATCAAGAAGATCATGAAATAAAAGAGATGTTTAAAAAATTAAAGAAGGAACAGCAATTTAAAAAATATAAATTCTTTAGAGTGTTTTCTGCTAGTTTATTTAACCTTAACATTGACCCTGATACTACTTATTATTTAGAAGAAGAAACACATGATCTTGACATTAGTCGAATCAGTTATTTTCTACGAAAACGTTTGAGGGATATGATAACATCATCTTTAGGTATAGGTTTTCTTCTAGCTTCAATTGTGAAGTTTAGTATAAGAAGCTCATATACTGGTTTTCTAGCAGGTTCTATTGTTATCTTAATGTCTCCTGTACTCATATCTTGGGTTACACCTGTTTTTTGGATCATAAGAGATTCTCGTATAAGGTATATAAGAACAGAAAACGATGTTTATGATCTCTCTGATAGATTCAGAACAAGTATCATAAGTAGACTCTTTAGTGCTTCAGTAATCTTAGCAGGAGTTAGTTTTTTCATTGATATTGTTCAGTTAATAACAGGTAAATTTGATCCTTCCCTAATAGCAAGTATATTGATGTATTTGGGTGCATTTGCATTTATTTTGATTGTAATTATTCTGATATCTGGTATTTCATTTGCTGTAGGAATGATTTATCTTTCAACATACCATGAGAAAAATGTGAATAAACTGAGAGATGAATTAAGCGAGTTTATAAAATTCTCTCAAACAAATGCAGTTATTTCAAAATATTATTTCATGTAGTAAAAATACTTCTGCTTCAAGGCAGCGGATAATCGTAATGCTCATCTTTTTCAGTATATTTTTGTCCATCAAAAATTAAGTATTCAGCATGAACATCATGCAATTCACCATGTAATTGGTACCAAGGAGAAGTTCCTAAAAGTGCCCACTTTTCTGCAATCTCAGGAAGAATAACGTGCTGTTGACCTAAATCATCACATTTCTTTATTGATTCTATTAAAGCTAATGTTGCTGTTAAAATAACAGCTGTAGGAGTTTTTCTGATTGAGGAGTGATTCCATAAACGTGTTTTCTTCACAATAATGTCTATGACTTCTTCTGCAAAGACAGTTTTATCTAAATTTGATTTATCCATTAATTTCTCAACTAACTCTCTGTATTGTGTTTCATTAAATGGATATTCTTTTACAATATCATAAACATCGAAGTCATCGTCTACAAAATAGCTTATTTCCTTAGCTCCGGATATGATATAAAAAAGAGGATCATAGTCTTTATACTTGACTTTGAGATTCTCATTAAGAAGGTTAATGTCAATATCAACTTCATCAAGAAATAGAACAAATTGTGGAGAAGGAGCATGTAAGGCAGCCCATTCACTAACTTTGTCGGAATCGTTGTCAGGATTATGTTCTATATCTATATATTTACCATCTTCTCCTTTCCAAAATTCTGTTCTATAGAGGAAAGGAATCTCTAATTCTTTGCATTTTTTAATGAGGGAGTATATGATTTGTGTTTTACCTGAACCCCAATACCTTCCGTATAAATGAGCATTTCTTTCAGGTTTTATATAATTCTTAAACATTACTAAATTGTCTTCTAGAAGATTTACTATTGAGTGTTTTATTACGAAATCATGCCTTGCTAAACAACATTCAGGTTCAACTAAGGGTTTGTATTGAGGATGTTTTTTAGCTATTTCTGTAGCTTCTTTTCTTGTAAGTCCTGGGCTGATTCTCAGTATTTCTTCTTCTTGATGAGGAAAACCTATTCTTGATATGATATCTTCACCATGAAGTAATTGTCTTGTTTTTTTTAGGTTAATCATATCTTCAGGTAAAAGGCAGTGTGAATTCTGAATATTGATATGCCATAAATTATTTCTTGTACGAATATATCCTCTTGAAAAGGCTGAAGCAAAAGCTGTTCCCTCTCTCCAGCCAAATTCATCTTGAATTGTATCATAAATTAAATCTATAAGAAGAAGATTTTCTAAAGAATGATCATCATCGTCAATAACTACAACTAAACCTTTCTTATTTTTCAGCCACTTATCAAATTGAGTTATTTCTTTTGTAAATTCATATACACAAATTGTTCTTGGCACAACTGTTAATAGTTTACTAATGAATGTTTCAAGCACTTTGCTCCTATCATTCATTTTTTCCACATTTAACTAATCACTTACAAAATTCCTAAGTTCCATAAATACTCTACTAAAATTGGCAACATCGTTTTCATATTTTACCAAAATACTCAGATTAGGAATCTTTACTCCTTTCAGCTCAAAAGCTTTTTCTAAAAAGAAAAGAAGTAATTTTCTACTATTTTCTACAACACCTATTAAACTGGATAAGGAGATGTTTTTCTGACGACAACTGGCTACTTCTGTCACGAAATCTCCTAGTTCTCCATAGTATTCATTAGAAAACCAATAAGCACCCTTTAGTTTTCCTAAAATGTCATTATTTTTGATAGAATAAAGCATTCGTGAGAAATAATGAATCCAATTAGTAGCTTGATTATAGTTAGGAGAATCAGCATGTTGAAATGGGTACTCTTTTGCTATTGCTTCAATTATTGATAAATCTTCCACAAATTGGATCCAAAAACAATCTAAAGGAGGGATAGGGAACTTGTTGATTATGTTTTCTCCATATAATACTTCTCCTTTCTTCTGAATTACAAAATCATCAGTAAGGGAAAGAGGATACTGATCAATAATAATTTGATTCAAATTGCGAACGATAATTCCTTCCAAGTCATTATATACAATCCTTGGATTTTCAAGCATCGTTACTGGAACAAAATAGGCTGTAAAAATCTGTGCAAATTCCTTGTTCAGTTGTCCTATTTTGGATATAATCTCATCAAGAGTGTCAAAATCCTTTTTCCACAATCCTTTTTCTAAAACAACAACAATATCTATCTCACTGTATCTCTTTGAGAAATCATCTAGAGTAATTCCTCCGAAAAGAATAATAGATTTTACAGTTAATGAAGTTACAGTAAACTCAACGAAAGTATTTAGAAATTGTTCAAGCTCTGGGTATCTGTTATACGTAACTTTCATATCATGTAATAATAAATTAATAATATTAGCTTTTCGAATGTTCTATCTGATTCGAACAGAAACATTGTCAATGTAATATTTAAGTAAAGTCTCCCATGCTACTTTTATACCTATAGCTACCCAAATTTGGTCTAATGGTTTTATCTTTGCTGTTATACTGAATTTATACCAACCATCTAGATAACTATCACTAGTTATTGTTGTAATCTTGTGGTCAAAATCCTCTTCTATTGATGGATTAGTTGTATTTATTGATGCGAAGATTAAAGCCCTTGTATTCATACCAAAATTGTCAGAAAAGAATTGGAAACTTACTTTAACATGTTTATATCTACTGTTATCATTTTCTACAAAGAAAGCCTTCTCAATCCAAACAGCTCCATCATCTTGAAATCCATCAATCTCTAAACAGATAGAATAACTCCCCTTGTATGGATTTTCTGTTACTTTAGTTACATTCCAATCAACAGCAATAATTTCGTCTTCACCCACTAAATAATCAGCATCACCTACCCAACCTCCAAAGTTGGTTTCAAAACCATAATCAAACTTTTCTACATCAAAAACATATTCCCACAAAATAATGGAAACTATAGAAAACAATAGAATAACAGAAAAACAGATAGATATTATCCTATTTCTTTTTTTCATGTAAATAATTATAGCTTAAACACTAATGAAGCTTAATATGTATAAAGATACACATAAAATAAAGAAAGAAAAAAGAAAGAAGGATTATACTTCCGTTATGTATACTGTTTCCCATGAACCAAGTTGATCTATGTAGAAGGAAATAATAAAATCAACGCCTGTTGGTTTATCTCCGTAATTAAATTGAATTGTTAGATGATGATCTAACTCATCAGTTATATTTATTCCTCCTTGAACAGCAGCTACAGGATAAGCAATATCTTCATCGTAGTTACCTGCTTCTAACCAGTATTGATTAAGTGTATCATCATATATACTATAAACCCAATCAATTCTACTGTTTCCACCCCAATTGATCATTATTTCAGATATTGTTATTGTATAAGGAACTAAATTTTTGAGGTAGAATGATAATACTCCTCTTCTTCTGAAGAAGAAACCACCTCTTCCATCAATAGCAGTTGCACCAAATACATTTATTACGTCATTATCTACATTCGCAACAATTGATGTGGTATTCCCATTTCCAGCGATTGAAAGATCATATACCTGAGCTACAATAGAGAAGTTATCATCAGGCAGTATATAACTATTGAAATATAAAACCCATTTCTTCTGATGCACAACATATGTTGCTAAGTGTTCAACACTTTGTTGATAGAAATAATAGTACTCACTGCTATTTGCAAAGAAGTAAACATCGAATCTATTAGTATCTATACCAGATGCATCATCAGCAAAAACTTCTATAACAAAATACCCACTTAAATCAGACTCATTTGCTGGTGAAATAAAGTAAGTATTAGGATCTATATTATCTATTAAGTTGAATAATTCTCCTGAAATGTTAGTATTTCCAGCTGCATCTTTGACATACAATGTGAAAGTTAATTCATCTTCTGCCATATACAAGGTTTGTGTGCCTTGTAAAATATATTCTGTTACTGTAGCTTCAGTACTAGTGAAAACTTGATCATAACCAAAAACAGTTCCACTTAGTACTAAAGTTTGATTTATCAGGGGAGATCCTGCGTAGTCTAGTGACCATGAGGCAGTAAGTGAATCTCCTGGGTATATGATTGAGTCACTTAGCGATAAATCGACTCCTACACCCACATTATCTATTCCAAATGTTTGTGTTACTTCTTTGCTTTGTCCAAGAGAATCATTTACAGAAAATATCATTTTATAACCAATGTCATCAGGATAAGCTGTTGAATCAATGTGAGAAGTAATGGCCTGATTTTGTAATACAACAGTTTCATCAGGTAAGACGAAATCATAAGTGATAGGTGACACTTGGAATCCTCCTGATGCTACTGCTTGAGCATCGATAATACCACTAATCCAACTACTGTTAAGTGGATTCAATACAAGAAAATCTAAAGGTTCTATTACATTTATGTATTTTAAATTATCTTGAAAGGGAACTACTTGGTCATTTTCACCAATCATTTGAACTCTAAATATATTAGATCCAACCACTACATTATCTTCAGGATTAAAAGATACAACTAAATCTAATCTTTCAGCTGCATCTATTTCTAATGGCAAATTTATTCCTTGAACTGATGTTTCATTAATTACTACTTCATCTCCACCTGAAGTTGCCACTGTAATATTTAATGATTTAATCACAGAATCTGCAGTACCTGTATTCTGTAGTGTTACATAGGCTATATCAACCACTATATCTCCATCTGTATCAAACCATTGAACTGTGATGAAATTTATACTTGAGCTCCCTCTAAGCATGGGAACTACAACTACAACAACTATTGCACTAGCTGCAACTACTAAACTAATTAGAAGAACTGTAGCAACAACAGGTGATACAGCTCTTTTTTTTCCTTTTATTTTGTTTAACATACTCATTCTTATACCTCAGAACGGTCACTAAAGATAGTTAGAGTTTAGAGGTAATAAATTTTTTCGATGTCCTAGTGAAAAACAATAGTTAAACGAATAACTTATAATACCATTTTCAAGTTCTGTGAACGTTAATTATGGCAAAAGAGAAGAAAATTGTGGTTAAGAAGCAAGCATATATTGCAAATGATGAAATTGCTGACCAAATTAGAGTTGAAATGGAAGAAAAAAACAAACTTTTTTTCAATATAATGGGATCAATTGGAGCAGGAAAAACACTTCTGCTTGAAAGAATAGCAGAAAAACTGTCTTCTAAATATCGGATTTTTGTAATAAATGGTGATGTTGCAACTACAATTGATGCAGATAGAATTGCCAAACAGGGGGCTACAACAGTTCAAATCAACACTGGTGGCGGATGTCATCTTACTGCTAAATTAATCCTTAGTGAATTAGATAAAATTGATATTGATAGTTATGACATCTTTTTTGCTGAAAATGTTGGAAATTTAATTTGTCCATCTTCATGGGATATTGGAGCTCAATTAAATATAGTAGTTGTAAGCATTACTGAGGGAGAATATGTGATAAAGAAGCACCCTATTATCTTTAAAGGAGCAGATATAGCAATCATAAATAAATGTGATATAGAAGGATCTGACTTTGATTCCAAGGTTTTAAGAGAAGATGCAACCAAAATCAAATCTGGAATGAAAGTGATATGCACAAGTGCAAAAACTGGTTTAGGTGTAGACGAACTTATCAACACCCTTGGTATAAAATTTCCATAGGAAGAGTAAAATGCACGAATATAGTCTTGCAGTTGCTATAATTGATCAAGTCAAAGCTATTGTAAAACAACATAAGGCAAATCGTGTAAAGAAAATTACTGTTTCAGCAGGACCTTATGAAATGGTAATTCCTGATTTACTTTATGAAGCATATGATATTATTGTCGATGAATTGGACAAATTTAGAGGATCAAAATTAGAATTGATCATGAAACCTGCTGAAATTACCTGTTTAAATTGTGATTATAAAGGAGAACCATCAAAAGAAAAAGATGAAGAATTTGCCTTTAATTTTAAATGCTCTAAATGTGATTCTCGAGATACTCATCTGAATATGCAATACTTAACTATTGAAACTGTAGACTTAGAAATTCCAGAGTGATTTAGAACCGCGCTTTAATCGTTGTTTGGAAACATATAAAAACTTCAGACACTATAAATCAATCATGAAAGTGTGGAAAATCATAGGTGGAACTATATTAGGAATTATTTTTGGACCTTTGATTATAGCTTTAGGTCTTGCAGTAGCAGCTATCGTATTAGTTATTGTTTTAGTGAGTAAAATTTTTAGATTTATTACTTTTGCAGGTTTCAGAGAAAGAAGAGCTAAAAGGAAAAACAAAGAACAATAAAATTTTCATTACCTATTTTTCCAATTTTTACTCCCATAAATTCCTATCGAAAGTTACTAGTCTTTCTCCTTTGTTAGAGATTAAAACATCATCTTCAATTCTTACACCAAATTTGTTAGGTATGTAGATTCCCGGTTCATCAGTATGAACATTTCCATTAACAAGAGGATTTTTATTTCCTTTTACGATATAAGGATCTTCATGAACTTCTAAACCCAAACCATGACCAAGTCTATGAGTAAAATACTTTCCATATCCTGCTTTTTCTATAACAGTTCTAGCTGCAAAATCAACGTTTTCAGCAGGGATTCCTTCCTTAGAAGTATCTAATGCTGCTTGATTTGCTTCCTCAACAATGCTATAAATTTCTAAAAATTCTTTGGATGCTTTACCAAATACTGAAGTAACTGTTATATCAGCGAAATAATGTTCACATGTTGTTCCCGCATCAATTAGAACTATACTATCTTTCTTCAATTTCTTTTTAGATGGGTGACCATGTGGAATAGCACTATTTTCGTCAAATTGTACTATAGCCCACCCAGGTTCATTAGACAGTGAACTCATTTGTCCTTGAACTATTTTCAAAGCTTCTATTTCACTTTGACCTTCTTTGATAATATCAAGAGTGTTGACAATCCCTTTAGAAGTACATTCAGCAGCTTTTCTCATTCTTTCCATTTCTGCATCATTTTTTATTGATCTTAGCTCCTTAACATATTTTCCACCATTAACAAATTTAGTTTCAGGAAATTGTTTCTTTAATCTTACATATACATCAAATGGTGTTGATGATTCTAAAGCAATCGTATTGACTTTTTTTTCTATAGAATTTCTGAGAACTTCATATGGATTCTCATCTTCTTGCCAAGTAATTACATCGTCGAAAGTTGTTTCAATTTGCATTCTTTCTTTTTCAAAAGAAGGAGCAATTAATTGAGGATGATTATTAGGAAAAATCATTCCACATATTAATCTCTCACTTAATGAGAAGAAACCTCTGAAAAGATATCCAAAATTAATAGATGGTGTAATTAGAAAAAGATCTATTTCATTCTCTGTAATTTTATCTTGTATTTTTTTAGACCTTTCTTCAAAATTTATCGCTTTCACACTTATCGTGTATCATTTCACTATTTAGATTTTTTGCATTCTTTTAATTATTATTGCTAGAATGATTTTTACAAAAACTTTATTGAATATTAAAAACATTTACTCATATGCATCTTTCTTTATTAGATACTAGACCTTTCAATAAATTTGTTGAAATGGAACTTGAAAGAGATAATCTTTATCGTTCTTTTACCAAATTGGATGAACCTAAAGAGATATCAGAAGCTTGGATATCTTTCGCTGAATCTTGTTCTAAGAATCTATCAGTGATAAACAGTCTTGCAGACATGTCTGTTGAGAGAATTTTTGATGTTTTTAATGATATACAAGAAGGTAAGGATAATCCTTTAGCTCTTCATGAATTGTTGTATGGAGATTTTCGCAATCAATTAATGGCTCTGAATAAATTTGAATTACAATTGGGGATTCTTACCTATGTCTATTCTCAAGTAAGAAATAGAGGAGTTTTCGGCTTTTCTCCATCGACAAGTCAATATTCGTATTATATCACTGCTAAAGAAACAATTGATCAAATTCTTTATCGTTTTATGAATAATGAATTACCAGAGGTTGAAAATGAAGGGTTAACTCCTTCTCCTACAAGAAATGATCTTCTACAAATCTTAATGCCTTTAATTCAATTAGAGAATTTGAAAAGACTTTTGCCAATTTACGACAGTTTACCAGGTAGTGAAGAAAATCCTATTGTTCTCTCTCGAAAAGGAGAATATGATTATCTTCAAGGTATGACACTATTAACAAATATCATTAATACATCTAGAAAAGCATCTGAAGATTTCTGGTGGAGTGATCCAATTTCTGAATTAAGTATACTTAACCATGCTAAAGAACATTTTGAAACAGTAATTGAGCTATGGAATAAAATGCCTGAAACTCTAGGAAATAGAGCTCTGTCTATTCAAACTGAATTCTTACCAATAGTTGATGCTCAAAGTGCAATTTCATTAGTTCATCATTTCAAATTACTAGCTCAAAATGCAATGGAAAGCGGTAATATAAAATACGCTTCTACTTACTATAGTGAGGCTCTTAAAGAATTTAAAAAAGCGAGTAAGCTACTAGATGAATCTGGATCACCAGAAAGTTCTGCAATACAAAAAAGTCTTCAAACAGATGAAGCTGAACTATCAATTTTGAATTCATTAACTGAATTAGCTGTTAAGTATTCTGAAATAGTTGATGATCTATATGCGCAAGAAACTGATAAAGCTGCTAAAGCATGTGTTGGGGTAGAAAAATTATTGAAGAAAATTGAAGGTGCAGGCTCTCTTCCTTATATTTATGGTGTTAGTGTTATTTATTCTTCTGTTTCATCTATCATGAATGACCTTCTAGTTCAAGATACTTCTCATTTGAATATGATAGATCGACTAGTTTCTCAATTTGATTTTCCACTTAAAGCAATGAGTGCAGCATTATCAGAAATAGATGTGGAATTTTTAAGAGTTGATGATAATAATCCACAGGGAAGTTATAAGGAATTACAGGAATTAGATGAGAGATTATCATATTTAGAAAAAGCTATAGAATTACTGCCAGCATTTGTATCAGATAGAGATCCCAAAAGACATAAAATTCATGCCATTAGATACTATTTGCGATCGATAATTGCTGAGAATAAAACCTACATGTATGCTGATAATAACATTGTTCTAGATTTAATTTTACGAGCAAGAGCTCATTATTATGCAAAGAAAGCTGAACAAAGCATTTCATTAATAAAGAAAAAAACAAGTGAAAAAAAACTAAAAGCCAAAATAAGTGAAAGGATGTTAGAAACAAAACAAGCTGGAATGATTACTGAATCTAGTTTAGTATCCTTAGGACTACAGTCAAATTACAAGAATGAAGTGAGAAAATTTTTTGAGGAATTAATTGCCCTATTATCAGAAGCAGACCAATTGCCTGAATTTATGATAGAAACTGTCGAAGCTCAAATAAACGCAATGACTGATTTCCAAGAAATGTTAGACTTAATTTTAATCGATACTCAAGAGCTAATAGCTGTTAAGAAAAATGTTTCAATAAAGGGAAATGAAATTAATTGGGACTTTGTTAAACGTAGAGAAGCTTTTGTTCCAGCTATCAAGGAGATGTTTGAATCAATAAAGAATATCGTTCTTGGTGAGTTATTCATTAGAATTAAAAAAACTTCCAAAGCAGCAGGTAGCTATGCACGAGCTGGAGATTCTCTATATACAGTAAGTGATTCATTAGGCAAGATTGTTGAGTATTTAGAAGATCAAAGGGAACTCCCACAATTAGTCTACACCTTATCTCTATTTAGCAGAGAAAATGCGGGAGCTTTAAGGGACAGAAGAAAAAGAAGAGATGTTCCATATCAAGAGTTAATCTCGACTCTTGATTATTTAATACTAAACCTTTAATTGATGGAGTAATTTTAGTATTGGAAGAAGAATTATGAAAGACTTACTGAAACTGAATAAATCAGGTATTCCAGTTGCTGTAATAGGCTTACCCTATGCAGGGAAAACTACATTAGTTAATTGGTTGAAAGAAAAAAGATTTACTCGACCTAAACCTACGATTGGTCTTAAATTTGATCAAGTTGTGATAGGAGATGTAACTTTCAGTATCTTTGATTTATCTGGCCAAGAATCTTTTCGTGAAGAAATATGGAAAACTTATGCCATATCATCAGCTGGTATTATTTTTGTTTTTGATTCTTCAGATGAACAGAAAATTGAGGAAGCAAAGAAATGGTTCTGGATAATGATGAATGAATGGCTTCAAGGATCATTTTTGGATAAAGTTATTCTGTTTCTTGCAAATAAGTCGGATCTAAAAAAATCGATGAATCTTGAAGAAATAATCGAAGAATTAAATCTAACAAAAATGTCTAGTTTACCTGATATCTCATTTCAGATTTTTAAAACATCATTGAGAACAGAATCTAACTTGAATTATGCTATGAAATGGTTTTTTTCTAAAGTAAGACAAAACTATGAAATAGAGAATCAAGAACCTTTAGCTATTATTATATCTGACTCAATAGGAACACCACTTTTTATTCATGATCCTCATAATCTTGTAGATGATACTGGAATGTTTGTAGGTTATCTTAAAGCTTTGAGTGGTTTTACAGATGAGCTTCTAGGTGAAGAGAAATTCAAAGTGATAAAAGTGGATCCTCATTATTTCTTTATCGCAGAAGAAAAGAATATAGTAATTTCAATTGCTGTAGAAGATGAAAATTCTCTTCCTGAAGCAAGAAGACTCTCTTATTTAATCCAAGAAGTGTTAAAACATTCAAAATGGGAAGTTAGAGACCAAAAGCTGTCTAATTTCATTAGTGATTATTATCAAAAGGAAAAATCTTAGTAAAAACATAAATATTAGAAAAAGAAGTCAGTTCCACAAGAAATATAAAGACCTTGTATAAAATAAAGTTGAGTTTAAGGTGTAAGGAATGGATTGTAGATTCTGTAAGCTTGAAAATATCTCACTTTTAGAAGATAGTGTCACATACAAATGTCAATATTGCGGGTATGCATTCGAAGTTTCAAGAGCAGGGATATTATATGATAAAATGATGCAAATGCCATTAGCTTCATGGCTATTAGCTTCAATTATCTGGTTTTCTGCAATGTTAACTGGTGTTATATTTGGATTAGGATTTAATAGCTCTTCATTAAGTACAACTATAATATTTCTACTAATTTATGGTGGTAGTGCATTTCTATATGGTTTAGCCATATCTTTTGATTATATGAGTGTTATTTGGCTTTGGATAAAAGGAAAAATAACAAGGAAATCACAAACTTTTGAGGAAGCTAAAAATATAGTTCGAGAAGAGAAAAAGAAGAAAATTGTCAGTGAAATGGCTACAGGACAAGTTATTGATGAAACAACTAGAAAACATATTGATACAGATATACGTCCTGGAGAAAAAAGAGTCCCCGCAATTGCCCCTTCATTTAAAGCTGGATTATACACAGTAATCTTAGCCGTAGTCTTCATAATAATCTTTAATTTTGTATTCCCTCCATTAGTTACAGGATAGGGAATTATTCTTTTTTATTTTCCACCAAAGAAAGTAAGAAGTTGATATTTTCTATATCCCCCCTTATTTCATTTACTGGTGTTTCTAGAATCCAAAATTTGTTTTTCAACAAAGGATGATTAACTAATTCTTTGAATCCTTCTTCGCCAATTTTCCCTAAACCTATGTGTTCATGTATATCACGATGAGACATAAAATCACCTTTAGAATCATTTGCATGAATTAGGACCAGATTATCTATTCCTATATTAGATTCAATAACAGCTAGTGTATTAGCTATTGCTTTTTTATTCCTTAAATCATAACCTGCACTAAAACCATGACAAGTGTCAAAACAAAATTTAACAGACCTCTCATCTCCTATTTCTTCTAGTATCTTGGCAATATTGTTTATGTCTCCTGTTATAGAATTCTTTCCTCCAGCTGAGTTTTCAACTAGAATAGTGACTTTGTTTCCTAGAATTTCTAATCCTTTGAGAATGGAGTTTATGTATGTATCGAATCCTTGTTTAAAGGAACCTCCCTTATATGAACCCCCATGAATAATAAAATATGGAATTGTTAATATCATGCAACGTTCTAATTCAACCAATAGTGATTCTATTGATTTTGTATATACAGTTTTATCTAAAGATGCTAAATTTGGTAAGTATGAAATATGTGCAAAAACTGGAGATATACCATATTGAACCATTTGACTCTTAAATTTTACAATCGCTTCTTTTTCTAATGGTTTTGCAGACCATCCTCTTGGATTTTTTGTAAATATTTGAAAAGTTGTACAGCCTATTTCTTTTGCTCTTGAAAAGGATAAATCTATTGATTTAGCAATAGAAACATGACACCCAACTTTCATGTTATTCTCATTTTTGTTATTCTTTATATGAGTTTGGAAAATCTAGATTTTAGAAGCTGTATGATGATGCAAGCTCTCTGTATTTCTCAGTTAAAGCTAGAAATTGATCTTTCTCACTTGAAGAGATATCTTGCAGTGATAATGAGCAGTAAACCTTTGCTCTGACATAAGCTCTGTAGGATTTGTAGAATTGAATAAAAGGAGATGAAGGTTCCATCTTATCATTCGTTTCTTCTAAGTAGGTGAAAATGAATAATTCGGATTGTTTAGTTAATCCGTTGAAGTCTAAATCCATAGATAGAAATGCTAACTCTTCCAACACATCTTGGATTCTTAAAGTTTCATTGAATTCTATACAATCAAAAATAACTATTTCATCATCTTCATCTAGTTCAAAGATATTAGACAATATAAGATCACCATGACCTTCAATGATTTTACCTAAATCCTTTCTTTTTTCCCAGAAATCTTTATTTCTCACTAAATAATCATAAACTCTTTTTTCTAGTTTGACATCGTAAGGAAAGTTTGGATATGTTTTTGTGGTTCTAAAATTTTCATCCCATTTCTCAAAAATGTCTTCATAATGAGAATATTCTGGGTAAACTATATTTTGTTGATGAAATTCTGCTATTTTCTTAGCAATATTTTTGATGGTTTCTTTTCTCAAACTTTTTTCTTTTTTTATTTTGTACGATAATAGAGATTCTTGAGGTAGTTGTTTCATTTTGACTAAATATTCAATAGGTTCTCCTTTATCACTTAGAATTCCATCATTATTTATTCCTTCAACACTTAGATAAACATCAGGAGCTAGTCTCCTGTTTAATATAATTTCATTTTTACAGGCTTCCAACCTTTTCTTAAGTGTAGAAAAGTCTAAAACTTCCCCGAATTTTATCTCTTTCTTCATTTTGTATGCAAAAGAGCCTGTCAAGAAAATCCAACTTATATTCGTTTCAATTAGCTCAATTTCCTTTTCAGTTTCATGAGGATAAGTTGAAGGTTCTAATAATTTATTCAATATTTCTTTCTGAGAGAGCATTACTAATCATTTCTAATATTTTTTGATAATCAGAAGTCATATCCACTTCAAGATGTTCTAATTTTGTAGGTTCAAACAGCTGTTTAAATTTCTCAAATATCTTTGTATCTGCATCACTTAAAGTTCTTCTTTTTCTAGTATCTCTTTCTTCAAACCTCTTTCTTATTAAACTTTCAGGGCAAGTTACTATAACTAGGAGAAATTTAGCATCAAATCGTTCTGCTATTCGTTTCACTTTACTTCGTAATCTTTCTCTGTAAAATGTACCGTCTAAAACCACACCAACGTTGTGTTTGAGTAAGGTATAAATGACATAGAAAATGGCATCATAGACAATCATTCTTTGCCTTTCAGAATATGATCCTCTTCCAAATGTGTTATGCCTTACATCACGGAAGATTCTTTTACGAACAGAATCAGTACTAATATGTTCTAGTCTATATCTTCTTGCTAGTTTTCGAGCTAGGGTTGATTTTCCTGTACCAGGTAATCCTGCAAGTAAAATAACTAACGGTTTTCGCTTCTTCCTCTTGTAGGAGATGGTTTTCACTTCCTTTTGCTATGATTTGGACAGAGTATTTGAGTTTCTTCTTTAAACAAACCTTTTTTCATTTCTTCCTTCGCATGTTTCTTACATAGAATTTTTCCGCAAGATGAACACTGTTTGATGTGTTCACTACAACTATATTCTTCACAAAATTCACATTTTTGAGAGGAAGCAGAGGATACAACTCTTTTACAATCAGAGCATACAACTGCATGTTTTGAACAAACAATATCCTTTGTTATAGAATCCTCTATAGTATGATCTTGACATAAAACTGTTCCACAAACAGAGCATACATCTGGAGTAGACACAAATAGCATTTTGCTTGATTTTTGTTCTAAACACATTTCACATAGTAGATGTACTTCTGTTCCAAGAGCAGATTCTGCAATTCCATTTAGTAATAACTCATTACCATTACTATCTACAATGGAAATTTCAGCTAAGGAGACAGGGATGTATATAAGGGCGGCATAAACGTTCTTTATTTCATTAGCTTTTGGTATGATGAATTCTTTTCTATTGAGAATTTTACTTATATCTTGCAGAAGTCTAACCTTTGGAGATGCTTTAATTTGAGAATCAAGGGATTTAATTGTAGCTATTCCATTTTCTACTTCTTTAACGAAATTCTTAATCACTTGAGGTCCATATTTGAGTGTTTCCACAGCTTTACTGTAATTCCCAACATCACTGGTGCTTTTATACTTGTATTTATCTTCCATTAGAGGTTTAAGTGTAACATACAGAGCCTTTGCTTCTTCAATTTTAGCTTGGAATCGTTTTACTTTTTTTCTCTTTTCATTTATTGATTTCCATAAATTGTTTCTCTCTTTTTCAAGTTCTTCCAACCAGTTCTTGATTTCAACTTCATGATCTGTTTCAATCTTCAGCAGACCCTCTTCAATCGCTTTTTGCCATTCACTAGTATAGAGCGTTTGATCAACCAACAAAACATCATGAAATGATTCAAGGATTGTTTCTGGTTTTCTTTGAATCTCTAGTTGTTTAATATTAGTTGATGGAGCACTGAAAAGATTACTAAGATTCTTTAATGGTAAAACTGAAATCAATTCCTCAAAAACTTCTTCTGGTTGAATCGGGATACTTTCTTGACTCCAAATTTTTTCTTTATCACTAAACTCTATTTTGTCAATTAATGGAAAAATTCTCTTTATTGGTATAGAATGACTTATTTCATTCCATCTGTCAGCATTTGCATAATTTGCTTGAATCCTTCTTTTTGCTAGTATTTGAAAATCTAAATACAGAAATGGAACATAAGCTAATGATAGATTTTTAGTACCTAAGAAACTGAATTTACGACTCCCAAAGAATTTATCTAACAACTCTTTAAATTCAACGGGTTCATATTTCAAGTACTGATCCTTCATTGTTTTGATAACATTTGTAAGATCGATTACCTCAATTTTTACTGATTCAACTTCAGATTCTATTTCTGTTTTTGAAACCTCAGATGAAGGAGTGTCCATATCTACTCTTGCTTCTTCAGGAGATGGTTCAATTCCAGCTTGTTTATCTAACAGAGTTGGAGTCTTTGATATTTTCTTTATTGATGCCAATTCTTTCTCCAGGTCTTCAAGATTCAATTCTTTCTCAATATCTTCCAGATCCATTGCATCGATATCATGATCATAATCTCCTATTTGTTTACATAAAACTTCAGGAGGATTATCATAGATTTTTGCTACATCTTCATCAGATAGAGTTTTATGAATAGTATACAATCTTCGAGTTTCAATATGTTCTGGTTTTGTAAAGACATCTGGAGAGAGAATATAGAACTCACCACTTTTGAAATTCTGTAGTTGATCTACAATAAAACGAGCCTCTGGGTAAGCTTGAAGCATCTTGTCAACTATACGTAAATCTTGAGGAGTAACAAATCGTCCAAATAAGAAAGTACTAACTTGACCAAACGATTTATAGTCAACATCAGAAATATTCTGCGTAGCCACCAACATTGATAGACCAAACTTTCTTCCTTGTTTAAACAATAGCTGTAACCATTGTTTTGTTGGAGGATTTTTAGGATGAGGAGGGATAAGTTGAGGAGGTCCAGCAAGCTCATCTATATAGAATATTAATTGTGGATCTACTGAAGGATTGGATCTAATGTAGGTATAAAGACTCTGAGCTAAAGTAGTGATGTATAGTTCTCGCAGTCTGAGATTTGTGAGAGTATTTAGAAAGATGATAGCAATTCTTATCTTATCTGGATCTGTTGAACGTATTAAAGTTTGAATAGATAATTTTGGTCCTAAATTAAAGACAAGAGAAGGTGCTCCTACAGTTATGGTTTTGATTCTTTTAATTAGAGAATCTTTCTCCTTTTGAGACAGAAGTGAACGAATATTTTCTGGAACATATGCAACTTCTGTTTTAATTAAATCAATAAGCATTTCAAAATCAGCGATTAAAATATCCTTATCTAGACATTGTTCAAATAAAGAAACTAAATAAGCTTTTACAGCACCGCCTTTTTCGGAACTTAATCTATACCCTAAAACATTTGCAATTGTTGTTGCTATACCATCTATAGCAAGTATTTTTTCCTCTCTGTCTAACTCTTGAGGTGGCATAATTAAAGGATTTATAGATAGTGGGATTCCTTTCTCAGATGCGGGAGTAAATATAACAATTTCAACTTTATTTTTATACTCTTCATAAAATTCCTTGGAGATTCCGTATGGTTTTAGTTTTTCATAATCTTCTACCATTACTAAACTACTGATATCCCCTTGCGGATCAATTATTATTGCTGGGATACTTTTTCTTATTGCTTCTTCAATTAATATTTTACAAGCAACAGTTTTCCCACTCCCACTTTGACCAAATACACTTATATGCTTGTTAAGAGCTTTTGAAGGCAAAAAAACATCTTCTTTTGTATCAAAATTAACTCCAAGGTGTAAAGATGGAGACAATTCATCTTTATCTGACATTATTCTTCAGTGAAAAATGAAAACGAAAATATAAAAAGTATTGCAAAATGTGCTAAAAGAAAAAAAAGGAAAATATTTTTTTGTTAGAGTCCAGCTATTAAGAATAGAACTCCACCTATTATTACGAGTAAACCACCGATACCTCCACCAACGATTCCTAGAACAATTAATAGAATTCCTATAACTATGTAATCGAGACCAAATCGACCTAATGCTAATAGGATAGATAAAGCACCAATTACAATTAAGATTATAGCAGCAATTAAAGAACTAAGACCTAGACTACCTCCAACCCAATTTGCAGTGTTAAAGATGTCTATTACGCTCTCTAATATTCCTCCTATAATCCACAAAACACCGACTACAACTTCGATGATTCCACCTATCACTCCAAGAATGGAACCCCAGTTAGCTAAGCTTTTATTTTTCTTTGCCATGGAAGAAGGATTTTGTTTGTAGTATTTAAGATTTTTCTGAAAAAAAATAGTACATATAGAAGTATTTCACCTTTTCTTCGCTGATGCAATTAAAAACAAAATTCCACCAACAACCGTTAATAGTCCTGGAAAACCAAGACCTACTATCCCAATTACAATAAGAAGAATCCCTGAGAGGAGATCTGACCATTCTGCATTTGCTGTAATTACTGCAAAAGCACCTAATGCTACGCCTATTATTCCTAAAACAAGAAAATTAACATTAATACCAAAAAGGTAGACAATGAAATTAGAAGTTAATTGATCCAAAGTAAAAGCTGGTAGGAAATATGCAAAGAATAGAAGAATACCTCCAATTACAAATAATGCTCCACCTATTAGAGAAATTATCTTGCCCCATTTTTGATAATCTCTTTTCCTTGGCATTATTATAATATAGAATAAAGGATTTAAAAATATAGTGCAGGTTAAAAATTTTTTTAAAGAAATAACGCTTTAGCCGTAACAATATGGGGACTCACACTTTGTTGGAACCTAACAATTACAGTATTATTCTTTGATGATTTTTTACCATGAAGTCTAGTTATTTTCCCAGTTATTTGTTTTTCAGATTTAGGAAATTGAATTCGAACCTTTCTTCCAATATAACTCTCTATTGGCATTTCCAATTCATGTAAATGTAAAATTATTGATCTGTTTGAAGACTTTCCTGCTCTGTCATGTACAACGCTTTGTACTACACCATAAGTTTTAGAAATAGTAACCTTTTTCTTGGTAGTTTTTTTCTTAGCAGTCTTTTTCTTTTTTATCACAGGTATAGCAGGAGCTTTTTCGATTGCTCTCTGAGTTGAAATTGTGATTCCAGGTTTAGAAGGTTTGACTGTTGGCTTTTTTACTACCTTTGGTTCAGGTTTTTTCACTGAAGGACGAGCTGAGGGCATAGCTGCAGGCTTCTTAGCTAGGGGTTCCTTTGTGCTAGGAGGTTTGGGTATATCATCTTTTGAAATTTCTTTTTTAGGTGTTACTTTTACTTTGGGTTTTGGCTTGGGTTTAGGTTTAGGCTTAAGTAATTCTTTTGCACCTGCGATTATTTTTTCAGCAGTTGTTTCGCCAATTCCTGGTAATTGTGACATTTCTTCTGCTTTTGCAGTTGCTATTTTCTCTATTGTATTGTAACCACAATCAATTAATGTTTTTGCGGCTTTGGGACCAATTCCTTTGATATTAAGGACTTCACTCTCTGTCATTTAGAGCACCTTTTGATTGACTGAAATCTAAAAAACAGTTTTAAAAGCTTTTAGATTGCAATGTTTTTGTTTAGTTGCATATATGAAACATTTTTATCGTAGGAATTAAATCTATTTACATTGATTACAGAACAATGCTGAAAGGAAATTAAAAGAAGAACAAAAACATCTAAAAATCATCCTTAAAATTGAGATTGAAGAATTAGAAAAATGGAGCAGTAGAAATGAAAAAATTTGAGTTCTTGGCACTAAAATCACATGAATTCATAGAGATGGTTGACACTATTGCTAGAGAACGTGTTACTCTTAGAGTTAAGAAAAAAACTGAAAACACAATAAAACTATCTTGTCAAGTAGGACTTCCAATCTCATTTATCCATTTTAAAGCTCAAAAGATTGACAAGAATTTAGAAGTAGAAAGAAGAGTAAACTGGTTTCCTTTGATTTATTCCACTTTACCATTATTACTTGCATTAATAGGGATTGTATATACAATCCAATATTTCACTTCAGGAGTAACTTACTTCATCTACATACTTATTTGCTTAGCTTGGTTACTAGCACTTGGATTTCTGATATTTCAGATTTATTCGGAATTAGAAGAAATAGATAAGAAATTGTTTAGAATAGAGGTGTAAAATACGAAAATTGACATGCATAGCCATTCGAATTTTTCAGATGGGATATTTTCTCCTCTTGAACTAATGGAATTTGCAGAAAAGGAAAAATTAATCATTTTCTCCATTACTGATCATGATACTTTAGAGGGAACAGAAATTGCAAAAGAAATTGCTAACAATTATTCCTTCTTTTATCTAACAGGGATTGAAATTTCAGCTAGACATGAAGGATTGAAAACAGAAATTCTAGGTTACAATTTAGATGTAGCTAAAGCAAAGATGGGAGAAAAACTTACTTATGTTCAGGATGCGAGAAAGAGAAGAATTTTGAAAATCTTAGAAAATCTAAATTCTATTGGACTTGAGTTAACTCTAGAAGACATTGAAAGACAAGTTGGTTCAGGTTCAAGTCCAGGGAGACCTCATTTCGCTCGTGCATTAATTGAAAAAAATTATGTTAAATCTATCAATGAAGCATTTGAAATCTATCTTGCCGAAGGAAGACCTGGATATGTTCGTCGTGAAACTTTCGAACCAGCAGAAGTCATAGAGCTCATACATTCAGCTAATGGAGTTGCTGTTTTACCACATCCTCTTCTAATTGATATTGTAAATATTTCAGAACTCGAAATCTATTTTGATACTCTTCTTTCTTGGGGATTGGATGGAATTGAAATATATTACAATTATAGTCATGTTACTCCAAATATTCCCCAAAGGAGATTAAAAAAAGGTACAGAAATGATGAAGAAATACAGTAGAAAAAACGATCTTCTAATAACAGGAGGATCTGATTTTCATGGAGATACAGGAAAATTAGGAGAAGTACTTGTACCAACAGAAGTTGTTGAAGGTTTACTTGAATATTTTAATTTTTAATGTTATTTCTCATATGAGATCTTACTAACTTCTTATTCTCTCTATTATTTTGTTTATTAGAGATAATAGTTTCTCCATTGTTGATTTACCGATATCAAGAGACTTTCCAGGTGAGTGAAAAAGTACATTACGTTTGAATCTTACTTCGTGAAGCATACTTACTTCATTTTTATCAAGAAGTTTGTTTTCTTCTAGAATATCTATTAGTTTTAGAAAATTCACATCTTCTTGTTGAAATTCTGGAGTTATATCTTCAATAGTTTTTCGAAAAATAGTTTCCAAAGTTCTATAAATCAAGAGAAAAGCGAGAGTTTGTTCTTCATTTCTAATTTTATTCCAATCATCTATCCTCTCTTTAACATAATCAATGTCTGCTTTAATAGCCTGTTCTTCTTCTAATGTAAGTATTTTACTAGAAATTAATCCTGCAAGTGGATCGAATTTGAAATGTTTCTCTATTTTTTCCTTAGTTTCATTTGAAAGCTGAGTTTCCTCTAATATTTGTCTATATATTTTCCATGCTATGGATTTTGCCATCTCGTCTCTATGATACCAAGATATTGTTTCTATCAAATTTGGGAGAAGGAGTTGTTTCTTAGCTTCTTCTATTACTCCAGATAATTCTCTTTGAGTCCTTCTTACAAATAGATTACTTATTGGAAAATCAGCTATAGCTAATATTTGTAAGAGTCTTTTTTCTCTTTCTTCCTCAGGCTCATAGAATATTATTGGAAGAACTCTTGGAATTATTTTGCACAGATTTCTGGTTGAAGATAATAATAGAAACACACCAAAAATCAGTAGAATACCGAAAATAAGAGCAAAAATTATTACATTAACGTTGTTTGAAATCTGGTCTAATTCTATAAAATCTAGTCTTATGCTACTAAATGAAAGATAGATAACAAGTATAAGGTTAACTAGAAGTAATCCAGATGTTACAATACTGAAAAGATAAAGTGTTTCATTGTATGTTAGTAATCTTTCATTTCTTGTTGTATGACATCTGTCTATGAAATTCTGATCATATTGTTTTCTTGCTTCACCGACTAAATCTGGAATTAGTTTTGCTTTTATTTTCTTCTCAAGAATCCCTCTTTCTTTCTTTGTTAATTTTAGCTCCATATCAGTTAAAGGAACTGCCTTATCCTTGAAACTAAAACTTCTAGGTTTAATGAAAATATTTTCAAAATTCTTGTTTAAATTCTGTGAAATAGATGATTTTACTCTCCCTAAGTAGAACATAAGCTTGGGAGCTATCAAATAAAGGAACAATATCGGTAGTATTAGAAAAACAAAAATCAATAAAGATGAATATTGAAAATCACCTGTTCTAAGACCTGTATAAATTATATAGACAGATAGTTCAATTATGAAAGGGAGAATTAATCCAAATAAAATTCGAAGTAAAAGTGGCCACAGCCTAGAAGTTGTTCTGAAACTCATTAAAAGTCAGTTTTTATCTTCATTTAAATGTATAATGGTTTCCTACTCGAGAAAAGGGATATTATCTTTTCTGAGCAATTCCTCAATGGTTACTTTGTCTTTCTTTAGTTTACTAAGTACAGAATCTTCAATTTTTACATATTCTATTTTATCCAATAAAACTTGGTAAAACAATCGGTTCAAACCTTTTTTCTTATAAAGTTCTGATTCTTCTAGAAGTAAATCATACCCCATTTTTTCGATTCTTTCTTGTGACCAATCCACGGGAAATTCTATTTTTTCACTTCTGACACATTTAAAGAAATAGGGTATTTGATATGACAAGAAACAATTTCCTTGGTTGGCAAATTTCTTGCTTAATGTTAATAATTGTTGAATTTTAAAAGTTGAATGGGTTTTTTCATCTTCTGAGAACTCTTTTTTTACAACTTGCATTAAAGCAATCACTTTTACTAAATCTTGGATATTGAAATCATGTTGCACTCTTAGAGTTAGATATAGTTCTTTCTTTGAATGCTGCTTTGAGTTGTTAGTATCATTTTTGTAATAAGTTATTGATTCTTCTGCTGGGATTCTGTAAAATAGCTTATCTGATACTATTCTAAATAGATCGTATAGACTGTTTTTTTCATTGATAAGTAAAATTTGGAGAAAGAATCTATTTACCCATTTATCGTAAGATGCAATGAACGGGAGAGAATTGCCATTTTGACCTAAAAAGGATACTAAAGGAACATCTTGACTAACAATTTGCTTTATCTGAGCTTTAGACATCTTATATTGATTCGAAAGAATAAGTAATTTATCATTCACACTGTGTTTTATTATTTGATTAAAAACTTTTAATGAGTATGGATTAGAATCTAAGGATCTTTCAATTAGTTTAATGGAAAAATCTCTTAGCTCAATTTTGAGTTTTTCATCTATAGTTTCTTTTCCTTCTGGTATTGAGACAAGTATTTCATTAACATATCTCTTTAGATTTCGAATATGATGAATTAGAATTGTTTCATCTTCTTCTTGGGTTTCGCACCCAAGGATAACTCCTGTAATGTGAGTTGTTTCCTTTTTTTTCCTTTCAAGATTTTTTTCTGCTTTTTCAAGCAGCATTTTGAGAGAGTTATGCATCTAGTTTCCTCAATAAAACATATCTTCTATAATCTTGGAGATTAGATCTTCTATGTTGGTCTCTAAATGAAAGTTGATTTCTTTCATTAATTTCTTTATATTCTCTTCGTTTTCTATAAACTTTTCTTGTGGACAATACACATACTTTATTCCTTCAAGATTAAATTCTGATATGTTAGAAAGAGTTTCAGAGGTCCAAACAAGAACTTTGGTATAATTTAGCTTCTTATATCCTTCAATGATTATCACACTTGGTTTATTGATAGTTGAGGAAATTTCTATTATTTTTGACAAATCCATTTCCTCTCTTAATGTAAATTGTGTTGTGTTACGAAAAGATACAACTGAGAGATTTGATCCTGATTTCAAAAATAAATCAGAATCTTTGTCAGAGAACATGTAATCGTGAGATTTAGCTGATTTAATTGAGGTTACTGATTCTTTTCTGTTAGATAACCTCTTAATTAACTCTGAAACAAAAGAGGTTTTGCCTGATTGTGATAAACCTACAACTTGAAGTATATGTTGGGCATCCATTATACTTACAATCAAGGAGTATTTTTAAGGATGATTATTTTCGAATAGCAGGTTTAAGAAAAGCATACAGGAACCAAGATTTGCTTTAGTTTCCTATTGGTTTTTGTCTATTTGTTGTTTAAGAGCTCTTGCTCCATAAAGAATTTTTTTTGCTGTTGTGATTCCAATACCTCTAATTTTACTTAATTCTTCAGGAGTTGAATTAATAACTGACTCAATAGTATCAAATCCTCCATCTTTCAGAAGCATTGCTGTTTTATCTCCAACACCAAGAATATCAGTAATTTTAAATGGTTCGTCTTCCTCTGATTCAATAATTTCTATCTCAAAAGGTAAATCTGATTTCTTCTTTGGTTGAACTTCTTCCTCTTTAGCTTCAACTTTCTTCTTTACTCTTTCATAAGGTACTGGAATCTCTTTTTCTTTAGGATCTATTCTAACTGCAGGTATAGTTTCTTTTTCCTTAAGAACCTCACTAGGTTTTGCAATGTGAAATT
>JAEOTE010000094.1 GCA_016839945.1 Candidatus Heimdallarchaeota archaeon | reverse complement strand
TTCAACATCAAGCTCAACTCATCTTTCAATTCATGAAAACAAACTCTTTGTTGGTAGACATGGGAATGGTCTGAAAGTATTCAATATCTCAAATCCATCCTCACCAATTCTAATTGGGACTTATTCTGATTCTGATGATGGTGAAGAGCTTGGATTATATGGAAATGATACCTATCTAGCTGTAGCAGATAACTTTGGAATTGAATTGTTTGATATTGAAAGCTTACCAACTCTCACAAAACTGGCAGAGTACAGAGATAATGTAGGAGCTGCTCATGATGTTACAATGAAAGGTAACTATATTTATGCTGTTGATGGTCTGAGTGGATTCTTTGTTTTAGAAATAAATAAACAAATAACTGCTACAGAATCTAATTACTATCTATTTACATTCACTATCCTAGTGTCAGTGTTTTTACTGATTAAGAAAAGAGCTCAAAAAAGTAAAAATTTTGAAAAAAGAAGTGAATGAAAATGCACAGAAAAATGATATTAATACTAAGTTTGATAGTTTTTAGTTGCTTATTGAGCTTTTCTTCCAAAGAAACAATTTCTCATATAGAACCTGAAGTTTTGACTCTACAAGAAAATTTTGGTGACCAAAGAGATTTTTGGACTAGGAATTTTGTTATTCAAGAATATGAGCAAGTACATGCAACCCTTCTTGCTGTAGGAAATTGGTGTTATCTTTACATGGATAATAGAACGATCGATCAATTAGGACAATCACAAGCAATCCAAAAGTGTGAAATTTATGCTGATGAATTCGATGATAACATATACCCTAAAAATGTAGAATTCATGGGAGATCCTGATGGTATCTTTGGTGATATTGATGGAGATCCTAGAATAACAATTCTTATTTATCCTGCTGTAAGGGGAGGAGGTTATTATTTAGAAGGAAATGAAATGGATCATACGCATTCTAACTATCGAGAAATGATATACATAAACTCTGTATTAAATACAGTACAAGCAATAACTACAATTTGTCATGAGTTCAATCATTTAATACTGTTCAATAGTGATTTGAATGAAGCAGATTTCCTTATAGAAGGTATTGCTGAATATTCAATCTATCATGCAGGTTATTTTTCAGATGATTCTTATATCCCTCCAGGTTTAAGATTGAATTTATCTTATCATGCTAATTATTATGAAGACCATCCTGAAACTTCTCTCTTTTACTTTGATCCAGTAGAATATGCATACCTTACTTATGGAGCAAGTTACATGTTCATTTTCTATCTAGTTGAACAATATGGGATACAAGTAATTACAAATCTTTTAGCAATAGATTCAGATGGGCCAAAAGGAGTAGAAAAAGTTCTCTTACATCATGGGTATAATATTTCCTTTAATGAGCTTTTTTTGAACTGGATTACAGCTTGTACTATTGATCAATTAGGAATTCATAATAATCTCTATGGATTTGTTAATCTTGATTTTCATTCCGCTATAAGTACTGAAATAGAAAATTTGCCTTATTCTAGAAACAATGTTCAACATAATTGTTATGGTTTTGATGTTAAAAAAATAAATTCTCCACCAAATGAATTTACATTAAAAATTGAAACACCAAAATCTCCAAGATCATTAGGGATTTCTGCTATAATACATGATGATAATGGGTGGAATATTACGAAATCAATTGTTACAGGTAATGGTGATTTTACTTACTTATATCTCACAGGAGAAAACATTGAAACAGCTTATATCCTCACTAGTATGATAAAAAAAGATGTAGAAGATGCCCCAAGGGATTTCATAACAGCTCCTTTTGAAAATTTGGATTATCGAATTTATGAAGGATACAACATTCCTGAGCAAAGCAGTTTTAGTTTTTCAATTACTGCGGTTCTGATTGTTTTTCTAAGTAGTTTAACATTAATTGTGAGGAAAAGAAGATCCAAAAAAAATAGAAATTTTGAAAAAAGAAGTGAATGAAAATGCACAGAAAAATGCACAGAAAAACAATAATAATTCTAAATTTGATAGTTTTTAGTTGCTTATTGAATTTTTCTTCTAATGAAATATATTCACACATAGAACAAGATAATAACAGATTGAGTTTTTATATGGATCATGATCCAATAGAGGTTCTTAATGATACAGCTTT
>JAEOTE010000093.1 GCA_016839945.1 Candidatus Heimdallarchaeota archaeon | reverse complement strand
TTCCTAAAGTAGCAAATGTGCTAGCCATTCCTCTGACAACTTTATAGCGTCTCCCTTGTCTTAAAATCGAAGTTCCTGGACTTTCCTCTGTTCCTGCTAAAAGTGCGCCTATCATAACTGTATTAGCTCCAGCAGCTATTGCTTTTGCTACATCACCAGAAGTACGAATTCCACCATCAGCAATGATTGGAATATCATTGTTTTTCGCTGCTGAGACACTATCAGTAATTGCTGTTAATTGAGGTACTCCTGAACCTGCTACGATTCTAGTAACACAAATACTACCTGGACCTACTCCAACTTTAATCCCATCTGCTCCAACCTCTATAAGATCTTTTGTTCCTTTAGCTGTTGCAACATTTCCCGCTATTAACTCTACATCTCCAAGCTTCTTTTTTATTTCCTTCATAGCATTTATTGCTAAATCAGAATGTCCATGTGCAATATCTAAAACAAGTGCATCACAATTTACATTGATCAGCTCTTCAGCTCTTTTTAGAAAATCTCCTTTTACTCCTATTGCAGCACCAACAAGAAGACGTCCCTTTGCGTCTTTTGATGCGTCAGGAAGTATTTTGCTTTTTATAATATCTTTAGATGTTATGAGACCTTTCAGTTTTTTATGATTATCAACCAGAGGGAGTTTCTCAATTCGATTTTTTTGAAGCACTTTTTCAGCTTCTTCAATTGTTATATCAGGATTTGCTGTAACTAAATCAGTAGACATCAATTCTGATATTTTTGTAAATCCATTTTCCTCAAAGATTAAGTCTCGTGTAGTGAGTATTCCAACTAATTTCTCATCTTCTTCTGTAACTAAAATCCCAGAAATACCCTTTTCTTCCATCATATTTCGTGCATCATCTAGAGTATGAGAAGGAGAAAGACAATATGGGTGATCTATTCTGAACATCTCAGATCTTTTTACTCTAACTACTTCCTGAACCTGATCTTCAACAGACATGAAACGATGGATTATTCCAATCCCTCCTTGCTGAGCCATGACTATAGCCATTTGGTTCTCGCAAACTGTATCCATATTTGAAGCAACTATAGGGATATTAAGTTTAATATTTCGAGAAAGATAAGTAGAAGTGTCTATATCTTTTCTTGAGTTTACAGAGGATAATTTCGGAATTAAAAGCACATCGTCAAATGTTATACCTTCTTTCATAATCTCAATCCAACAAGACAAACCACTGTTGTTTAAAAGTCTTGTTTACATTAAGAAAAAATTAATTATATTTTGCAATACAATGAAAAATATTCTAGGTAATAACAAGTATCAAATTATTAGAAAGGTCCTATCTCTGACCAAATAATTAATGCAATGAAACCACTGATTATACCTAAAATAAAAATAGAGATAAACAGAATTATAATTTGATTGAAAAAACAGATTCGATTAAATCTTTTGAATATATTGGCTTCTTTTGTTTTAATTAATTCTTCACCACACCCATCACAATAACCTTCTCCCCTAATGATTTCCTTTTTACAATTCGAACACAAGTACATAGTTGAAAAAAGCATTTTTATGTCAGATTTTAATAAATCAAGTTTTTTCATTTTTTTCAATTTTAGAATTTTATAAGGTTTTATCCCAAATTAGCACTATTTATGCGGATTATTAAAGATATTGGATTACAAAGAAAAAAAAAGAAAAAAAAGAAGTGGATTTTTAATTCTCTACTTTTGGGAGTAGAGTTGGTTTCCACATCCATACTTTAAGTAACCAAATTGTTAGGATTATTCCAACTAAAGCTATACCAAATGCTAGAACGTAAGATTGAGCAAAAGCAATCACCCAAGTCCCAGGCCATCCTGGAGCAAAATGCATTGCTAACCAAGGTACTTTGATAAACGATACAGGTAAAGCTATTTCTATACATAGTAGTGCATCGACAATAAGTCCAAAACCCCAGAATTTCTTGCTGGAAAGCATTTGTTTCATTGTTTGTGATCTCATCGCCAAAGGAAAGTCATATTTCATAACTTTTTGAGCGAAAGGACCAATTCCAGGTAAGACAGT
The DNA here is from genome assembly GCA_016839945.1 of Candidatus Heimdallarchaeota archaeon. GTDB lineage: Archaea > Asgardarchaeota > Heimdallarchaeia > Heimdallarchaeales > Heimdallarchaeaceae > UBA460. Next base: position 11,132 of record JAEOTE010000093.1, on the reverse strand, counting down.
TCTATTCTTTATTTTGATTCCATTGTAACCAAAATGAGCTGAGAGAAAAGCAACTGGTCCAGCTGCCACTAGATTCATTAGAAAGTTGTGTCCAAGATTTTCAGTTCCAAAGACAATTATTGCCATGATCAAAGCCATAGGTATTGCTATAAGTATAGTCATTAGGATGCTAATCCACCAATGTCTATACTTTGGATTAAGTCTAAAACCGATTAAAGGAGTGCTAGGAAGAGGAATTCTTCCTTGTGTTACAGTCATATTGTCACCTTTGTTTTTTGAAAACAGATCGATCATGAGATGGGTGTAAGCCATATCTTCTTGTCATATCTGTTCACCACATCATAAGTAAACTTGTATTTAAAGTCAAGAATCTCCCTTAGCTTGAATTATATAGCTCTTTTATTGCATAAGATGGCAGGGAAACAAAAATAAGTTTCATCGGGAAACTTATAATATTGTATTTTATTTTCTGTTTATGACTATCCGAATTGTTACAGATAGTGCGTCTGATATTCCTTGGGATTTTGCAAAGAAAAACAATATTGAAGTTGTTTGTCTATATGTTATGGTTCATGATAAAACTTTAGTTGAAGATGAGAATTTTGACCGAGAAAGCTACTATCAATTGTTTGAAGATGAAAAAGCTTTCCTACACATACCTAAACTTCATCTCTACAGTTTTGTACCTAAAACTTCACAACCCAATCCTGCTGATTTCCTGAATGCTTATCAGAAACAAGTAGATGAAGGAGCAAAGGAATTAATTGTTGTTAATGTTACTGCTGGATTAAGTGGAACAATCAATAGTTCTAATTTGGCAGCTAAGCAATTTGCACGAAAGAACAAAGATGTAAAAATCCATATAGTTGATGCCAAGTCAGCATCATATCCAGAGGTTTATCTCGTTCGAATGGCTCTCAACTTAATAAAGAAAGGATATGAAGGAGAGAAGATTGCTGAAATTCTTAGAGAACAAGCTCTCAAGATAAAAACTATCATCCTCTTACCAACTCTACGATATCTTTGGAAAGGAGGAAGACTAGGTACTTCCAAATTTCTGCTAGGTTCTATGCTTAGAAAGAAACCAATTGTTACAATGAATCCAGAAGGAAACGTTGAAACTGCTGGATCTGCAACAGATGTGGAAGAAGGATTAGTAGAATCCTTACGACTTAACACAGAAGATTTTACAAAAGATCCTAAAGCATTTACTATTGTTTATGGAAACAGGAAAGATTATGCTGAAAAAATGGCAGAAATCATTAAAGAAAAATATCCAAAAATGGAAATTGAGATCGCACAAAGTTCAGGATCAGTATTAAGTCATCTCGGACCAGAATCTATAGGATTAATTGGTGACTACACTGACGATGAATTTTAGGAATAAAAAGAAAAAGAAAAGATTATTTGTAAGGGATTCCTAATCTCTTACTAATACCTTCCATCATAAATTTAACCATGTCCTCAAATTCAAATTCAGGTTGCCACCCCCATTCCTCTCGAGCGACAGAATCATCTAAAGATTGAGGCCAAGTTCGCGCAATTCCATCCCTGAAATCAGGTTCATAAGTTATCTCAAATTCAGGCATGTATTTCTTAATTTCAGCTGCTAATTCTTCTGGAGTAAAACTCATAGCTGTAACATTGAAAGATCGATGTTTGAGTTTTTCATTAGGAGCTTCAATCAAATCGAAGGTAGATTTAAGACAATCACTCATGAGCATCATTGGTAACCTCACATCAGATCCTAGAAAACATGTATATTTCTTGGTTTTAATCGCTTCATAGAAGATGTCGATTGCGTAATCTGTGGTACCACCGCCGGGCTCCTCAACGCCTAAAACGCCAGGATAACGTAAGCTTCTAAAATCAAGATCGTATTTCTTGTTATAGTAATTTCCCATTAATTCTGTATAGACTTTACTTATTCCATAAATTGATGTTGGTTCCATGATTGTTGTGTTTGGAGTATTTTCTAATGGAGTTGTAGGACCAAAAGCTGCAATTGATGAAGGAGCAAAAAGCTGTTCAAGACTTAATTCTCGACTTGCTTCTAGAGCATTGTAAAAGCCTTCAAAGTTTATCGAATGTGCAAGTTGAGGATTTTTCTCTCCTGTAGCTGAAAGCACTGATGCATTATGGATGAATATATCTATATCATATTCTACAAGCAAAGATCTTAAACCATACTGATCTCTAATATCTAACCTATGATAAATTACATCTAGCTCTTTGAATAAAGGAATTCTTTTCTTTCTTCCTGTTGCAATAACATTCTCTTTACCATATCTTTCTATCATAGCTGGGATTAATGCTTGACCGATCTGTCCATACGACCCACTGATCAAATATCTTTTTGCCATTATTGATTCACCTTAATATTAAAATCAAGAAAAAAAGGAATTTTAAAAATCTATTGCAAACTCTATAATAACAAAATAGCAATCTAGTTTAACTTAGTTTTTTGTTAGTTATTTCATTTTTTATCACAAAAAACAAGTTCTTCGAGAACTAAAGAAAGGTTTATTTATTTTTGATTTTATAATCAACATTGTTATTAGTGTTTGAATGCGGGATGGATATAAGTTGAATGAGCAAGAATCTTCAAAGATACTTTCATTTGAAAAAAAAGGCATACCCTTAGTGATAATAGGCTTAGCTCAGGCTGGAAAATCAACTTTTGTAAAACGCTTACAAACTGGAGAGTTCAAGTTCACCAAAGCCACTATGGGATTGCAATTTGAAACCGCAAATATTGGGGATGTACGCTTCGATATATTTGATTTAGGAGGTCATATAACGTATAGAAAAACTATCTGGGAGACATATGTGAAGCTTGCTTATGGTATAGTATTTGTTATTGATTCTGCTAATCCCGCTCTTTTTGATGAATCTAAGAAAGAATTCTGGAAAAGCATAAACCAAAAAGATCCTCAAGATGAGTTTCTCATTCTTTTTCTGTGTAATAAATCTGATTTAGAAGATAGTATTGATCTTGAGACAATAATTAACAAACTAGAACTCTATAAGTTAGCAGAGAAAGAAAAAGCTTCTTACCAATTCTTCAAGACAAGCATGAAAAATGGAGAAAATGTGGAAAATGCTGTTAATTGGCTTACAAAACAAACAAACAAATTAGCTGTTAAGAGAAAAGTTGATCCTTTGTTATTTATGCTTGCTGACATCGAGGGTTTTCCAATTCTGGAACTAGACAAATTAGGAATAGAAGAAGAACCTTCACTTTTAGCTGGATTCTTATCAGCTATAGAGAGCTTCTCACAGCAGTTGTTTGGTAAAAGAGGTTTGCTTCAATATTTGTCTGCTGGAGACTATAAATATATTATCAAAACTGATGAAGAGTACATTTATTCAATGATAATTTCTAAGGATCAATGTCAAGAAGAAGCAAGAAGACAAATAGATGTAATTAGTGACTACGTTAAAGGAATGAAAGAATTCGGTATCTTAGAAGGAATAGTCACTCACAGTTTAGGAATAGATCCTTCTGAATATGAACTCAGAAGAGGATTCAAATAATCAATATCTAAAAATTCGATTTTATTTTATTAATTTCAATTCACAAAGAAAGAAATAAAAGTGATTACTTTTTGTTGAAATGAGAATTATGGTTAAACTATTCTTCTATCCTAAATCTATTGCAGTTATTGGAGCAACTGCAGATTCAAAAAAATTTGGAAATGCAGTTACAGTGAACTTACTTGAAAATAAGAATCTTGAGAGCGAGATTTTCCCAGTAAACCCTAAAGCTGATTCTATCTGTGGACTCAAAAGCTATCCAACAATTAACGATATAGAGAAAGAGGTAGACCTTGCAATTATTCTTGTTCCTGCTAAAGCTGTTCCTATAGTTATTGAACAATGCATCGAAAAGAAAGTTAAAAGAATCATAGTTGTTTCTGCTGGTTTTGCAGAGATAAATGAAGAAGGGAGGAAGATTGAACAAGAAATGGTGAAAAAAGCAAAAGAAGCTAACATTAGAGTCATTGGTCCAAATTGTGTTGGCTTAATGAACCTAGATATTGGTATGAATGCTTCCTTCGTATTAACACCATTGAAAGGAACAACAAGTATGGTGACTCAATCTGGTTCTTTTGGTGCTGCATGTCTTTATGAGATGTGGTCTCAAGGCTTAGGATTCTCAAAATTTGCAAATCTAGGAAACATGGCTGATGTTAATTTGACTGATTTACTTGGTTATTTCAAGAATGATGATTCAACTTCTGTTGTCTGTATATATCTAGAGAATGTTGTAGATGGTAGAGCATTCTACACAAAAATGAAAGAAATAGCAAAAGAAAAACCAACTGTGATATTAAAAGGAGGTAGAACTTCAGCAGGAATGAAAAGTGCTAGCTCTCATACAGGTTCTATAGCTACAGATTATACTTCGCTCAAAGCAGCTATAAAACAATCTGGTGCAACGTTGTGTGAATCACTTAACGATTATATTATTGCTATCAAAGCATTCTCTTTCTTACCATTACCAGAAGGTAAGAGGATAGGAATTTTAACCAACTCAGGTGGGAGTGCCGTTTTATTAAGTGATGCAGCTGAAGAATTGGATATGGAATTAGCGGAATTTTCTGAAGATTTCAAACAAATAATTGATCCATATGTTATTCCTTTGGTTAAGAAAGTTAACCCCCTAGACATGATTGCTGGAGCTAATGGAGAATCATTTTATCAAGTTACAAAAGCCATGTTAGAAGATCCTAACATCGATATTGTTGCGCCTTGTTGTGTTATACCTACTTTCCTTGAGATGCAACCTGATGAACATTTCAAAGGAGTAATTAGAGCATGGAATGAAACACAAAGAAAGAAACCTATTCTACCTGTATTCATGAGTGGTTTTCTGATTGAAGAAATAAAGAAGATAGCAGAAGAAGAAAAAGCACCAATTTTCTTTTCACCAAAAGAAGCAGCTTTTGCTGCAAAAGTACTTATGGAAAGAAAGAAGTTGCTTCAGAAGTATAATTGAAGAATCAGTTCTCGAATTCTTTGAGCATCTTGTGATCGATTCGGATTTAGTTCAGCCCTTCTTTCCATAAATTTGACTAAGTCATCGGCTTCTTTTATCAATCCCCTTTCTATCAGTTTCAAGGTTGATAAGAGCAAAGTGATGCTAACCCGTTCATTCATGCATTTATGTATAAGTGGGATTGATTTCTCGAAAACACGGTTGGTCTGTATTTTGTCGGGATTAGACATCAATCTAACATCAAGACTTTGATATTTAAAGCTGTGTCAGACTCCTTTATTACCCTCCGAACATCAATAGATGTCATTCTTCAACATTTGGTTCAGCTGTCTCTTCTCTCTTTTTGTTTATCTTCTTTATTATCTCATAACCAAAATGGAAGCAGATGCCAAAAATACAACTTAAGACAAAAAAGACTACTCCCCATATTTCAGGGGCCCAATCAAGAGTATTTCTTTCAATAACTAATAAAATCATGATAATGATTACTCCCACAACCAACATAAAGAGACTCGATAAGAGAACGATATATGTTTCTCCCAGTTTCTTAGTGTTCTTCAACATCAGGATTCACTTCGGCACTTTTCTCTTCGCTTTTATTAGTTTTTCCACCATAGTACTCAAGAGCTCCTTCCATTGGAGGAGTTACTATGAGGGGTTTATTCATCTTTATGAAAGCTCTTACTCCTAGAAGTATGACTGCTATATCAATAATTACTGCTATAACCCAGAACACTGTATCTCTAGTAAAAGCAGCAAGAATAAGGATACTGACAATAAGAAGTCCATAAATTATCCCAATTGTAATCATATACCACTTATTTTTTTTGGGAGTAACCTTAAGCATCATTATTCTTCACTTCTTCATCATGTTCAGACTTTACACCATCATTAAGTTTTTCCTTATTCTCCATTTCTTGGATTTCTATGCTTCCCCTATGCACCACCATAGAAATCAGTTTAACACTTATATAAATTAGTACAATCAGAAACAACCAGCCAAAGAAGATCCAAATAGAATAAATTCCTAATTCATCCCATCTACCTACAATAAGTATGAAGAAGTTAAAAATGACAAAACTTCCAAACAAAAGAATAGTAATGAATAGAATTATTTTACCAGCTAAGGACTGTTTTTTAAAACGTAATGAACTTGTCCAAGCTATTAATTTTTGCTTCTTTGAAGAACTCATTTAGGTAATTATAATTTTGTAAAGATGATTATAAGTCTTATTCAATTACAATCTCTTGAGTAATTCGAATAGTATCATTTGTTTTTCAAGAGGTAATGAATCTTTAGAGTGAGCTTTGATAGAAAGTGATTTCATAGCTTTGAAAATCCAATCTAATTCCGTTCTAAGTAAGGTATAAGCTTCCATCGCATTTAGATTTGAAAGCTGTTTGGATATATCCTGGAAATATGATGAGGATTTTCCACCAAAAACTACACCTTCATCTATATTTGCAATTAGGAAGTTGTAAGATGGAATCAAACCTTGAATTTTATTTGTTCCGAGAATATCATACCCATCTTTGTAATCAAATGACCATTGCTTTACTTTTAACATTCTAGTTGGTGAAAGAAGGCGTAAAGAGTGTATCATAGGTTCTACGATGCTTCTATTTCCTGAAACAACAATAGGGTGACCAACAACTAGAGCATAAAGCATTTTATCAAAACCTTCAGGTAAGAGACGATTTATTACATCAAACGAAAGAAATTCTCGTGGTCCATCAAACATAACATCTCGTGCAACGTTTTTCAGCTTAATTATGGATTTAGAATCTGTCAGATCTGTTTTTTCAAGTATCGATGTCATATTATTTTGCAAATTGGAAAGGTATTCAGCTAAAGCTGATTTAATTTTATCTGAAATTTCTTTTTCATACCTTAAAGCTTGGAACATATGGAAATTGTGTTTTTCTTGAACTGATCTAAATTCAGCAAGAAGGATAGGAAGGAGATCACCATTGAACGGGGATTCAATATCTACTAATAAGGCAGCAATAAATTCATTTTCGGTGTAGAAATAGAGGATTTTCCCTTCAAATTCAATTTCTCTGGGGAAGGAATAAACAACTTCTGAGGATAAAGCTACAATTGCACTAATGAGACCAGTAACTAGAGCGTTATCATGAACCTGGCTCTCACTAAAACTGTCATATTGAAATAACAATTCCCCATTCTTTGTTGTTATTAGTATCTTCAATCTATCCACTCTAAGATAGTGATTAGGACTACTGGCTAACTTACACTATAATGCTGTACTTCTATCTGCCATATAGAAATAATTAGCAAGTAGATATTAACCCCAGTGAAACCAAGTTTACATACTGAAATTTCCTATATATATAATGTGTAGAAGGCAAGCTAAAAGTATGTTCAGAAAATGAGAAAGAATGAGGTTGTGTTTATGTAAATCGCTTAATACGGGAAAATAAGATCTCTAAGTACAAAGAAAATTAAGAAAAATAAACCTGGTATTCCAATAAAGAAAATTATGATCAAAGCTTTTACAATACTTGGTAGTCCTGGCTTCTTTTGTGGCAAATAAGGGGATTGTTGGCTAGGTAATGCATCATAACTTCCAGAAGTACTTACACTAGTTCTTGATGATTGATAAGGAGTGTATTGTGAGCTTGTTTGTGGAATAGAATCAGAAGAGTCAATTAGTGCTTGACCACATGATTCACAGAATCTATTATCTGGTTTGTTTTTTGCTCCACAGTACTCACAGAAATTAGATTGACTCATTTTTCTCTCAATTAATTTCTCGTTAAGACATATATAAAATAATCCATATTAAAAAATCGGATATTTTCACTAAAGTATAAAAACACCAATGAAATTTCTTGACAATTTTTTAAAAAACTATTATTTGTTGAGTAAACTAAATATACTAGGTAAGTTTTTCACCACATGAAGTGGTAAAAACGAATTGGTTCATTATTACGACAAATGCTTGTAATTTATGTTGCGAATATTGTCAGAATGAACCTTCTCCATTACTCCCAATTGAGCCTGACTGGAGTGTTGAAGAATTAAAAGAATTCTTGAAACAAGATATGAAACCAACGATTGCATTTTATGGTGGTGAACCGCTTCTAAATTTCAGTTTAATAGAAAATATTATGGATTCAATTGAAGCTGAGCATTTTACTATACAGACTAACGGTCTTTTAATGCATAGAATCCCAACTAGACAATTAAAACGTTTATCTACTATTCTGGTATCTCTTGATGGTGATAAAGCAATAACTGACCGAAACAGAAGCAAAGGAGTATATCAGGAAATAACAAAGAATATTGAAGATATTAGGATAAGAGGTTTTAAGGGTGATTTAGTTGCTAGAATGGCAATTACACAAGGATCCAGCATATCTGAAGATGTTCTTCATCTACTGAATACTGAAGAACTTTCTTTTGATAATGTTCATTTCCAACTTGACTGTCAATGGGATGAAGGGATGGAAACACGATGGGATGATTTTCCAGATTGGGTAGAAGAATATAAACAAGGAATAACAAAGCTGATACAGTATTGGTTAGAAAAGATGAGAGAAGGAGAGGTTAAAGGAATAGTACCATTTATAGGAATTTTCAAGCATATCTTGAATAATACTAAAACAGATCTTCCGTGTCAGGCGGGTTTAACTAGTTTTTCAATAAGAACAGATGGAAAAATCACGTTTTGCCCATTACCGCCAGAGTATGAGCATACAGTGGTTGGAGATATCTATACCTCAAAAATTGATGAAATAAAGAATTCCGTAAAAATCCAAGAACCATGTAACACTTGTGATGTTTATGATTTTTGTGGAGGTCGTTGTCTTTTTGCTAATATGTACAAACTTTGGGGAGAGGAAGGTTTTGAGTTAGTCTGCAAAACAGTTAAGCACCTAATAAAGGAATTAACAGCAATTAAATCGGAAGTTGAAGATCTTATTAACAAAGGGATAATCAGTCGAGAAATGTTTAATTATCCTACATATAACAACACAACTGAAATAATACCTTAAACAATCCAAAGAGTGTCAATAATTGTCTGATCATTATCTTTGTATTTCCTTAATATTCCTTTTTTAATCAGTTCATCTACTTTTGCTGAGACATTCTGTGGTGTTTCTTGGAGTTGTTTTGAAAGTAAAGAGAGAGTTATTCCTCCACTTTTGTGTTCTTTCAAAACAGTAACAAGTATACCTCTATCCAAATCTGGGAGTTGAAGCACCTTTCCCATTTCAAAATATTCAGGTTCAATATTTTTATCTAATAAATCATTCAACTGTGATGATAATTTGGACATGTTTTCTTTATTGAAGTCATTGATATCGAAAAACCAATTACTAAAACGAAGAAGAAGTTTGGAGATTTTCTCAAATGTATCATTGAATTTCTGATAGTAGTCTTGAATAAGAATAAGATAAAGAATAACAGGAATGTTTCCTCCCATTTCATCTTGAATTGGGATAAATACAGGAATTATCCATTTCTTGCTCTCTTCATCATAAATAGGATCTAAGAAAAGATTAACTTCAGTATTTTTGGATTCAAAATATCCACTTACAAACTCTTCAGTAAAAGTATCCAATCTAAACTGAATAGAAGAATTTGGTTTAGCTGTTGAATAGTTCATTATATAGTTTCCATCGTCTTTCTTATAACCAACTAAATTGAAACTCAATCCTTCCTCAACAGCTTTATGAACATACTGAATCGTGATTTTAACTCTATTAGGTAACTCTTTTCCTGGAAGAGAACTTCTTATGAAACCTATAGTAATATGACGAAAAGTGGACATTTTTTTCTCAAAATGGAAAGTTTCATCTCCATCAATAAGCTGAACATATCCCACAACTCTATCCCCGCCTTCTATAAATGACAAAAATGCAGGGATAGTCACTCTGTTTCCAGTTGTTGTATCAGCTTCAAATGTTACTGGTAGCTTAATCAGACATCACCTTAAATAGTTAAATGAAACATATGAAATAGGGAGATTTAAAGATAAAAATCTTTGTACTGGCTCATAGTTGTTCCTGCTCTTTTTTTTCAACATTGTAAACATCGAAACCCCGTGAGATTCGTTTAAATCTTTTTTCAAAATACTGTTTCTGAGCAAGATAAATAAGCACTATACAATATAGAAGGAAATTGATTAAGGGAATTAACCAACCCCAAACTCCTACTGCAATAACAAAGCAAAAGAAACCTGCGATCAATAGGAAAACAAGCTCAACATGCCTTGCAGTTAATGTTGTAAATGGTAGCATTAAATCTGAAAAGTCTGGCATTCCAAAGTAGATGAAACAAAAAATTAGGTAAGCTATAATCCATTGACCATAAGGAAAATCAATCCAAATGAAGAATTCTTTGAAATCTGGATGAAAGTAAATGAGAAGAGCAGCTATTCCAAAGTTGCATATAGGCGCTACACCAATAATCCACGCATGCCATACATTTTTTAATTCACCAGATAGGCTCTGCGACGTTACATCTCTTAAGCTAAAACTCATATGAAAGTTGACTTTTACCTTATACCCTAGCATCTTAATCGCTAATGAATGAAAAAGCTGGTGCATAAAAGCACCAGGAAAAGCTAGATAGTTCAGATACTTCTTGATATTCTTAAAAAGCCAATCTGTTATTAGATCCCATAGAAATTTGGTGATAAAAAGGACTAATATAACGAGGAAAGTAATCCTAATTGTTCCAGTAAATATTCCTACTAACGCTTCATACATATTTATTATTATTGGAGGTACACTCATCTATTTCGCATCTCTCTTCCACTTCTGAACCCAAACCTATTAGTAGACCATTCATATTTTTCGTTTTCAAAAGCGAACGAAAACGATAGACTTTTCTTCTTAGAAAGTCTAGTTCGATGTTGAATTTATCTTCAATTATTAACCAGAAAGTATTCATCAAGATTTTATCTTTAATAAAGTAAGGTAATAATGAAGAAACTATTACAAGAGCAGCGTCATCAACATTAATTCGAGGAACTATTCGTTCATCAACTAAGTAAAATGCTTTTTCTTGCAGTTGTTCTAGTTCTTCTTCCATTTTTGGAAATAATAGAACTAGATCATTAACTATTTGAGAAACTTTATTTTTGAGTAAAGGACTATA
>JAEOTE010000092.1 GCA_016839945.1 Candidatus Heimdallarchaeota archaeon | reverse complement strand
TGGGTTCAAGATTTGCAGGAACTATTGAAAAAATGTCCTTTTTCAAAAAATTTGGTAATAGATCATATTCTAGACTCTTGAGATATCTAACTAAAGTAGGTATTTCTGATGGTCAGACAGGTTTCAGAGCTTTTACAAATGATTTTGCTGAGAAAATAAAAATCAGAGGTGATTTTACATACACTCAAGAGATGATACTTGAAGCAACAACAAAGAAAGCTAAGATAGGGGAAATTCCAATCTTCTTTGCAAAACGTGAAGACGGTGAGTCAAGACTTATGAAAAATCCATTTCATTTTGCTAGATCAAGTAGTTTATTTCTAATTAAAGTGCTAATTGATCTTAACCCTCTGAAAATTTTTGCTATATTAAGTAGTATTCTTATTGTGTTAGGATTCTATTTTGGTGGCTCTGAAATCTTAGACTGGTTAATAGCAGGAAATATAGAAAATCCATTTATGATTATAGTTGGAATTGTTATAATAATGAGTGGCATTATTATTTTAAGCATTGCATTATTAGTATCTGCTCTTAAGATGCATTTCAAATAAGAAATTATATTTGTTAATTTCTTCTATTTGTAAGTAAGAAAATAAAATTATCTGGACTTGTAAGATATGTAAACGACAAATCACAAATAATATAAATACAATTTTAAACTCAAAATTAATGCATATTGCTGTCATTCAAAATTTTCCGCTTCGCTCTCATAAAGCGCTTTCAACTTACTTATTTAATATTTCTCAAAGTCTATCGAAGCTTGAAGATATTGAAATAACAGTAATTTCATGTGGTGAAAATTCATATCAAGAAGGACATGATTTTAGTAATATATCAGTAAAAGGAGATCCATATTCATTATTGGGAAATATAAGATACACATTAAAAACCTCACGAGCATTAAGAAAGCTAAATAAAAGAAAACCAATTGATGTTATACATGCTTTATATCCACTTTCTTCCCTTGCAGCTATTAAATTGTCTAGAATTCGAAAAAAAACTAAAGTGATTTATGATATAAGGAGTCCATGGTTATATGTGGGTCTTTCTATAGGTTCGATTCCTAAATTTATTTCATCCATTTATATCAAATTAGCTTCAAAAATAGAAAAATTCCTTATGAGAAAAACAAATGGCTTGATTTTTATTACTGATGAACTCCGAGAATTCTACTCGAAAAATATACCAAAAAATAAGAAATGTTTGATTATACCTTCTGGAATAAATATAGAATTATTCAAGAAAGAAAAGTTAGAAATTAATATTAAAGAAAGGTTAAATCTAAATAAGAATAGCATAGTTTTAGGATATATCGGCTCATGGGAGGTAAGTAGAAATTTAGAGGAACTAATAAAACTCTTTTCTGAGTCATTAAAAATTTACTCAAATTTAATACTCGTTTTTATTGGAAAAGGAACTGGATTTGATAAAATGACAAAAAAGGCAGAAGAACTAAATTTGAACAATAGTGTTTTTTTTGTTCCCCCTGTAAATCATGAAGAGATCCCATCATGGATACAAAGTTTTGATATTTGTATATCTCATATTGCCGATATTCTTATCTTTAGACAAAGCTTTCCTTTGAAATTACTTGAGTATGCTGCAATGAACAAACCAATTCTTGCATCCAAAATAAATCCCCACCAATTCTTTATGGAAGAGTATAAGAATGGAGGAGTCTATTCTGATACAAAATCTTTTATTGAAAGCTTAGACAGAGTTTTACAGAAAAAGACAAAAAGAAGTTCAACTTTCAATCTAGAAAAATATAGTTGGAAAAACCTATCTGAAAAGATACAAGATTTTATTTTACAAGAGATATACTAAAGATTTTAAATAATATAAGTAATAGAGAGTAGTCTATATCAAATAAAAAGTAAAATACGTCGTTTCATTTTAAAGAGAAAACAATTTAAATAAAGTACAAAAGGAATAATAATAATGAAGGAGAAAACAATATTACTTCACACACTCTTTGTTTTAATCGTAATATTGTCTTTTCTAAGCAATTACTTAGGTTGGTTTAGCCTAGTTCCAATAAGCTTAACCATCTTTTTTATTCCTGGTTATATATTATTCGATCTTTTAAATTATAAAGTTGATAAAATTTTTAAAAAAATAGTTTATAGCTTCTCTCTCAGTATTTCAATAACAATTATAGTAGCAACATTTGTTACTTTAATTACAAAGTCAGTGAAATATCAGATAATCATAATCATCATTTCATCCATTACATTGCTAATGGAAATTGCACTTCAAATTCTCTTGATTAGGAATAAATTCTATAAAGATTTCAATATAGATTTGACTTCATTTAGAAAAGTGTTGAAAGTAGAAATTTCAAAAAAATCAATGAAGAAGAATATTCTTTATGGATTAACTACAATTTTAATAATAACTGGTTTATGTTTTCCTCTCTTTTTCAAAAAAGAATCAGAAAGTTATATTTTTGCTTTTTCTGAAGTTCCCCCCTCGAATATAACTAATACTTCATTTGAATTTAGAATTTCAGCTAAGCATGTCTCAAAAGATTCAATCTTTTTGAAAATGAAGATAATTGTTAATGGAACTATCTATTTGGAAGATTATGCTAATTCAACAGTTTCTGGGGAATTGGAATTAAAATATACAGTAAACTTTCCTGTGTATGCTTTATATCATGTCATCTTCAATTTCTTTCTTGATAACATAGAATCCGATTCCGAGGAAGTAGGGTACTTATTCCATTGGCTAAAGATTATTCCATAAATAAAGGTGAAAAAATGAATACGACTAAAATAAGAAAAACAGCAAATCAGCTCAATGCTTTCTTAATAGAGAACCCATTTTTGCAATGGATTTTTGTAGGTTTCTCTATTCTATTGTGGAATATTGCTATTTTCTTCAGTAATTCAGATTTCGCTAACTGGGGACTTTTTAACGGCTTACATTTTAGTTACTATTTAGGGTTATTAATTTGTATTATCAATCTCTCCCTTAGTCTGTTTGTGTATAAAAAAAAGTTTCATATTTTCATCAACATCCTTATTCTATTTGCTTATTATTTTGCTCCAAGCTTCTTTATAACGAGAAATGCGAGAATATTTTCAGCATTTAAATATATAGGACACTGGGAATATTTAGATAGAATAGGAACACTGGATTTATGGTACCACTCTTGGCCTGGTTCTTTCTTTTTGTTTGGATTATTAACATCTCAAATAACTAATCCTTCCAAATATATGGTTGCTCAAACAATTTATCCATTCATTTTTCGAATTGTTTTCACTTTGTTTTTAATGGTAATAATAGAAAACATTCTCAGAATTACTACAAAAAATTCTACTGAAAGAAAAAAATATTCTGTAGTCATAACATTGCTATTTATTACGTTTTACGATTGGATATCGCAGGATTTTGTTAATGGTCAGAGTGTTGCATATATCATATTTTTGGCTGGATTTGGCATTTTATGTGATTTCTATAGAAAAATCCAAGAAGAAGAATTATCTAGAAAACAGCTATTTACGGAATCTTTGAAAACTAGTAGCTTTATTGCTCTTTATTTAGTAGCATTAGTTTTTACTCATTTGTATACTTCAATCATTTTCTTCGTAACAGTATTTATTTTCATTATGTTTTATTTAAATAAATTAAGAAAACATTTTGCTGAAAACAAGAAAGCTAGATTGTATATTTATATTGGTATTTTAAGTGTTGTAGCTATAGCATGTATTCTTTTCTTTACAAATAGCTGGGTCATTTCAAGAATATCAGATTTCTTTAGTGGTGTAACAGACATCAAACCATATGCTCTGATATTGATGTTTCAGAATATCATCTCAGGTAATACAACAAGAATTTTCATTATAGTAATAAGATTAGTTTTATCTGCAGTATTTTTTGTATTGATTGCGATCTCTTTGTATAGAAATTACAAGGAAAAGAAGAAATTAAGCTACCCAATTTTATCACTTCTTTTAGCTCTAGTAATATGCTTCTTTGCATTTCTATTCATATATGCTAGTGATGAATTAATACAAAGAACATATTATTTTGCTTTACCAATTGTTATTTTTTCTGTTTTATCTTTCATTAAGAGAGTTAATATTAAAAATTTCTTTCTTCTGGTTCTGATATTCAGTTCAATGTTTCTAATTAGTAGATATGGAAATGAAGAAGTTGACTTTATTTCAGATGGAGAATTTCGTTTAATAGATTTCATTGAGAATAATTATCAAGATAAAACAATTATTATGTCAAATTTAGAATTATTGAGAGGAAAAAATTATGAAATATACCACACTATCAAGTTATCTAATGTAGATTTCAATGGTACACATTATGTATATACAAACGATAGTGTAACGCCTGTATTCTCAAATCACATAGTTGTCTTTTCAAGAGAATACTATTATCGTCAAACAATTTTTCAAAACGAAAAAAATCCTTATGCAATATTGGGATTATTGCTTAATTCTTCATATTATACTTTAGTTTATAATGAAAATCTCAATTATGTGCTTGAACACAAAAATTGATTAATGTCTAGATAGAAACTGAAATATTATATAGTATTAATTTGGAAATCTATTTTCTAGTATATCTGTAATATAATTTACAACTACATTAGTTCTTTGACCATCTATAGGACCATACCAATCTTCAATGTGTTCAATTTGGAATTCCCTCATTTCCTTTGGTATTTGTTTTCCACTTAGTATATCCATTATCTCTTTTTCTAATTCCTCTTCATTGTATGTAATAATTGATCCTTGAACGAATTCACCAACAAGTGTTTTTAGATCTAAGAATTGTGTAGATATTGTTGGTTTTTCATACATCCATGCTTCAGTAGATGTTGTAGAACTCCAATGTACTAAGACATCAATAAAAGGTAAGAAGTAATTTATTGGAATATTACTTTGTGCTTCTTTGCAATATACCTCAATATTCTGAATTCCCTTTCTTTGAATTGTAGCTGTGTATATTTCATCTACTTCACTTGGATGTAACTTAATTATGAATTGTATTTCTGGGTGTCTCATTGCAATATTAGTAAAAGCTTCTGTAATTACTTCTCTTAATTTGATATATGTCTCAACATCAAAATCAAAATCTTGGTTAACTCTTCCACTAAAAATGAGAAAATTGGTAGCTAATAAAACACACTTCTTTTCATTTTTAATCCCAGTGATTTTTTCATATTCTTGTTTAGAAATTGGATTTTTGTGGTAATCAAATCTTGGATTTCCTGTAACAATTATTTGATCTTCAGATTTTTCACCATATTCCATCAATATCTTTTTTGCTCTCTTTCCCCATACCATTTCCCAATCTTGATGTATTCCTGATGACCACCATTCCATAGCTGCTGGATTTATTGCACCCTCACCATGAAGTGTAAGAATTTTGATATCTTTTAGCTTCCTTTTTGCAAATTTCATTGCTCTACTCATTAACATGCTACGAGTCTCAGAAACTATTATTAAATCAGGTCTGAAAATTTTCACATAAGGTCTGTGACTAAGATGATTAATTATTTGAATATAATATTTCTCGCTTAATTTATCTTCTAATAAAGAATAGGTCATCATATCTCTTGCTGGATCACCCAATAAAAAGAGAATTCTTTTCCTCTTTGTTATACTTTCATCTTCTTTTTTTATAATTGTTTTTAATTTGGGTCCATAAAATAAAATATCTAAAGGCCATCTAAAGAAATAGTAGATTTTTAATTGAATTCTTCTTGGAAAAATATTGAGTATTTTTCTAAAAATAAAAAGTCGTTCTAATGCAATTTTTAACCTTACAAAACCTAAATCACCCATAGTGTCACCAGTAGCCATGGCAACAAAAAAAACTGCAAATATAAAATTTTTCATATTTGTTTTACTAAAATTTTCAAAGGATAAATGGAAAGAATTTTTGAATATTATGTGGATATTGTTCTGGTTTTTCCTTTTATGAAAAAGAACAATTCAGTTAAAGCAATGATTAATGCTACGATGGAAGTTCCTATAAACCAAGCGATTCCAAAAGAATCAAGATGATAATTAAGATTTAGAAAGATTACAAAACTTGCAAAATATATCCCCACAAGCAGTAGATTGATTAGAATGATTATCTTAGTTTTGCTTTTATGTCTTAATTCTGAAACTTTTATTGTAATATAGCTATAGGAACTAGATGTAAAAGAAAGTAATAAAAGAAGGAAGTAAGCATTATCAGCATAACTTACTCCATATAATAATAATATGTATCTTCCTGCAAAAGCAACAATAATGATTGATACAATGGATGTAATCATAGATATAAAGATAGAAAGTGTAACTCTTTTTTGTGCATTTTTTGATTTATAGCTTATTTGTATTAGAAGAGAAGAGGATATAGCTCCTGGTATAATATAAATTATCATTGTAAGCTGCCAAGAAATAAAGAAATATCCTGCTGCTGCTTCAGTTAATATAACCCCTATAATGAGTGGAGTGATGTAATTAACAGTTTTAAAAAGAACATCTGCTAAATAATTATCAAAGGAAAAGAAAATCATTTCCTTTAATTGTCTTATACTTCTATAAGCTTGTTTTATGCTATATTTCAGATTTGGGATTCTCTTTTTGAACATAATAAATGTCGTTAAAACAGCAATCAATTCAGATATTCCAATAACAATTATTATTGCTGAAGGAAGTTTTACAAATATAAAAATACCAAGAAAAACAAACCTTAAACCTAAGAATATTATATTTTTGATAATTGTTATTTTGTAGAGATATAAACTGATACCAATGAAATCCATCAGGAAATATATTGCCCAGAAAATAGAAAAAAGAATCAAAAGAATTTTTACGTATGCATTTTCAGCATTATAGAAATTAAGATATGGAGCTATTATAACTGCTACAATAGTAGCTATACCTGCAAATATACCTGTTGCAAAAAACATCAAATTGATAATTGAAGGAGCTTGCTCTTTTTTTTCAGGAATGAATTTCATCGCTGAGATATCAAAACCTAATCTAGCAATCTGTGATATTGTATTTAGAAGTGAAAGAGCTATAGTTCCCTTACCTACAATATCATCTGGATACAAACGAGCAGCTAAAATCCAGAAAACAAAACCACAAATAGAAACCAAAGCTGATTTGATCATTAAGAAAACAAATGTTTTAATTTGATCATCTTTAAGTCTTAGAGAAATTGAATTAACAATTTTATTATAAGTGAGTTTCATTTATGTTTCCTTTGTTTTATTTGTTTTTTGCATCATTTCACTATTGCTTTTCGATTAGCATATATATTAAATATTTGCTATATGAAACTTGCTCATGTATTTTGTTTTCCTTTAAATTTTTTGAAAATAAGATATATTAGTGAAATTAGAAAAAATTGGTATATTTTATGCGATTTAGATATCTTCAAATATAAAAGACAGATGATGTTTGAAACATGAAGAAACTCAATATTGGAATAATTGGTTGTGGAGCTATAACTGAGACAATACACCTTCCTGTTTTAAAAAGAACTGCAAATTTCAATATCTCAAGAATTGCTGATTTGGATTTAAAAAATATTGAAAGACTAAAGAAGAAATATAATTTAGATTCAAAAGAAACAACCGATTATCAAGAAATATTGGAGGATGAAAGTATAGACGGAGTTTTAATTGCCACTCCACCACATTTACATGAAAAAATGGTTATTGATTCTTTTGAGAAGAACAAACATGTTCTTTGTGAAAAACCTCTTACAATCAAAGTAGATGAAGCTAAAAGAATGATAAGCAAAATGGAAGAAACTTCAAAAATACTTTTTATTGGTTATAATTTAAGATTTATTCCACAATATTTTAAGCTCAAAAATTTATCAAAAGAAAAGCTAGGAGACATCATTAGCATTCAATCAACAATGTGTTCAAATGCTTATGCATGGCCAACAAAATCTAAGGAAGATTTCAAACTGGATTTAGAAAAAGGGGGAGGAGTAATGGCAGAAATGGGAACTCATCATATTGATTTAGTTTCCTGGATTTTGGGAAAACCAAAGAAAGTTTGGTGCAATATTGACTATATGGACAAGAAATCTCCCGTTTATGATCGAGCAACATTATTTGTTGCATTTGAAGGTGGTAGCACAGCTCATATAAATTTAGGTTGGAGAGATTACAAAGCAAATTATCTTTCAATTTTTGGAACTGAAGGACAAGCTTATGCAAGTTTAGACAAACCAAGAGTTCTAGTTACTCTAAAAGGTTTAGTAGGACAACCCCCTTTAGTTGTTAAGGCCACTGTAAGAGGTTCCCCTTATCAAGAAGAATGGTTACACTTCTATAAAGCAGTTAAAACAGGAAAGAATCCTTTATTCACCAAACAAAACATTCTATCACCTGTTGCTATCGTAGAAAAAGCATATGAATCTGCGAAAAAGAAAGGTGAATTTGTAGATATAGGTGAGGAAGTTTATGCATAACTTTGTTTTTGTTCATGAGGTTGATGAAGAAACAAATTTCAGTAATTTATTTTCTGAAATTTTAGAACAAAACAATATAACTTTTACAGATAACGATATAGTTCTGATTAAACCTAATTTGAGTGATTTAGCATCAGCTAATGAAGGGAGTACTACTGATGTTAAATTAGTGAAATATCTTATTCAAGAAATTCAAAAACAAGCAAAATGTAGGATTATCATTGGTGAAAGTGATCACCCAATATCTGATGCAACCAGAGAATTTGAAATTTTAGGATATAGAGAGCTAGAAAAAGAAATGGGAGTTGAGCTAGTAAATCTATCGAAAGATAAAATCGTTGAGATTAGTGTAGATGGACATTATTTTGATACACTTCGTGTGAGTGAAAAAACGTTAAAAGCTACGAAGCTTATAAATTTTGCAAAACTTAAAACTCATGCAAGTATGAAAATAACTGTTTGTTTGAAAAATCTATTTGGACTAATACCTGGAAAATTCAGAGGACATTATCATCCTTACATGAATGAAATAATGTATGATTTAAGTCAGGTATTTAAATCAAATCTGTGTATTGTTGACGGAATAATTGGAATGGAGTATTTTGGACCTTCTGATGGAACTATGATAAGGTCTAATTTAATTATATCAGGAACAAATGACACTTGTGTAGATATAGTATGCTCAAAAATAATGGGATTTAGACCAAAATCAGTTCCTATATTAAAATACATGATTAAACACAATAAAAGCTTGAAAGATGTAATGGTAAATTTACAAGAAAAACTAGATAAAAAATACAAAAAACGATTCAAATTTGTACCTTGGTATACATATTTCTTTAAAAACTTTGGATTCAAATTACGAAGGTTAGGAAATGGAATAAGCACAAAATTAGGCATTCTTGGAAAATTTAGTTCAGAAGTAGGAACAGGTTTAATTGTACTATTCAAAGGTTCATTTCATTCACTGAAAACTGGAAAATTGAGAAGAAAGGATGCATTACGATATGGCATTGGTCTTCTAAAAAGACCAATTAAAAAACTTAGATTCTCTTAGTTTTTCTTGGTGTGTAATATTTAGTAAAAATATCATTTGGAATTTAGAATTTTGTTCTTTAAAGTTAATTTAACAAATTTTTCAATAGATATAGATTTTCTATATCATCTTTCAGTTTTTTAAAATCAACTTTTGGGGTTTCTAGAGAGATATGAACATCTCTTGGCAAGAGTTGTAGAATATTAGTTAATGGAAAGGAACCTTTACTGATACTGAGATGTTTATCTGTGATTGCATTATAATCTCCATCACAAATATGCACCATATAAGGCTCTAGTTCAAGGAAGTTTTTGATGTAAGATAATGGATCTATCTTGAACTTATTCGCACTAGCTACTGTATGTGCAATATCAATGCATACTAATGCTTTTGTTTTTTCAATGATGAATTTAAAATCTTTAAATCGTGATGCAATTAATTCAGTGGTTCCATCTAAAGCTAAAGCAGGGACATTTTCTAATATAACTTCCACTCCTTGCTCTTGAATCTCTTGTATGTTATTAATGACAACCTCGAGATAATTTTGATTAGTCTTCTTTATCTTCACTCCTGGATGAAAAATTGTATGAGTACTCCTAACTACTTCTGAAACTTCAATTATAGATTTTATTGCGTTGTGAAATATATTGTTTTTATTGATTATGTTGAATTTATGATTGAAGGATGGAGCATGTAGAATAATATCATATTTTGAAAAACGTGATAAGGAATCTAAATCATATTCATTAGGAACAATGTATAATTCTAGATAGTCAAATGTTTTTGATTCTAGAAGATTCTCACAAGCTTGAAAAGATTCTTCATTAATTGTCCAGAGTTTAATTCCGAAACGAATTGATTCCACCTATAGAGCAAGAGTAGATATTTATTTAAAAAACTTCTTCAACGATGATAAAACATAGTCTAATTCTTCGACAGTCAAAGCTGGATACATTGGTAAAGAAATAATTCGTTCATAGAAGTCTTCAGTTTTTGGGCATAATTTTTCCTTAAAACCTAACTCCCGATAGTAAGGGTGCCAATAAATTGGGATATAATGTACTTGGCAATAAACACCTCTTTTTTGAAGATAATTAAATAATTCTTCTCTTTTCATTGAATCTTTCAATTTGATCACAAACAAATGATAAGCATGAAATTCATGTTCTCTTTCAGGAATAGTTTCAACTGAATCTTCAAAATCCATAAAGAATTCAAAATATATTGCAGCTATTTCTCTTCTTCTTTTGATAAATTGATCAATTTTAGATAGCTGACTTAAACCAAGTGCTGCTTGAATATCAGTTAGTCTATAATTATATCCTAAATGCTGCATTTCTTGATACCAAGGTTCATTATGCTTTGTTTTAAATTTTGAATTATCTTTAGTTATCCCATGAGTTCTTAAATCTTGAAGTAAACTAAATAGTTCTTCATTATTTGTTGTAATTATTCCTCCTTCTCCTGTGGTTATATGTTTAACGGGATGAAAACTAAAAACAGCAAGATCAGAGAATTTGCAATCACCAATTGAACTTTTCTTATACTTAGCACCTATGGAATGACATGCATCTTCAATAATGAATAAATTATTTTCTTTGGCTATCTTAGAAATCTCTTCTAATTCACTTGGTAAACCCATATAATGAACAGGTATGATACCTTCTGTTTTTTCTGTCAGATTCTTTTCAATTTCAAAAGGATCAATTAAACCTCTTTCAGTTATATCTGCGAAAATAGGATTTCCAGAGTTATATAAAACACAGTTTGATGTTGCTGCAAAAGACATAGGAGTAGTAATAATGTCTGATCCTGCTTGAACACCTAGAGCTTTAGCTGCTAAGTGAAGAGCAGCAGTCCCATTAGCAACAGCGATTGCATACTTAGCACCAACATATTCTGCAAATGCTTTTTCAAAGTCCTTAACAGCAGGACCTGTTGTGAGATAGTTAGATTTTAGAATGTCTGTTACTTTTTCAATATCCTCTTCCAATATCCATTGTTTTCCATAGGGGATTTTCATGAAACCAACCTTATAATATGTTTAAGTTTTTGAGATGTTCCAATAATTTACCTTGAGAAATAAGATTATCTTTGGAAGAGTATTCTTTCATCTCAGTTTTTACCATAGATTCTCCCTTTGTTTGATAAATAGGTCTATCAACCTCTGTCTGGTATTTTTCTATAAGAGAAGAGATAATATAAAGATCTTCAAATTTATAAGTATGAGGAATCTCGTATTCGTTTATTAATATTTCATGAATTTTTTCACCAGGTCTAATGCCAACATCAATAATTTCGCCTTCTGCATTCAATAGAGTTTTAATAGATTCAATTAAATCTACAATTTTTGCCGATGGTAAAATTGGTACTATAACTTCTCCTCCAACACTATAAACAAGAGCTTTCATGACTAGATCAACAGCTTGCTCTGCAGAAACAATAAATCTGGTCATTTCAGGATGTGTTAAAGGAATAGGTTCACTATCTTGAATCTTCTGCTTAAAGAATGGAATCACTGAACCAGTACTAGCCAAAACATTCCCGTATCTAACAGAACTTAAAATTGATTTGGATTTACCTTTACTATAATTCATTTCTGTAAATATTCTTTCACCTAATAACTTGCATGCTCCATAAGAATTTAGAGGATAACATGCTTTATCTGTGGAAACAAAAAGAGCTTTCGAAATATTGTTTCTTAAAGCAGTTCTAGCAACATTGAGAGTACCTAGAACATTGGTTTTAACAGATTCTGTAACATTATACTCAAGTATATCTATTCTCTTTAAAGCAGCTGCATGAATGAGTACATCTGCATCTTCTGCTGCTCTGATCATTCTATCATAATCCCTCACATCACCAATTAAATTTCGAATAAGAGGATTACTCCCAAAAGCATTATTAAAACGAAAATGCTTGACTTCATCTCTACTAAATATACGAAGTGATTGAGGTTCATATTTTAGAAATCGTGTTGCTAGAGATTTACCTAAAAAACCAGTTCCTCCAGTAATTAATATGATTTTATCTTGGATACATTCCCATATCTTATCTTCTATCTTGTTCAAAAGAAAATCACTCTCAGGTATTATTTTGTTATTTTGCTAATAAGGAAGAATTTTCTACTTTATTTGAATATTGTTATTCTTATCTATCGTCAGCAACAGTAAAGTCTTTTTGCTCTACTTCTTTGTTTATTTCTGATATTTGCGGATTATCATCCAAAAATTTGATTATTTCTTTATAGTTTATATTAATCAAATTTTCTTTGAAGACATTATAAATTGCTGTAATCAGCTCTAAATCTTTCTGTGTGTCTACACACAAACGATAGTTAGGTCTTGATTCTTCAACTTCAGGATCTAGATAAATTACTGAATAATCTTCTTTGTGTGTATAAAGATAAGGCATCACATGCTCTCTTTCATAATCTTTTTCAGCTTTATTATAAGCATCACTCAATGCTTCAAAACTTGTGATTTCTACGTCTAAACCCCTTGGAAATGCTAAATTCTTTTCTTTACCTATCGAGAGAGATAAATAATCAGCTTTTGTTTCTGAAAATCTCTGGATTGCCAAATCAATTAATTTAGGGGATATCAAAGGACAGTCACCTGTAATTCTTACAACTATTGCTGTTTTAAATGAAGATAGAGCATTATAAAATCTGGATAAAACATCTTGCTCAGATCCTCTAAAAACCTGATATCCCAGATTCTCAACATGGGTTACTAATGCATCATCTTTTGGATTGTTGGTAGTAGCTAGAATTATTTCATCAATTCTGGAAGAAAGATTTACTCTTTTCAAAACTAATTCGATTAGAGACCAGTTACCAATTTTCAACATAGATTTTCTTGGAAGTCTAGATGAATCCATACGAGCTTGTACAACAGCAATAGTTTTTTCTTTCATGCAAAAAGCATCTCTTGAATTTACAGTAAGTATTATTATGTACTACATTAAAAACTATTTTAATAAAGATTAAAAGATAGTAAAACTAAATACAGTAAAATAAACATCTAATTGGTGATGAAATGAAACCGATCAAAATTGGTGACATAAAAGTTGGGAAAAAAAATCCAGTTTTAATAGTAGCAGAGCTTTCTGCAAATCATTTGCATGATTATGAGTTAGCTATAAAAATTGTCAAAGCTGCAAAAGAAGCAGGAGCAGATGCAATTAAATTACAGACATATACTCCAGACACTATAACCTTAGATTGTGATAATAAATATTTCCGCATTAAACAGGAAACCATATGGGATGGGAAAACTCTTTACCAACTTTATGAAGAAGCATATACTCCTTGGGAGTGGCAACCAAAATTAA
Organism: Candidatus Heimdallarchaeota archaeon; assembly: GCA_016839945.1. Lineage (GTDB taxonomy): Archaea > Asgardarchaeota > Heimdallarchaeia > Heimdallarchaeales > Heimdallarchaeaceae > UBA460. The sequence continues at coordinate 31,479 of JAEOTE010000092.1, read as the reverse complement.
AAGAAATTGCAGAAGATTTAGGAATGTTATGCTTTTCATCACCCTTTGATAAAACAGCTGTAGATTTCTTGGAAAAAATGAATGTTCCAGCTTATAAAATAGCTTCTTTTGAGATTACTGATTTACCTCTTATAGAGTATGTTGCTTCCAAGGGAAAACCCATCATTATTTCTACAGGTATAGCTGAAATTGAAGACATTGAAGAAGCAATAGAAGCATGTAAGAGAACAGGGAATAATCAAATAATTTTACTCAAATGTACTTCAGCATATCCAACACCATTGGAAGATGTGAATCTAAAAACAATAGAATATCTTTCAAAGAAATTTGGAACATTAGTTGGATTATCAGATCACACATTAGGAGTTTCTGTACCTATTGCAGCTGTTTCTCTTGGAGCATGCTTAATAGAAAAGCATCTTACTTTTGACAGGAATCTAGGGGGACCTGATGCAGCTTTTTCTTTAGAACCAGATGAATTTAAATCAATGGTGGATTCAATTAGAGAAATTGAGAAGGCTCTTGGAAGTTCAGATTATAGATTAACAGAGAAAATGAAAAAAAGCAAAGAATTCTCAAGGTCACTATTTATTATTCAAGACATCAAAGCTGGTGATTTATTAACAAAAGAAAATGTGAAATCTATACGACCAGCTTTTGGATTGCACACAAAATATCTTAAAGAAATTCTAGGTAAAAAAGTTAAGAAAGATATTAAGAAAGGAACCCCTTTAAATTGGGAGTTAATTGAGTGAAAATATAGTGATTGCTAATCTAATTTACCTAATTCCTGTAATTTTGATTTATAATACCCTTCTTTTACTTTCATTGGATTTCCTATAACCAAAGAATAAGGAGGAATTTTAACAGGATCTACCACAGTTGCAGCTGCTATTACTGAATGATGACCAATATGAGCTCCAGCTTTAATTACACTATGAGAACCAATGAAAACATTGTTTTCAATTATTATTGGTTGGCGTTCAATGTCATTAAGTAAGCCAATACATCTTTTATGACTATCAGCGCAATTTATGCTAACAAAGGGAGCTATATCACAATAATCTCCTATTTCGATATTACTATCCTTTGCATTTATTGTTGTAAAAAAACCTATATAGACATTCTTACCGATTTTTGGTTCACCTCTTATCCAAACAAATGGATGGTAATCATTTGATTCAAAATCTATCCATTCAAGAAAATCTTTCTTCCATTTCTCCATTAAATTTCTCCTCTTTAACTATTAAAGATTTAATTATACTGATTTTTAGTTCAATAAAAGTATTCTGATTTTTAGAGTAAATTTAGATTTACTTTATTTAAATTCGTACATTTTTTCTAATTCAAATAGAGATGTTATATCTCTTGCTTGTTTGATTTGCTTTTTTGTCAGACTATCTTTCCATGAATGTAGGAGATTAGTTTTTTGTAAAATAGCTGCAAAAGGACGGGTAGTATATGATGGTTTATCCTTCATTTCGTAGAGAGATGGACTGTGTTTCTCTTCAATATATTCATAAACACTTCTTATTGTTTGCTCAAAATTTCGACACAGATCCTCGTATAATATTTGTTTCATTTCAAGTAAATTATTTCTTTTTTGTTGCAAGGGAACATAATATTCTATGCACCACATATACAATAGTTTCTCATATTTGGTTTCAGCTTTTTTAATATCCTTTTCAAATTCCTTCAAATAATCTTCAACTAGTTCTTTTTGATTTAAGTACACATCAACTAAAGGTTCCCAGTTTAATTTCAGCCAAGAATTTGCAACTGCACAGGGATGTCTTATAGTTAGTAGTATTTTTGTTTTCTTAAAATTCTGATTTATCCACCCTAGAAGTAGATTTGTTTGGACATCTTTTACCATTCTTTTTCTACAAAGGAATTTTGCATTATATCGATCCAAGAAATGACTTCTGACTTTACCTGATATTATTTGATTTGCAGAATAAAGATACTTTGGATAATTTGTGTTAGGTCTTAGGTATTGTCTTTTTTCAAAAAAATTGCACAGATCTGATCTCTCTGGATAAAAAGGCTCAAAAATATATCTATATCTGTTGTCATAATTTAAAATTTGTGAAAGCCAAGTTGTGCCGCTTCTACCCATTCCAGATATAAAAAGCGTTTTGCTAGGGTTGTGGTTTGTATTTATATAATACTTCCACTTTATTTGTTTCTTAAGTTCCCTATTCTTTATAAGATATAGCAGACTTCTCTTTTTCCTTTTTATCATAGAATCTTTCACTTTAGTTACATTTTCCTTCTCTATCTTTCATGTATATGTCCCTTATTGAAATAAATATTTTATGATGCTTATTTACAGATTTTTAAAGAGTAATCAGAAAAACTTATACATAAAAATTAGATAATCTTAAAAAGTTAGAGAATCCTATAATCTACAATTGGTGGAAAAAAATGGAAAGTGTATCTGAGAAATCTTTGATAGATCAAGGAAAAAGCTCAAGATTTGTTTTCACTTTCCTTATTTCGTTTGTAATTGCAAAATTACTGGGAATTGCGTTTACAAAGATTTTCACCAATGTTCTATCACAAGCTGAAATGGGTCAATACACCATAATACTTTCAGCTGTTGCATTAGTAATGAGTTTTGGAGCTTTAGGTATTCCAACAGCACTTAATAGATATGCAGTAAGATACAAAACAAAAGATAAGCTGCAAAATTTAAAAAATTTTGTTTTCACAGGATTCATTACATTCGTTGTTGTTGAATTTCTTCTAATATTGGGATTTTTGATTTCCTACATTATATCAGGAAAACCAATATCCTTTCTAGAAGTTGAAAATTACGTCATTACTTTATTCTTAGTTGCAGGTATTGTTCTAGCACAATTTATCACCACCATATTTATTTCAGTAGCAACATCACTTCAAAATAGCAGATATTATTCAATAGTTGTAATTATGAGAGTCTTACTGCAAGTACCCTTTGGGTTACTTTTTGTAATTCTACTCAAATGGGGAATATTCGGTTTAATAGCAGGTTTAGCTACAACAGAGATTATTGTGACATTATTTACAGGCTTTGTAATAATCAGAGATATAGGTATTGGAAAATTTTCTTTCACAGAATTAAAGAAAATAATGGAATTTTCTCTCCCTGTTTATATTGTAGGAAACCTTTGGTATCTTTTTGATTTGGGGATTCTTATATATGTTGAATTTATTGTAGATTTAAGATCAATAATAAATTTCTCTTCTCCTGCTGATCGCGTTCTTGATTTAATAGTCTCTGACACAACAATAGTAACGGGAAATGAAGTAATAGCGCTATATAGATATGGTGCTCTAACCGTTGTAAATCTTATACTCCTTGCCGGAAATGTTTTTCGAATGGTATATAGTCCGATGATCTACAAGCATTTTGAAAAAGAAAATTATAGCTATATGAGAAAATTTTCAATACAAATTTCAAAACTATTTACTATTCTAATGTTTCCACTTACTCTGGGTCTTTTTGCAATTTCACCTTTTCTAATACTTCTTTTTACAAGATCAGACTATCTACCAAGTCTATATATCATACCTATTTTGTTAGTATCCATAGTTATACAATATATGGGGAGGATAACAAACTACGGGCATGCATTGTATTTTAAGAATTATTGGAACTTAATTGTAGGGATAATTTCTTTTATATTGGCAGCTCTTACAGCTTATTTCCTTGTCCCAATAGATGGTTTGTTGGGTATTGCTTGTGCATATCTAGTAAGAAGATTTCTTTATTTCTTTGGTTTAGCAATTGTATCCCAAAAATATTTCAAAGTCAAATATCCAATTAAGATATTAGCTTCAATTATCTTAGTTATGATCTTTTCATCAGGAATTGGTGCTATACTCTATTACTTTGCTTTTACATTCTTGAATACTAATTTCAATGTTCTTTTATCATTTGGAATTAGTACAATTCTATTCTGTAGTATAGTTGCTATATTAAAATTAATAACTAGAGAAGATATAAAATTCCTTTTAGATCTTTTCAAAAGTTACTTTAAAGGAATAAGATTACCTAAAATACGTGGTAACAGTTAGATTATAGATATGGGAAAATAATTTTATACACTAAAACAACCATCTAAATGGAAACATAAAATGAATCTAAAACTACCATTATCTTTCAAATCATTTTCCAGAAAAAGATTAGGAAAACTTTTCCTTCTTGTTTTCATAGTTCAAATTTTTGTTTTTTGTTCACAATGTAATATAATGCAAATATCTTCTTCTAATTCACCTTTTCTTGGAGATTTTTGTGTTTATAATGCAGTAAAGAATAGCTATAAGAACGATTCCTACGCAAATGAATTAATTAACGAATTATCATACTATTACATTAGTGGTTCTGATGCTTTAGGAGCACCTGATGGAGTTTTTTCTCGAATTTTTTCAGATTATTCAAGTGGTCTTATCACCTTAGATATGGGGAATAATGAACAGATTCTTGATGGAACAGGGGACGATTTTAATGTAATAGCTGGACAAGGAACTTATAAAGTAAAAGTTGGTAATAACCTTTCACAAGTTTTTGTTGATATTGGAACAGCTGAAGGTAACCAAAGTTTTGATTTAGCTTTTATTGGTTGGGAAGAAGCACGCTATATTCAAATCGAATATATTTCTGGGTTATATACAGAAATTGATGCTATAGAAGCCTTCTACCATAATTGGATCGAAAATGGTACTGATTCTACCGAAACAAATACTTCACTTTTTGTACTATCTTCAATTTTTATCTTAATTTCTATTAGATTTTATTATAAAAGAAAAAAGAGTTTTAAGTAAATTTAAAGCACAAAGTTGAAAAGTAAAAGATGCTTTTTTCATTTGATTAAATGAAAAAGAAGATTAAGATCTTATTATTCTCAATCGGATCTTTAATTCTTATTTTCATCGCAGGAGGATTAAGTTTCTTCCTTACAATTCATTTCAAGTACAAACCTGTACCTTTTAACCTCGATAATGCACCAGTAGAAATTATTGATATTAAAGTAGATTTATTCTCTAAACTCGAGAATAATTCATTTATCTGGGAAAACATGGATGATTTTGTTATTTTCTCTCAATATGTTGCAGATCATAGTCCTGTGATATTGGAGCTAGTAAAAGATTGGGATGATGTAGTATGGTTTAATGTAAGTGACGAAGAAGACATGTGGTTCATTATCGAAAATGATTCTTTAACTGTAGAGATTGGACCATCTCCTCCAGATAATTATAACATCGTCATAAGTTTGAATTTTACAACTATGGTGAGAATCATAAAGCAGGAGATTACACCAAGAAAAGCTTTCCAGAGAGGATCATTATCATTTGATGGGAAATTTGGTGATGTTCTCAAGGTTAATCAAATTGTAGAAACAGCTGCTGCTACTATAATGGGGACATATGTTACTCCAATAGAAATAACAGATAATTTTGTCATTTCAACAGATAAAAGAGATTTATACTGGGATACTGGATTAACATTACTTCCTTACATTCAGATAGATTTAGAGCCTGGTCAATATGGGGAACCTGATTTAGCAACTCCAAGTCAAGGAAAAGTGCTCATAGTTAATTCTAGGGGGGAAATTGTATATGAACTTGAAAATTCGGCTCATACAGTTCACAAATTCATAGATTCTTCTATAGTTGCAATGGGAGGTCAAGAAGGCTTTTTGGAATTATGGAATTATAAAACTGGAGAAGTAGAAACTCTAAATGTTCCTGGAGGACATCATGATTTCGATTATAATCCAGAAACTGATACATTCATTATTTTAGAATATGTATATTCATCTGAATCATGGGATGGAGCAAACATCCTTTACGATAAACTAACAGAATATACTAGAGAAGGAGAAATAATTTGGGAGTGGGACGCTAGAACTCAATATCCATTTAATGCAACTCGTCACACAAGTCTTGGACTTAATTTAACATCGAGAGGTGGAGCAGATTGGATGCATTCCAATAGTTTTGTCTGGGATAAACAAGATGAAGTAATTTATCTGAATATCCGGAATTTAGACACTATTGCTAAAATCGATTATAATACTAAAGATATTCTTTGGGAAGCAGGAAGATTATGCAATTTTACTATGTATAATCAAAGTGAAGGATTGGTAGATTCTTTGTTTCATTTTCCTCATAATTTGGAAAAGATAGGGAAGAACAGATTCATAATTTTTGATAATGATTTGTATAATGAGACTAATCCTGATACTATGACCTTAAAGAACAGTCAAGGCTTCTCTAGATTTCTTGAGTTTGAAATAAATGAAGAAGAGGAAACTATGAGGGAACTCTGGTCATGGGTAACTACTAATCAAACATATTACTTCCCTGAATCAGGCGGTGATGCTGATAGATTACCAGGAGGAAATACTTTAGGGATTTTTGGGAATAGAGCACTCGTTTTAAATGAAAAAAGTCCAACAATTATAACAGAGATTACAACAGAGGGAGAAATTGCTTGGGAACTAATAATCAATGGTTTTAATGATACTTATTTTTGGGTTCACTTAGTAGAAAGATTTTATGAGCAGCCAATTATTCAAATTGAAGATGAAATGTTAGATCTAGAAACTGGAATATTAAATCTAAATCTAACAACATGGAATGGCTATAAAATTGATGATATTACAGAAGGTACACTAAAAGTTAAAGTTAATAAAAAGATAATATACGAGAGAAAAATTAATTTTCTTCCGCAATGGCAACCAAACAATTTTCAGATTTCTCTAAGTAATATAAGTAATTCAGTTAGAAAAATTCAAATCATAGTTGAGAACCAAGATGGAATTCAGACAATAGATGAAATTTACAACTCAGGTTGGTCCAAGGGAAAAATCGCACTTACTGTAACAACACCTATAATTGGAAGTGGAATTCTTGTTGCTATTTTTATTCTAGAAAGAAAAAAGAAGTTTATTAGTGGAAAACTGTTTCACAATAAATAGTTCTATATCTCTTCCATAAAAACAACTATTTTATCATACCCTTCTAAATCGACTAATTCACAGTGAAATTTTGAAAGATCTAATTCTTTTTCGAATTGCTCAGGCCAAATAATTTCTCCAAAATCCTTAGCTCTTAATGGGTCAATTGGGAATTGATCTTCATTCATAATACTCCCATATTTTGGTTCTAAGGCATCATCAATTAGATATTTATGTTTCTTAGATTTAAACCAATCAAAAACAGCTAAGAAAACCTCATCATCAAGTGGTTTTTGAGCAAAAATGAAGGCTTTACTGATTTCAACTTTACTGCTTTTATCCACCATATAACGCAAATCTTCTTCTTCTGTTTCTGCATATTTTGGAGACTCAAGTATTTTTTCTACTTTCTCTTTCTCAGTTTCAGCTCTTTCTTTAAAATTCCAATCCTCTGGAGCTACATCTAAAGCTTTAGAATATGCTTCTAATGCTTCATGAAACTTTAGTTGCTTTACGAGAAGAATTGCATAATTTAACCATAAATCAGGAATTCCTTCATTAGTTTTAAGACTCCTTAAGAGAACAGAAGTTGCACCATCATAATCTTCTTTTTTACTTAATGCAGCTGCTAAATTCATAGCAGTTGAGAATAAAGATTCATCAATTTCTAAAGATTTATTGTAATATTCTATTGCTCCATCATAGTCTTCTTTTTTGAATAAAAATAAATCACCAATTTTTGCATTTATTTTAGCATTTGATGGTTCTAACTTAAGGAGAAGTTGAAATTGATCAATTGCTTCATTTGTTGCATCCATTTTAGCGAAAAGCATCCCAAGATTATTCAAAACAACTTTATTGTTGTTATCGAGTTTTAGTATTAAATTGTAAATTATTACAGTTTCATCAAATAAATTTAATTTTTGTGCTAATGCTCCCATGAAAATGAGAGAATTGATGCTTTCTTTATCACTGATTTGATCCTGAAGTTTAGATCCAAAGAGTAATACAATATTTCGTAGATATTCAACATCATCTTCACTGAAAGTATATTCCAAGAACTTTTGTTGATCAAATTCTTTGTCTAAACCCATCACTTCGTGTAAATGATCAGTTAACATATCTAAAACATTAGTAATTTTTGTTTGGATAATTGTAAGTTTTTCAGTATCTTCAGTTGAAGATAGTGACTGAGATAAGGATAACAGATTTTTTAAAGAATTTTCAAGAGGAGCATCTTCTAATTCTATGAGTTGAAATTCATTTACAGCTTCTATTTCTTCTAATTCCACTTCTTCAACTTCTTCAATTTCAGGAATTGCTGCTTCTTCAATTGGTTCAGGAGGAACAGGTGGAGGTTCTGGAGGAGGTGTTTCAACTTTAGATGGAGGAGGTGGGGGGATACTTTCAGGAGTAAATGTAGCAGCTGGGACTTCTAGTGCTTGTACTGACTGCAATTCAGTTGTTTCACCAACTGAAAAGTCTTCTAAATCAAAACTAATATCGTCAGATACATCAGTTTGGACTGTTATTGTAGGTTGTTCAGTTATTGGTTCTTCTATTTTCTCAAAAAGCTCATCTGTTAGAGGAGCTTCTTCTTCATCACTTATTGGTACGATTTGAACTCTTCCACTAATTGTTGTTAACAGCTTCTCAGCTTTTCTTTTAACACCTACTCTTTCAGCAGTAGCAGCTTGTTCAATAATAGAAATATATTCAGCATTGGTTTCTGAAAGCATAGCTATGATGTCTAGAGCATTTATTATACACAGGTCATCTTGATCTTTTTTAATAATATTAGACAATTCTGAAATAGCAAAACCTGCTTCTTGTCCTGTTGATTTGAGCTCATGTAAGCCATCAAGCCTTTCTATTGTAAGTTTAGATTTGAGTAGTTTAATGATTTTTTTCTGTTCGCTTTTGGAAACCATTGTATATCAGTAATATAAAGTATGAAATTTTGCCTTAAAAACCATTTTAAAGTTTCATATACAAATAAAAAGGAAAAAAACATTGAAAAAAATTAAAAAAAATGGAATTTAGAGATTAAGTTTCACATTATTCATTAAAAATCTAGTATGATCTCGAAGAGATGTACTTGGAATGTTACAGAACCTTGATATTTCTTCTTTGGTCAAAAGGTTTGAACCGGTGTAACGTTGTCCCACCATACAGGTTGCAACATACAAACATGAAACACTAAATACACTTGGTTTTCTTCCACTTTGTTTGATTTCAGATAGCTTTGTAGCTAATCTCTCAATAGTTGTAAACATCTTATCAACAACAAGCTCATCTTTAGGATTAATCTGATTTAATCGATCCCTTAATACTTCATTAGATTTTAACTTTGCTAAATATACTGGAACAAACTGCTTTGGTGAGCTTGTTTTGTAACTGATATTGTGATCAAGAATGTAATCTCTTATTGATTTGCTTGAAAGTTTGCACCCGTGAGCTTTGAAGATTCCTACTATGTCATTAATACTGATTGCTCTTCCTTTATTCTTTAATTGCTTAATTGTTATAGCAGCTGCTAGCAGGAAGATGTTTGTTACTTTTCTTTTATGAAAGCGTTCTTGATTATACACTTTTTTTAATTCGAACATTACAGAGTTTCTTTCATTCTCTGATAAACCAATTTTTGTTAATATTGAGAGCAATCTAGACTTTTGTTCGTCAACTGCATGATAAATTGAATTTTCCACATTCCACAATCTTTTATATCTGTCTCTATTTTCACCAGCATTCGCATCATGAATTTTGAAGAAAGTACTCTTTCCCCCTCTTCTACTTTCTGGGGAACCCATTCTTTCATTCTCTCCACCTTGGAGAAAATGGCTTCCCTCAATAATCCTTTCTACCACTGATGCACAGTTCCTACATACAATATCAGCTGTAGTAGTAGCGAATGTATCTTCACCACATTCTGGGCAAATAAGATCTCCTTCAAGTAAGATAGTTTTTGACATTTCTATCGTACTAAAAATCACTTTGTACGTTTATATAGTTTAGAGACACAGCTCACTGAAACTATTCAAAGTGAAAATAATACATGTCGCAAGTTATTATTAGAAGCCTTCTGTTTTTGGTTTTCAGCTCTTTTTGAAAGTGAAAGTCCTTATTTAAATTGTGAAAATATCCATGTATTTTCTCTTGTTTTTTCTATTCTACAATAGATTTATTTATGTCTAATCTGTCTTTCATTTATGTCTAAAAGTAAAACAATCTTTGTACTTACTATTATTATTTCTTTATCTATCTTTAGCTTCAGTAACACTCAAAACAGCTTGATAAATCTGACTAAAGCTATTAATCATGAGAATCAGTTTTTTCAAGAACAAATATATCTTAAAGATGCTTTAAGAATCACTAACGGATCGAAAGATATCACTGTTGCAGTAATTGATACAGGAATTGATTTTTCTCATCCTGATTTGCAAAATGTTTCCTGGACTAACGTAGATGAAATAGCTAATAATTCAATTGATGATGATGGAAATGGGTACATAGATGATGTTCATGGTTGGGATTTTAGTTCTGATGATTCAACACCTGGACCAGAACCAGGGGATCTAGTTCATTGGCATGGCACTTTTATAGCAGGAACTATTGTAGCACCATGGGATAGTAATGGGATGCTGGGAGTTGCTCCAAATGTAACAATTATGGACGTTAGACTAATGGACATCAACGAAGCATTTTATAGTTATACGGATTTTGGAGCTGCTATTCGTTATGCTGCTGATAATGGTGCTGATGTAATAAATCTCAGCTTATATGCTTTTGATAATTCTTCATTATATTATGATGAACTTGCTTATGCTTATGAGAAAAATATCCCGATAGTAGCTGTTACAGGGAATACATGGTTACCTACAGGGGGACGGAATTTCATAGAGCACCCAGGTGCTAGTGAAATAGTTATAGCTGTTGGTGCAACAAACAATAATCAAGAAAAAGCTGACTATAGTAATTATGGTGAAGCAACTGAAATTGTTGCTCCAGTTGGTGATGAAGGTGGTGGTGTTAAACTTTGGAGCACAATGCCGTTTTATTCTTTTAACTCATACTATGGGTGGGGATTGGGAACTTCATTTGCATGTTCACAAGTTTCTGGTGTTATCGCTTTGATGAAATCTTTGAATTATTCTTTAACAGTTAAAGAGATAAGAGATATTCTTCATAAATCAGCAACTGATCTAGGAGATTCAGGAAAAGATGATTACTTTGGATATGGACTTTTGAATGCATCAAAAGCAGTTAGAGGAGTTTTAGATCCTTCTATCTTAATTGATAAAACAACTAAAACTAGCTATAAATTTGTTACCTATGCACCAATCTTAATGGTTCTTGCAATAATCATTACAAAAAGAAGAAAGTGGAAAAGAAGTGGTTAAATTCGCATCTTCCTTTTTTTTTCATGAATTAGTAATTGAAAAGTGTATAAACAATTTTTGGAAACCTTCTATTGATTTCAATTCTTGATGAATTCTGATGAAATAATTCTTCATTATTAAGTTAATGGGTTCGTCTAATGGATATAAATCAGTACTATTTGCACTTCCCATAATTACATAAGGATCAGAGCTGTTCCACCCATTCCAAAAATTGCCTTCATGAGAATTAATGTCATACCATATGTTATTCGATGAATTATCCTGAGCTTGGGAAATTTCTCCAAGATTATTGAAAGAAAAAGTGTTATGATGAATAATATTAAACTCACCCCCATCAATATTAACTCCTTCATCAGTATTGTTGAGAAATTCATTATAGCTTATAGTGTTATTATGACTATTAGATGTAAGATGGAGACCTTCTCTATTCCTTTCAATTTTGTTAAAGGAGAGAGTATTTTCACTACTATCTGATAGATAAAATCCAAAATTATTTACAATAGAACTGCAATTTGTAATGTAATTATAGTTAGAATGACGAAAAACAAAGCCATCATATATTGTGGATTTGCTAGTAGTACCGATAATGTTACAATATGAGCTTGAAATTAAAGTTACTCCTAAATTGGCAACCTTATTTATGTTGTTATTTGATATGGTACAATTATAGCTTTTTTCTATATATATTCCTCGGGTTGTTTGAGTAATTTTGTTGTTGTCAATAGTTACAAAGAATGAATTCTTCAATATTAGTCCACTATACACAAATCTTTCTTGACCAGTAATTTCTCTAGATCTGTAAAGATGATTATTAGCTACATAACAATGTTTAGAACTCTCAATATTTAGTTCAATTTTATTATCAAAACAAGTATTATTGTAAACCTCGAGATAATCAGAAGAAACTATATTTATTCCCTCTGCTGAATGTCCAAAACAAACATTATCATAGATTTTAGCTGTTCCATTTTTTATGTATTGGATGTTAATTCCATTAAATAAATTGTACCCAAGAGTGCAATTTCTAATAACAAAATACTTACTTGTATTTGAAATAGATATTCCTCTTTTTTTTGCTCGTATGATTGATAGATTTTCTATGAGATAAGGATTGGATACAGATCCATTTCCAGGGAATTTGTATTTCTTGAAGTCTTTATCATTTTTTATTTCAATATTGTATTCTTTCTCATATGTTATTAATATTGGAAGACTTACACCTATGACTAATAGTATTAAAACAGCTGCAATTTCTTTAATTGTCTCAGGTTTGATTTTCATCCTTATAAATTGGCAATATTTTGGTAATATAAATATAATTACATTTAAGAAATGAAGACGATAATTCTTCACTTTCTTTTTATTTAATAAGAAACTCTTAATAATTTAATTTCCAACTTTCTGTATGAATGATTTAATATCCAATGATGATGCTGAGCTAAAGCTAAATACTTCCTTCAAAGAACCAATTTTAAAATTTGATTTTCCTGGATTAAAAATAGGTATAGCTGAATATGAGGATGGTCCAACAGGATGTACAGTTTTTTATTTTCCTAAAGGAGTCAAAATGGCTAGTGATATTAGAGGAGGAGCCCCTGGAGTAATTGGACAGAATAGAACTTATGCTGATGCCATCTGTTTTGCTGGAGGGTCTTTATGGGGATATGAAGCCATAACTGGTGTATCAGCTGAATTACTCAAATGGAGGAATTACTCTCCTAATTGGCTGGAAATACCATTAGTCTCTGGTGCAATAATCTATGATTTTGGACCTAGAAAGAATTCAATCTATCCAGATAAAAATTTAGGAAGAGAAGCCTTGAAAATAGCTGTAGAAGGTAAATTTCCATTAGGACCTCAAGGTGCAGGCATATCAGCTTCAGTAGGAAAATGCCTAGATTTTTCATATGCTGAAATGGCAGGACAAGGAGGAGCTTATACCAAAGTAGGAGATACCAAAATATTAGTTTTTACAGTAGTAAATGCTCTAGGAGCAATAATTAACCGAGATGGAGAAATTGTAAGAGGATTTTTAGATCGAACAAAAAATGAGAGAGTTAATGCAAAAGAATATATTAATACACAAATAGCTGATAGGAATGAAAATCTTACAACAAACACAACTCTAACTCTAATAGTAACCAATCAGAAATTTGATGATTATTCTTTAAGACAAGCTGGAAGACAAATTCATGCTTCAATGGCTCGTGCAATACAACCTTTTCATGCTATTAATGATGGTGATTCACTTTACATTGTTAGCACTCAAGAGATAGAAAACAAAAAATTACCTTTAACTTCCTTTGGAATTGAAGCTTCCGAAGTTGCCTGGGATGCAGTGTTAAGCTGTTATAAAGAATAATAGGATGTTATTCAAAGCAAGTTGATTCCTTTTTTAATTTTTTCTAATACTTTAACCACTTGATCCTCATCTATACATAGGGGAGGTTGTAATCGTAGAACATTTCCAAATATACCACCTAAACCAATTATGATCCCTTCGTTTTTGAGAAATGTTACAATCTTTTTTGCTTCAGCTGAAGCAGGTGTTTTTGATTGTTGATCTTTGACTAATTCTATTCCTATCATCAAACCCTTTCCTCTTACTTCACCAATGATTGGTTTCTTCTCTTTCATTTCAGTCAATTCTTCTAGAAAGATTTTACCCATTTTAGCTGAATTGTTAATTAATTGCTCATCAGATAGGATAGATATATTTTCTAAAGCTACTGCACTACAAACTGGATTTCCTCCATAAGTAGAGAAGAAATCTCCTGATTCTACGCAATCAGCTATCCTACTAGTAGCAATTGCAGCGCCAATAGGCATTCCTCCTCCAAGTCCTTTTGCTAATGTCATAAGGTCAGGTTTAAGATCCCAATACTCACTAGCAAACAACTTGCCTGTGCGACCAAATCCAGTCTGTACTTCATCCAATATGAATGGAACATCTCTCTCTTTTAAAATGCTTACAAGAGTTTTAAAATAAGAATCAGGTGGGATTATAATTCCTCCTTCTCCCAATATTGGTTCCATTATGAAAGCTGCTACATCTCCCGTTGTTTGCCTATCTATTGTTGTTTCTATAGCTAATGCAGCATCTATACCACATTCTTCTTCTGATAACTTAGATCTGTAAGTATATGGTGCTGGAGCATGAACAACTCCTGGAGCATTAGCATAAGTTCCAAAACCTTTCTTGTATTTTGCTTGTCCTGTTAATGTTAGAGAATACCCTAGTCTTCCATGAAAAGAACATTCTAAAGCTATTAAAGCTGCTCCTGTTTTTCCTTGTGAATAAGCATATTTCTTAACCAACTTAACTGCATTTTCTACTGCTTCTGTTCCACTATTGCATAAATATGTGTATTTTAAATCACCAGGAGTTATTTTTGCTAGTTTCTCTACTAGAAGTGTCTGTGGAACATTAAAGAACCGACCTGATGTATGAATCAATTTTGACATTTGTTCTTTGGCAACTTTAACTAATCTTTCATGAGCATGACCTACATTAGTAACCGCGATTCCAGCAAAACAATCAATGTATTCTTTTCCATCAATATCTTTTAACATAGCACCTTTACCTTCTGTAAAAACAACAGGTACTCTTGCATACCCTTGAATATAGAATTCTTTATCTTTTTTTATTACTTCTTTGGAATTCAAATAAATCACATCAAAGACTATTTTGAAAAATAACAGATTTCTCCTTAAAAAGGTATTCTAGAAGTGTTTTTTTTTGATTTTATAAAAAACTTATAAGTCTTGAATAATCTTTTAACACATTAACCTCAAATTGGAATAATTAGTACAAAGTGGTAATATGAATGGAGAAGTTTTAAAGAATTACATTAATGGAAAATGGATTGAATCTGTAACAGACAAAACTAGAGATGTTATTAATCCAGCAACTGGAGAAATTATTGCTAAATCACCTATAAGTACAAAAGAAGAAACATTGCAAGCAATTGAAGCAGCAAAAACTTCATTCTGGAGATGGAGAACTACTCCAGCTCAATCCAGGATTAGGTATCTATATGATTTTCGAGAAGCTCTAGAAGAAAACTTTGATGAATTATCAGAAGTGTTAACAATAGAACATGGAAAAACGATAGATGAATCCAGAGGAGAGTATAGAAGAACAATCGAAAATATTGAAACTGCAACAACAATACCTACGCTTCAGATGGGATATAATATTGAAGATGTAGCTGCAGGTATAGATGAAATGGTAATAAAACAACCATTGGGTATCTTCTTTTGTGTAGCACCTTTTAATTTCCCTGCAATGGTTCCTTCTTGGTTCTGGCCTTATGCTATTGCAACAGGGAATACTTATATTCTGAAACCTTCAGATCAATGTCCTTTAAGTATGGTTAAACAATTTGAAATATTTGATGAAATTGGTATTCCTAAAGGAGTTATCAATTTAGTTCATGGTGGAGCAGAAGCTGTTAATACACTTATTGAGAGTCCTGATACAGTTGGATTATCTTTTGTAGGTTCAACAAAAGTTGGAAAACTTCTCTATAAAAAATGTGGTGAATTTGGGAAAAGAGTTCAAGTCCAAGGAGGAGCAAAGAATTTTATTACAGTGATGCCTGATGCTAATCTTGAAAGAACAATTCCAAATTTAATAACTTCCTTTTATGGAAATGCAGGTCAAAGGTGTCTTGCAGGAGGAGTACTTCTAGCTGTAGGGGATATATATGAAACACTCAGAGAATCTCTTTTAGAAGCTGCTAAGAAAATTACTATTGGTGAGGGATTAGATGAAAGTATTCAAATGGGTCCTCTTGCATCAGAAGCGGGAATGAAAAGTGTTCTAAGTTATATCCAAACAGGAGTTGAAGAAGGAGCCGAAATTATACTTGATGGAAGAAATGTAAGAAAAAATGAGAAATTCTTAAATGGTTTCTTTATTGGACCGACAATATTTGATAAAGTCACACCAAGTATGACTATAGCACAAGATGAAATTTTCGGTCCTGTTATCCCAATTATTCATGTTAAAAATCTAGATGAAGCTATTAACATTATTCACGAAAATCCATATGGAAACGCATCCTCTATCTTCACATCAAGTGGAAAAATAGCTAGAGAATATCAATATAGAGTAAATGTTGGAAACATAGGTATAAACATTGGTGTTGCTGCACCAATTTCTACATTTCCATTTTCTGGTATGAAAGATAGCTTCAAAGGAGATTTACATGGACAAGGGAAGAATGCTGTGGATTTCTTTACAGAAGAAAAAGTAGTTATTACTAGATGGTTCTAAAAAAATAAGGTGAAAAAATGAACTTAGCTACATTAGGAGCAGTCCTAAAATTTGCATTAAAATTGGAAACTGAAGCTAGAGATTTCTATGAAAATAATGCTAATTTTACATCTTTTAAAAGTCTCCTTATTCAATATGAAAAACGCATTAAAAAATTAAAAAGAATACGCAGAGAAAATACAACAGAAATGATTCTCGAACCTATTGAAAATTTTGTTTCCGAACCTTATGAAATTACTATTTTAATAGAAGATAATAAAACTGAAAATACAGGAAAAATAATTGAAAAAACGCTCGAGAGATTTTATTCTGATTCTGCAGAGAAAGTTAGTTTTCTAAGTGAAGTCACATATAAATTTGAGGAAATTGCGTTAGAACACAAAAATAATGCTTTGACTATGTGAATAACAAAATAATAATATGAGTGAAACTTAACGCTTTTATAAATTGTTCTCTTAAATTACTCATGAAATTTCCGCAGAAGGTACCAACAATAATTAAGCATCTATTGATATATTTTATTGTTATAGGGTCTGTTATGGCTTTTAGTGTTATTATGGCAAAATTTGGTCCAGCGGAAAGAAAATACTATGAAGATAGTTGGGAAGACATAGATCCTTTTATTCCTGTAACCAATATCACATATGATATATTGTTTGATCAACATTCCCATACAAAATACAGTGATGGAAAATTAACCATCAGACAAAGTATTGAATGGCATTTAGCTCTTGGATTCAATGCTTTTGCTATTACTGATCATAACTCACTTGAGAATTCATTTGAGATAGCTGAATTAGCACAAGAGTATAAAGATAAGATTATTATTCTTCAAGGGATGGAATGGACTACAAAAAGAGTACATTTGAATCTTCTAGGAATAAAGGAATGGAACTTAAAAATACCAATTAATCCAACAGATGATGAAATAATAGAAACAATTGAAGAAGCACATTCTCAAGGTGGAGTTGTTGTAGCAAATCATTTGCTGTATAGTGAGAATTCTTTTAATGACATAACACCCTCTAGAAATCAACTGATGTCTTGGGGAGTAGATTTTTTTGAAGTAGTGAACGGTCAAGTATTTGATTACGTATCTTATGATTTTTATCTAGAACATAATGAGACAATAGGATTAATTACAGGAACAGATATGCATTCACCAGATAGATCTGATGGAGGGAAAGTTAATGCATGGACAGCTCTTAATGTAACAGAATTCTCAGAAGAAGCTTTAATGGTACAACTTAGAGCTAAAAATACTATGTTCATTATAGACTCATACGGAGTTGAAGTACTAGGTAAGTATAAAGATAATATAATCTATGACATTTTTCAACCATTCTATGAACTTGGGACAGGTTTGATTCATCTTTACCTTAGATTTGATCAATCATATTCTCCTTTTGTCAGGATTGTGGTTTTGGTTTTTATTTTATATTCGTTTGGAATTTTCATTTTCTTAGAAATAGTTCTTGCGGTAAGAAGGACATTGAAGCTTAGAAAAAGAGGATTAATTAAAAGAAATCGGAATAAAAACTAAGAAATCTTCTTCTCCTTCTCTTCTTTTCTTCTTTTCTCTTCTAAAAATCTTTCTAGATCTATTAAATCTCTTATTGGTAGAGATAGATGAACAATATAATTTGGTTTTTCTACTGAATGATATTCAGAAGAATCAATATTTACAGTAAGAATTTCATCTTGAACTTTATCTCTGAACTCTTTCCACAGCATCATATAAGCCTTGTATTGTTTTTCCGTTAGAAACAAATTATCAATTTTAATTTCTTCAGAATCTTTTATGCATTTACTAGCTACTTCTAATTCATTAGATCGTTTTTCTATCTCATCTGAACTGTTAAATGAGTGAGTTAAAATCTGTTCTTCAACGAAATTTTGACTTTTGTCAATTAAATAAGTTACATCTCTTATCATCTTAGTTAACAATCTAGGTGTCATTTGAGTATCAAGAATAGATTTACTCTCCTCTTTACCTTTAGAAATTGATTCTAAGATATCTAAATCAAATCTTTGGATTAATTCTATTCCTTTTTCTCCTAAGGAATAGTATTTTTTCAACATAGTAGCTGAACGTACTTGTGTTTCTTTAGAGATTTTTACTAAGTCTAAACTAGTTAACAATTTCAAATGACTAGTTAAAGCACCTTTTGTTATACCAAGTTTTTTGCTCAATCCGTTTAAATTCATTTCCTTAGTATGGAGAATATATAGTATTCTGAAAGGTGTAGGACCTTTGTTGTACAAAATTAAGAAATTATTCAGGTTTTGAGCTCTCCTAAGCAATTCCCTTGCTTTCGCTATATCTATCTCTTCAAGAGCTGTTTTTGTCTGATGAAGAAAACTTTCTGCTGCTATTGCATATGCTCTTTGCGAATAATCCGGTGATAACATGTGTGAAAGATCAGATAACTCGGTAACTAGTCCTTCTTCTCCAAGATGTTTTTTTAATTCATCGGCAAGTAATTCACTGTAATTTGACATTGCAATTATTGTGTAATCATAAGAAATGATATCTTCATCAGTAATCTCTTCCAACAATCTCTGAGCTTTTTTCTTATCTCTTGCAGTTTCGTTGGATTTAAGAACTAAAGCTCTAGCAAGTCGATACATTTGATTAAACAGCTTTATTCTATGAAGATAATTAATGAAAGAAAATCTATTCAGATGATCACTCAACATGTTAAATTTCTCTTTGACATATTCTATTGTTTCTTGATCGATTTCTTTAATCTCCGATTTTGATTCTTTAGAAATTTCAGTATTAATGTCAGTGACGAAATTTATTAAATCAAATAGAACAAAAACCTCAGGACCAACAATTTCTAGATTCTGCGAATAATTAAGAGCTTTCTCTAGAGTGTCTATAACCAATTGAGGATTCCCCATATCTTCATATATCATACTCAATCTTATCAAAGAAAAAACAGTTCCATAATCAAAATTATTAGTTTGATTTATCAAAAGAGAACTATCATAATACTGCTGAGCTTCTTTCAAATCCTTTCTAGCAAGATGAATATCTCCAATATTTAAAAGAGTCCAAGAAATATCCTGTTGGTTGCCAATCTTTTCTCTCAGTTTTAAGCTTTTATTGAAATAATCTTGAGCAGTATCCAGCACACCTAGAGTCCTCCAAGTGTATCCTAGTCTGAATAGTGAATGAGCTAAGTCATAATGATTCTGTAGCTTCTCTCTTATCTCCAAACTTCTTTCAAAGAAATCTATTGCTGTTTCATTCTCTCCCATATCATTGTATATGATGCCACATATGTACTGAGCTCTTGCTAGTAAATGTGGCACTTTCATCTTTTGACAAAGCTGAAGATTTTCTTGTGATAATTCGAGAGCTTGATTAACTTCTCCTTTGCTAGAATAAAGAAGTGCTTTATCAGCTAGCAATCTTGATTTTCGATGATTCAATCCTTCTTCAGAACATCCTTCCAGAAGTTTTTCAACGCTTTCTACATTTCTTAATGCTTCTTCGTTTTTATTTAATCTGTAATATGCAAATATTGTAAATAATAATGCATCAATTTCACATAAAGCTTTTTGTTTAGATTTAGCTTCGATATGATATCCACTTGCGGTTTTAATTGTTTCTTCATATTCACCTAAGCAGTTCAAAGATGTACATTTACATGATAGAAGATGGAATACTTCATCATCATTTAATTGTTTATTTATTTGAACTTTTGAAATTAAATCTAATGATTTCCTGTACTCTCCAGTGATCATGAGATTTTCGATTTCATTGAATTTATTTTCACTCATTAAATCAACTCCAAATAAAGAAATAGAATATGAAAAAAATCACATATCATTGATTTCTTTATACCGAAGACATGCAACTAAATGGTTTTCTTCGACCTCCTCAAGTTTTGGATCATAAATTTTGCATTTGTCAATTGCAAAAGGACATCGTGGATTAAATCTGCAACCAGCTGGAACATCAATCCCACTTGGAACTTCACCAATAATAGGTAACTCTTCTGTTCTTTTTGCATCAGGATCAGGTTTGGGGACTCCTGCAATAAGAGCTTTAGCATATGGATGGATAGGTTTTTGAATCAGCTCTTCTGTTGGCCCTTGTTCAACAATCCTACCAAGATACATTACTGCAATTCTATCACACATGACTCTTGCTAGTGCAAGGTCGTGAGTAATAAAAAGAAAAGCAGTACCTCTATCAAGAGTAAGCTGTCGCATTATTTTCAAAACACCTACTCTGATAGATACATCTAACATAGATACAGGTTCGTCTGCAACTATGAATTCAGGATCAAGTATGAAAGCTCTTGCAACACCAACTCTTTGTCTCTGTCCCCCACTTAACTCATGTGGGAACCTATCAATAAAATCTTCCGCAGGAATTAACCCTACACTTTCCAATTCTTCTTTAACCTTTTCTTCTATTTTAGCTTCATCTGTCTCTATGTTAAGTAATCTCAAAGGTTCAGCGATAATATCTAAAATGCTGAAACGGGGACTTAATGATTCATACGGGTTTTGGAAAATTATTTGTATATACCGTCGAACTTCCTTAAGTTCTCTGACAGAAAGTTCTGAAGAATCTAGTCCTTTGAAAAAGATTTTACCTCCAGTACTCTCTAAGAGATATAGTAAGAGTAATCCAGTAGTTGATTTTCCACAACCACTCTCTCC
Organism: Candidatus Heimdallarchaeota archaeon; assembly: GCA_016839945.1. Lineage (GTDB taxonomy): Archaea > Asgardarchaeota > Heimdallarchaeia > Heimdallarchaeales > Heimdallarchaeaceae > UBA460. The sequence goes on along the minus strand of JAEOTE010000092.1, from coordinate 10,168 downwards.
AACTAATCCAAAAGTTTCTCTTTTATGAATCCTAAAAGAAACATCATCTACTGCATGAACAAAGAGTTTTTCTCTTTCTTCAAATACTTTCCCGAAATATTCTCTAGTTAGTTCTTTTATCGTTTTAGTTCGTTCTTTTGAGAAAATGCTAGAGAAATATTTTGCAGTTGCTCTTCCTGTGTTTTTAATTCTTTCGATTGAGAAAATGCTTTCAAAAAAGCCTGATATTACAGGGAAGAGTTTTTCTAAATTAACTGCTTCTACTACGATGTTTTCATGATCCTCTAGTTCTGGTCTATCATCTAGAAATCGTTTTTGTACACCCTCAAAAATATCTTTAATCGCATTTGAGTTTTGAATTAATTTGTAACCTACTGCAAATAAAAGAGAAATTTCTCCTACAACAGTTGTGATTACTACAGCAATAATCACTGTAAGATTTAAGGTATATACAGAAACTATTAATGCAACAGTTGAAAGAACAGCAAACCATCCATAAAGTAAGAAAATCTGTGAATCAAGATTATAGCCGATTTTAGATAATCGTTTGAAAGTATTATTTAATTGAGTAAATGAGATAATTCTTACTAACATAGAAATAAGCCCAATTACAAATGCTGCAACTTGTAATATAAGAAAGACAAAGAATGTTTCTGAAATAATAGTTAGGAAGATATAACCAATTAACCAGCTACTAGCAATAATGACATTTCTCCTAATACTGGGAGTTTGCAGAGCAACTTTTCTAAGTGACAAAACTAGAATTACAACTGAGAGACTTAGTAGTAAAGAAGTTATAATGGAAAGATAAGATAATTCACCAAAAAAAACAACGATTATTTCCAGAACAACAAATATTATAGCCAATCCTAGAAATGAAAATCCTGCCATTCTCATTAATCTGATTGAAGAATAATCTGAAATCTCTGAAGATGTCATTTTCTCTTTTCCTCCTCTTCATATAACCAACAAGCGACATAACCATTTTTGATAGGAGTGTTTGAAGGTTCTTTTTTACTACATATTGGCATCGCTTTAGAGCATCTAGGATGGAATCGACACCCTGAAGGTGGATTGCGTAAATCAGGAGGAAATCCACCAATGTCATACAAATCTTTCTTTGGACCTGCTATGCTTGGAAAGGCATTGATTAGGGCTTGAGTATAAGGGTGGAAGGGTTCTTTAAACAATGTTCGAAGATCTCCATACTCAACTAATTTCCCAGCATACATTATAGCTAGAGTTTCACATACTTCAGCTATTACTGATAAATCATGGGTTATCATTATCATAGATAAATCAAATTTTCTCTGTAATTCTTTAGTAGCTTTAAGAACTTGAGCTTGAACAATTACATCAAGCGCAGTAACAGGTTCATCTGCAATTACTATATCGGGATTATTGACTAAAGCCATCGCAATAAGAGCTCTTTGTTTCATTCCTCCACTGAGTTGATGAGGATAATCTCTAGCTCTCACTGAATCTATACCAACAGTTTCAAGAATATCGATAACTTTATCCCAAGCTTCGTCTTTTTCCAATTCTGGTTCATGTATGTTTAAAACCTCTTGAATCTGATTACCTACTCTGTGTACAGGATTTAGTGCATTCATTGCTCCTTGAAAAACCATAGATATATGATTGCCTCTTATACTTCTCATCTCAGCTTCTGAAAACTCAAGTAGGTTTTTAGTTCGTTTTTTATTCTCTACGTTTCTATTAAAGATTCTATCTCGAAAACTCTTACTTGGATTTTCTGTAATAACTTCGAATGCATTTTCGTATATAATTTGACCTTCCATGATCTCCCCTGGAAAGTCAATCATTTGCATTATCGATAAACAAGTGGTTGTTTTTCCACAACCACTTTCACCTGCTAGTCCAAGAACTTCTCCTTTTCCTAGTTTAAAACTTACATTATCAACAGCTTTAACTGAACCTGCTCTTGTATGAAAGTACGTCTTAAGATTTTTTACTTCAAGTAGTGCCATAGTATTATCTCCTTCTTAATTGAGGGTTTACAATTTCATCAAAAGCAATTCCAATGAAAGCAAAACTGAGAGTTGTGAGAGCAATAGCTATACCTGCTGGGAGATACATCCACCATGCTCCTGTAGCTAGTGAAGCTTGTTGTTGAGCCACACTTAACATCTTACCAAGACTCCAATTTGAAGGATCTCCTAGCCCAAGAAATGAGAGGAAAGCTTCATATAGAATTGCCTGTCTCATTGATGTTATAATCATTGTAAGCATTAATGGAAAGACATTAGGTAATAAGTGTTTGAATATAATATATCCATTTCCAGCACCAGCAGATTTAGCACTAGTAATGAATGCTCTATGTTTAAGTGATAGTGCTTGTCCTCGAATTAATCTTGCAGAAACTGGCCAGAACACTACAACATAAACAAATGCAATGATAGACCACCAAGGAATGGTATCTAACCAAGAAAGTTTATCAACAATTAATGGGACTAATGATGCTAGGAGAAGCATCAAAGGTAAAGCAGGAATTACCAAAACTATGTCTGTTATCCGCATAACTATAGTGTCAAATTTCCCGCCAATGTATGCACTCGCAACTCCTATAGTAGTTCCTAATATTACAGTTAAACTACCAGCTACTACACCTACTGCTAAGGATATCCCAAGACTATTCAATAGTATGGAAAAAATATCATTGCCATGACGATTAGTTCCTAAAATGTGTCCTTCTACCGGTGGTTGGAAAATGTTTTCAGAATCTCTATCATCAACATGATATCCAGCAATTTGTTTAGCGAAGATTGCTAATGTTACTAGTGATAGCATTATAATTAAGCCTGAAACACCCATCCAATTTCTACTGAAGACTTTCCATGACTTGTTCCATCTTTTGAAGCGACGCATTATATTATTTTTATTAAGCATTGTTGCCATCATTAATACCTCTATTCTGTTCTTATCCTTGGATCTATGAATCCATAAATAATCTCTGCTATCAACAATCCAAGTAAAGTCAAACCTGATATGATTATAAATGCCCCTTGAACTAGAGGATAATCGTGTCTAATGAGTGCTTCATAGAGCATTCTTCCCGTTCCTGGATATGAAAATACCGTTTCAATTAAAACTGCTCCGCCAATTAATCCTCCTATACTCATTCCTATGTTAGTAACAACTGGAAGGATAGCATTTCTGAAAGCATGCTTATACAAAACTTGGTTTTCATTTAATCCTTTGGCTCTTGCTGTTTTAATATAATCTTCAGTTAGTATATTTATTAGATTTCCTCGCATGAACCATGACCAACCTAGAATACCTGCTATAGTTAGTACCGTCAGTGGTAGAGCTAAATGCCAGAGAATATCTACTAAACGAGGAAAGAATCCCCATTCCGAAGATCCTGCTGTTTGTGCTCCATATGCAGGAAAATAGAATCCCCATCCCCATTTTCGAACATAGAAACTAAATAAAGCAATAAAAAGCATTCCTACAAAGAACAAAGGAATAGCATTATAGAAATTGTATGTTAATACAAATCCTGTATCTAATTTGGATCCTCTTCTCCATGCAACAAACGCTCCAAGAAAGATTCCTATAACTGCATTTAAAACAAAAGACGTTCCAAGTAGTAGAAGCGTCCAAGGAAGAGATTCACCAATAACATCTGTAACAGGCATTTTTTGAAGATATGAGAACCCAAGATCTCCTTGAAATAAATTCCTCAAAAAAATACCATATTGCTTCCATAAAGGTTCATTTAGCCCCCATCTTTCAAGTAATGCATCTCTTTGATCAGGATTAACAGTTCTATCGGTTGCAAATATATTCGCTGGATTTCCTGGTATAACATGGTATAGAAAGAAAACAATTGTAATTGCTACAAAAAAAGCAACAGCTGCAAAAAATAGTTTTTTAGCTATATATCCTCTTAAACCCATTATCTAAACACCGCTTTTGAACCTTAATATTCAAAAATATTTTTAAATTTTTCGGGTAAAACTATATGTTTAGAAAAAATATTACTAACTAAACATTACTTTGAATTATTTTTTGAAAAAAAATAAAGCCAGAGAGTTTAGCTTTCAACTCTCTTCTTTAATTTTGTATTTTAAACTTTACTTTCTACGTCTGTATCTTACAAAGGCAACACTGACTACTAGTGTAATTATTGCACCTAATGCAAGAAATCCTGGACCAGCTTCTGGTGGTTTAATTAGTTGTATACTTAGCCAAGTGAAGTAATTATCAGGACCATCTGTTGGACCTAATTCCCAGCCTTTATATTCATCTGTTTTGTAAAGGTATGTTCCACCATTAACTTGTAATGGTACATAAGGTAGATCTTCTGCAACAAGTTCTTGTATTAAATCAATGTTTGCTTCAATAACTGCGTCATCTGTTGAGTAGAGTGTGTCATTACATAGGTCTGTTACTTCCCAGCGAACTGAACTGTTCCATCCTGGAATGTTGACATCATCTGATCCCCACCATCTATCAGCACTTAATAACCAATAGAATGAGCTTGGATGGAAATCGCTCCAAAAACCTACCCAACCTAGGACTGCCCAGTCATAATCATATTTGCCTGGATAATCATAGTCTTGATCAATGTGACCAAGTCCACCAACAGTTTGCCAAAGAACATCCCAAATGATTGGAACTACGTTTACTTTGATTCCTGCAGGTTCAAGGTAGGTTTTAATGAACTTAACAGTGTCAACAGATTCTTGAGCATCTGCACTTACTATAACATCGAATTCTAAATCTTGTCCAAGACCATCTTCACGGATATCATCAGCGTTAGTGTCAGTCCACCCAAGAGCGTCTAGCATTTCAATGGTTTTAGTTATATTGTAAGGATAAGTTTTAGCACTTGGATTATAATATGTTCCCCATGGTAAATTACATGAAGCGGGCATTACTGCACCACGACCATATTTGATAATTTCAACGATTTCGTCACGGTCTATTCCATACGAAACAGCTTGTCTAAATTCAGTAACATTATTTGGGTAACGTCGTTGATTCATTCCTAGGTAAACCCAGTAATCATTAAGAGCTGTGTGAACTGAGGAATTATAGAATTCAGCTGCATCTTCTAATTCAGGTGGAGGATTAGCCATTGTTTCAATATCTCCTCCAGCTAGTGCATAAAATTGGGCTTCAACTTCGCTGATAATAGGTATTGTTTTACCATCAACATAAATTGGGAACTGATATTGGTCATGTGTTTCCAATCTAAAGAATTGTGCTCTTTCCCATTCAACGAATTTAAATGGACCACTACCAATTGGTTCATCATTTGCGAATGTATATAGGTCTATACCATCCCAAATGTGTTCAGGAACTATGAGTGTAGTTGCGAGATCATAAAGAACGTCTGCAGGTTTTGGTCCCCATCCAAATGAAACAACAATTGTGTTATCTACAATCTGAAGATCTGTTATCTCATCAAAAAGCCAACTACGTCTTGGAACGTTAGTATCATTCCAAAGCATATTGTATGTCCAAAACACGTCATCAACAGTTAGTTTTTTTCCATCATGCCAATAAACATCGTCTTTTATTACAAATGTCCATTCAGAATAGTCGGTACTGTGTGACCAACTCTCAGCAATACATGCAAATGCTTGATTTTCTAAGTCCATTCGTACCAGAGGATCATATATGTGCCAAATTATATAAGCTTCATAAGTTGTTGTCCAAGAGAATGGATTCAGTGCATGTGCGTCAGCTGAAAGAGGAGTATGTAGAATTCCTCCAATGATAGGTTCTTGTCCCCAAACCATTAAACTAGGAGACATTCCTATCAGGATTAGCGTTAAAAATGTTGCACTTACTAACAATTTTTTATTCAAATCTTTTCATTCCTTTTATTTTTACCTTTGACTCAAAATGTCAAAGACTATTCATATAATTTCTCAAGAATATATAAGATTTTCGGGAAATAAATTAATGTTTAGCAAAAATGTTATAAACTATACGTTACTTTTATAAGTGTATATATTAACATAACTGACTGTGATAATATGGATTTAAAGCTTTTCAAGGAAAAATATGAGCATGAAGTTGTAAAAGTTATGAGGGATGAAAAAATCCCAGGATTTTCAGTCTTAATAACACAGAATGGAGAACCAATATATCAGAGAGCATTTGGACTTAGAGAAAAAGGAGATGTAAAACCAGCTTCTTTGGAAACACTCTATGGTGTTTCATCAATAACAAAATCTGTAACTTGTATGGCTATTTTACAGCTTCATGAAGCTGGCAAATTAGATATTAATGATCCAATTTCAAAATATCTTCCAGTAGATATCGGCTTTGAAGACAATCCAATAAAGATTCTTCATCTAATGAGTCATGCTTCTGGTGTTCCTTCGCTTATGACTTTTTATTTTTCACAAATGAATCAACAATTAGTCAAAGCAAAAGCTCCAGAATTTCCTTTGGGTAACTGGGATGATTTTTATTTTCATGTGAATGACTCAAAATCTACACTACGAAGTCCTCCAAACACCAAATATTATTATTGGAATGGAGGTTTTGCTTTACTTGGTCAAATTGTTGAAAAAATTAGTGGAAAATCATTTGAAGATTATGTAAAAGAAAATATTTTAGAACCTCTAGAAATGAATAGAAGCACTTTTTCTCTTGAGGATGTAAAAAAAGATAAAGATTCATCAAGAGGTTTTAATTTGGCAATTAAAGATAAACGAATCGAAAGAAGCTCTACAGATCTGTTATCAGGACCTTTTATTGCAGGTTCTGGTGGATTAATTTCAAGTGTTGAAGAGATTACTAATTACCTTCAATGTAACTTAAATGGTGGAGAATTCAATGGGAAGAGGGTGTTAGCTGAAAATCTTGTTAAGGAGATGTGGGACACTCACAACAAAAACTTACCACAAAACTATGTTCACTATTGCCCTGGAGTCGAACCAGCTTATGGGTATGGTTGGAGAATTTTTGAGAATTTCTTTGGTTATAAATTAATATATCATGGTGGAATGTCTGGTGTATCAGGAGGATATGTTGGCTTTATTCCTGAATTAAACCTTACTTATGCGCAATTACAGAACGTCCATGTGACTCCAGTTTATTTAATGCTAACTGCTTTTGCTTTATTGTTAGGAAAAGATCCAGAGGAAGAAATGCCTTATTATAAGAGGAAGAAACATTATCGCAAACTTTGTGGTAGATATGAAGCTTACAAAAAAACAATCACTTGTACAATAGAACAAAGAGGATTGGTTCTATTTCTAATAAATGATGACTGGTCTCAGAAATGGGAAGCACCACTAATCCCTAAGAATGATGATCCTGAAGTAATGGATTTCTATTTACTTACGGATTATGGATCAATGAATATTCCATTTACTGAACATGAAGATGGAAACATATCTTTTGATTGGGAAAGACATCTAATGCACAAGAAGACAATAGAATTAGAAGAAGATTAGATTTATTGAACACTTCTTCACATTTTTTTAAATTGTTATAATATTGCAGTAAGCTTTAAATTCATTTTTAGATTTACATGACGAGAAAGAAATGGAAAGAGACAATCATTTGGATACAAAGAAGAACTTTATTCAATCTATAATTATCATTGTTTTTTATTGTATAGCTTCTCTCTCTCTTTCAATTCATTTAGTAATCCAAAATGTTAGATTCTTCAGGTTTTATATGTTTGAAGATGTAATGATTACATTACTTCATCATGATAATTATTTTACAATGAGTACAGAACAATTGAATGCTTTCTTTAATCCGTTTTATGTTGCTATATATTTAATTGGGATAACATGTATCATTCTACCACTATTAATGGTTAATAGAAAGAAAGAATTGTTACAAGTATCAAGACTGTTTGCAATAATAAGCTGGTTTGTATATTTTGTCTATGTCTGTATCTATAGATCACTTATTTTCTTTTTCTACATGAAGAATTCACTTACTGAAAACAGTCATCTGAATATAATTCTACCAATTGAGCTTTTCTTTAGTTTAGCATTAATCTTTACAGGTATAACTTATGATAATGATGTAAAAAAGAATTATTTGTCTTATTTTCTCTATGTTTTAGCAGGAGTGTCATTTATATTTTTTCTATTTAGGATGAGTATTCAATGGGAAGGTAAATTTCAAAGTTTTCTTGTGAAAACAGAATTTTGGACAGAGTTAATAATAATATTGTTCTTAATTTTAACTGTGGAAATTATGATAATAATGAACATTATTTCGATTATTGAGCAAAGAAGATTGAAATGATTAAACAATGAGATTTTTTCGATAAATTTAGAATAAAGTATTTATCAGAATTAAGTTCTCAATAATTTTATATAATGAAAGTTATATTATCAAGAGAGTATATTGCAAGATAATTCTAATGAAAATAGTATCTATTCTCTAAAAAAGAAACCTACAGTATTCAAAGATGAAAATACATTATCATTAATCTATGTCCCATCTTCCTTACCAGGAAGAGAAGAAGAACTCAAAAAATTAATAAATCTTTTCAAAAACATTTTTAGTGAAGATGTTAGTCCATTAAGATTAATTACCATTTCTGGACCTACAGGATCAGGTAAAACTGTTTTGGCAAAACGATTTGGGCAACAATTAGAGAATCAATATAAGTTGAGAGATTTTCTTTTTATCTATATCAATTGTAGAGTTTATAAAAGTCCATTCTTAATAATGAGTACACTTGTGAGAAGATTGGATAAAACAATACTTCTTAGAGGTTATTCTTCAAAGGAATTAATTCATTTACTTGTTAGATTACTAGAACTTCATAAGCTGAAAATTCTTTTAGTGATTGATGAAATCGATTATCTTATTTCCCGCAGAGGAATCGATTTAGTCTATTCACTTTTAAAAATAAATAAAATGACAAAAAATCAATGGATTTCGTATATTTTCATTGAAAGAAATCTAAAATTTATTGAGCATTTTAATAATAAAACAAAAAAGAAATTTCTTTCTAATCATATATCATTAAATCACTATTCTAAAAATGAATTAAGGGATATAATAAACTCTCGCGCTGAAATTGCCATACGTTCTTATTGTTTTTCATCAGAAATCGCAGAAGTTATCGCGGATTTAACTTCTAAATCTGGTAAAGCCAGTTTTGCAATTGAAATTCTTTGGGGAGCTGGACGATGTGCAGATTATTATAATATGTCACCTATTAAACCACATCATGTGAGAGAAGCTAAAGGATTAATTCTTGCTGAAACAGAAGAGGAAAAATTACTCGCATTTACTTTGCATCATAACTTAATATTGCTTGGAATTATTAGGGAGCTTAAGAGGAGAGATACAGATTATATCATTGATTCTGAGATTTTTGAATTATACAAATCAATTTGTGAAGAGTTTAATGTGAGTTCAGAATATGCTGAAACAATTTGGGAAAGTGTCTTTGAACTTTCAAATAGAGATCTCATAACCACAAAAATTGAAGAAGATATCGAGACAGGAGGAAAAGAACGTCTCATCAGCCTTTTTAAACCAGAAATAGAAGAATTAGAATCTCTTATAATCGAAATAATTGAAAGGAAAAAGAAATTTTCTATTAACCATGAAACGTTGTAATATTAATACTAATCTTTTTATTTTCTGCTTAATACTATTACCTATTGAAAATCAAAGAATCTCAATTATATCCTTTTTTTTCACTAAAAAAAGAAAATCGAGATATAGGAGATTCAAATGTAATTTGGTATTATCTTCTCGATAATCTTTTTCAGATTTCCCCAGATAAATCCTTATCAGATATCCTTCTAGAAACTTGTCCTAAAGAGATAAAAGATAATTTTGAAAATTCAAAAGAATCTTTTGACAGTATAGTATCTCTATATTCCTTTTCGCTAGATGAAAATCTTTCACCTACTCATTTAACTCCCTTCCATTTATCATTTCTCGAAACTTCTCTTTCTGCTTCAAAGAAAAAAGGACAATTCTATACACCATCATTTATTTCCAATTTTATTGTAAACAAATCTTATAGTTATTTCTTAAAGCACCTTCCAGAATTAGTAGATACATCCAGCAAAATCAATGAATATTTTTTTGGAGATATAGCTTGTGGTTCTGGAAACCTAATAATTTCTTTATTGAACAAAATCAAGAAATTTGTTGAAACTCTAGAAGTTAATAGACTTATAACTAATTT
>JAEOTE010000091.1 GCA_016839945.1 Candidatus Heimdallarchaeota archaeon | reverse complement strand
CACTCTCAAGCAGTGCTGAGAGAGAAATCGTTAGAGACATAAAAGAACGTCTCTGTTATGTAGCACTTGATCCTGAAAAGGAACTCAAGTTAGCAGAGAAAGTATCCGGAATGGAAAAAACCTATACTCTACCAGATGGTGAAACTTTAACAATTGGCGCAGAAAGATTCATGGCTCCAGAATTACTATTCAATCCTGGTGCAATTGGCTCAGAAGAGAATCCTCTAGATGAGCTAATCTACAGATCTATCCAGAATTGTGATGTGGATCTCAGAAGAGATCTATATGCAAACATAGTTCTTTCTGGTGGTTCTACAATGTTCCCAGGTCTAAAAGAACGTCTTCACAAAGAATTAACTGAACTCGTTCCAGAGACTATGGAAGTAAAGATCATTGCCCCACCTGAGAGGAGATACTCTGTATGGATTGGTGGTAGTATCTTAAGTTCCTTGAAAACTTTCGCTAAATTGTGGGTTACCCGCAAAGAGTATAAGGAGATTGGTCCAACATCCGTATACCGCTGTATCTAAGAAAACTTCTCCAATCTTCTTTTTTTCTTTTTAAGAGCCCTTTTTCTATTGTTATCGTTAAACTATTAATTGCTTTTTCTAGTAATTGACAGGAATACACCTTCCCATTTATCAAAAGGTTTATTTTACTTCATCTTCAGCGTTGGTTAATAATTTAATTGAGAGGATTATTAATGGCAACCCCACAACTAACACCAGAACAACAAGAAGAACTTCAACGTTTTAATCAGCTTGTTCAACAATTAGAAGTGATAAGAGTAAATTTACAACAACTAGAATTGGAAAAAAGAGAAACTGAAGATGCTCTAAAGGAATCCAAAGATCTAGATCCATCCGCAGTAATATATCGTTCTGCTGGAAGATTATTATTTCAAACAAACACTGAAGATGTCAAAAAGCATCTTGCTGAGCAACAAGAATCAGTTGAAGTTAGAATATCATCCTTAAGTAAAAGAGAAAAGAAGTTAGTTTCTTCTGTAAAAGAGCTTCAAGAAAAGTTATTAGGAAAACAATAAATTTCTAATAATGCTCCTTTCTGTACCCAAACAACTTGAGAGTAGAATATTGATGGAAACAGATGTTATTGACATAGGATTAGGCAAGTTAACAGATTTAGAATTAGAAGAGCTAGCATCTCTGTTGGAGGACAAAATACTCTCACATCTTAGAAAATCTTCACATTGGAAATTTCTTACTGATTATAACATAATAATAAGTTTAACACAATCTTCTGATAACCTTCTAACTTTAACAATTGACACAGATATCGCTGGAAACATTACTGTAGAAGAACTGACAACGCTTCAAGAAGAAATATTTAATTATTCGCAAGATATCTTAAAGGAGGAACTTTTGTGTCAGAAGAATTCATGAAAATATTGGCTATTTTGAAAAAAGAGAAATGTAAGAGAATAGGTATTTTCACACATCAAAATGCAGATCCTGATTCAATTGCAAGTGCTATTGGCTTGAATTATCTGTTAAAGAATATGGACTCATCCTATAACATTAATCTATATGCAAGCTCTATGAGTGTTGTATCAAAAAAACTTCTAATGGTTCATAAAAGCAAGTTCAAAAACACCCTCAAAGAAGAGTTAGATGCAATATTTCTGTGTGATACTAACAATCCTCTTCAAATAGGAGACATTGATATTAATCCTCTTCTAGAGAAAAAAATACCGATATTTATAATCGATCATCATTCTCATCATGATTTTTCTCTTCAAGCTGCTCAATCTATTATATTACAAATATCGTCAACAGCTGAAATAATAACTAGCATATTTATGGAAAAGAACATCCAAATTCCAAAAGATATAGCAACTATATTAATTGCAGGAATAGTCTTTGATTCTAGGCGCTTCATCTATTTATCCCCCTCAACTTTTACTAGAGTTCAGTTCCTTATAGATAAGGGAGGAGATTACAACAAAGTGCTATCTCTATTGCATACACCTTTATCAGAATCAGAAAAAATAGCAAGGTTAAAAGGAGCAATGCGAACAAAACTTCACCGAGAGGGATCAAATGTCTTTGCTCTTTCTTACGTAAGTACTTTTGAATCATCTGTAGCAAGAGCATTGATAGATTTAGGAGGTAGTTGTTCGATTGTTATCGCAGAACCATCAAAAGGTGAGTTTAGAATAAGTATGCGATGTAGAAAAGAATTTGCCAGGCATTATAGAATTAATTTAGGTGATATAGCAAATAAAATTGGTTCCAAAATAGGGGGATCAGGAGGAGGTCATGAAACAGCTGCAGGAATAAATGTTCCAAAATCTTATGATTTACCCTCAAATAAAGAAGAATGCATGGATCATATTCTGAAATTGTTTTTAGATGAAACCAAAAAAGATTGAATAGCAGGTAAATGGAAATGAAAGAGCCAATTATCTCTTTTGAAAATTACTCTTTCCGGTATCATTTGCGACAAAAAGAAGCTCTCTCTAATATAAATTTAAAAATTCAAAATGGAGAATTCGTTGTAATCACTGGATCAAGTGGTTCAGGAAAGTCTACCTTATGTTATTCAATTATTGGATTAATTCCACATTTTTATTCCGGAGACGTAACAGGTGAAATTACTACAAACACCCATAATGTGTTTGATACATCCATATCAGAAATCACAGAAAAAACAGGATATATTTCACAGAGAATTGAAACCTCTCTAACAACACCTTATGTTTTCACAGAAATTGCATTTCCATTGGAATATAGAAATTATGATAAACAAACCTTATGCTCTAAAATTATATCAACTTCTAACAATTTAAAATTAGAAGATCTTCTACATCGAGATCCCAATCAGATTTCAGAAGGTGAGAAACAGAAAGTTGGTTTTGCATGTTCAACAGTTATGGATCCAGATATAATAATAGCTGATGAACCTCTATCAAATCTTGATAGAAAAAATCGTTTAATGATATTAAACGTTCTAGAAGAGCTAAAAAAGAGAAAGAAGACAATTATTGTGTTTACTCATAATTATGAATATTATGAAGCATTAGCTACACGAATTATTGAAATAAAAGAAGGAAAAATATCTAGAGATTTACCTTCAAAATCCTTTATTACGATTTCCAATATGAATGATAAATCATATAGTTTTGAGATAAAGGACAATAAAAAATCTGAAAAAAAGGATAGCATAATTGAAGTTGAAAAACTGGGCTTTGTTTTCGATTCTGGTTTTCAAATTCAAGATTTGAGTTTTGAAATTAAAAGAAACAGAATAATAGGAATCGTTGGAGAAAATGGATCTGGGAAAACCACTTTTCTTAAGTTATTAGCAGGTTTATTGACAAAGAAGGCAGGAATCATTCGAGTTGATGGGAAAGAACTTGAATCTTTGGAAGGTTATGAGATTGCTAATATCTTGGGATATGTGTCACAAGATCCTGAAAAACATTTTTTTGAGGAAACAACAATCGATGAAATTGCTTTTGTTTCAAAAAATATTAGAAAAACCGTAAATAATGAAGAAATTTCTCTGATAATGAAAGAAAGCGGTTTGTTTAGTTACAAAGAATATAGCCCTCATTCACTTTCACATGGAGAAAAAAGAAGATTAGCATTCCTTTCCTCAATACATCACAACCCAGACATTTTGCTAATCGATGAAATTACTAATGGACTAGATTATGACAACAAGAAGTGGTTAGCAAAGCAATTCGTTGAATTGAAGAATAAAGGGAAAACAATAATCATAATTTCTCATGAATGGGAATGGTTGAGAGAATTTGTAGATGAAATTGTGTACTTTGAAGATGGGGGCATTAAATCGCACATGGACATAAAATTATTCAAGCAGTTTTCTGAAGAAGAGGAGGTTAGACCATGGGAGTAACAGATATGTGCGAAGGAATAATGCCGGATAAGTATGCAAATCATTTTTATCTGGATCCAAGAACAAAACTTGTATTCATTCTTGCTTTGATTATTATGGTTCTTTATACTTCAAATTTGTATATATTAGTAAGTCTAACTTACATCTCCTTAGTATTAGTTATTATTTCAAGAATGAAATTTATAAAATTCATAAGAACCTTTATTTTCCTTACTATTTTTTCAGTATTGGCAGCATTATTTGCTTTTCTAACCAACATAACCTACAACCCATATTTTACATTTACATTAATCGAATGTAGATTTGTAACATCCTTTCTGATGATAACTTGGTTCTTCAGAACAACAACGCCATATGAATTAGCAATTGCTTTGGAAAAAATGTATATTCCAGCGAAATTTACTTGGTTTCTAACAACTATATATCAGTTTATACCAACACTTACTAAAGAAGCTCAAAAAATAAATGAAATAAGAAAAATCAAGGGGTTAACTGCAAAGAAATGGAATATAAAACAATCCTTTCATGTTCTGAAGAAATCATTCAATCCTTTAGTTACAAACTCAATTAACACAGGTATTGATTTAGCAGAAGTGATGGTAATAAAAGGTTTTCAACCTAGAAGAAGGATCACCTATACCCTTGATTTAAAAATAAAAATTTTTGATGTTTTAGTGATGATTCTTGCTTGTACAACTGCAATATTAACTATAATTTTCTTTTAATCAATTCTTATGATTTTTGTCGCAGAAAATTTTGAAGATGTTCTAACAATTCATCATTTACCTCTTCTATTGTTTTGTTTGTATTCCTAAGATGTATTAAATTAGGATATTCATCAGCTAAGAGCATGTAAATTTCTCTAACTTTTTGGAGACTTTCTTCTTTCTCAAAAGTATTCACGCCTTCTGTACGATCAGAAGCAATTCTCTCTATAGCTACTTTAACAGGAATATCCAAAATGATTACTAAATCAGGAACCAAAGCAACCTTCAAATTTTCCTCAAGGATGTATTTCCAATCTAAACCACGAGAACCTTGATATGCAACGGAAGAGAAATAATACCTATCTGTGATGATGATTTTGTTATCTTCTAACTGTGGAATAACTTCATCCTTAAGATGAATTATTCGATCTTCTAAGAACAGTCTAAATTCTTCTTCAACAGGTAGTCTCTCAGGAGCAAAGAAACTTTCTCTTAGTTTTCTTCCAGGTATTGAATACCTTGTGGGTTCTGTTGTATAAACTGCATCATAGCCAAGTGAACACAGTCTTTTAACAAGTGCTCTTGCGTGAGTTGTTTTACCAGAACCATCAATACCTTCTATGCAAATGAAAGTACCAGGATAAAAAGAATCCGACATATCAATCCATCAAAATGAATTAATTAAAACAGTTGTGGTGAACAACAGAATAACTCTATATTATTTCAGAATCGGGGAAATATTTAAATTAAATTGAAATCCGTTTAAACATCAACAAAACTAAATCTCACTTAAAAGATGATGTGATAGGATGTTTTCAGAAAGTTTTACTAATTTAATAGATTATGCAAAAAAAACCTTACAAAAGGCTAGTTTCGATGAATTTGAAATTAGTTGCGTAGATCGAGCATATGCTCTCACAAGATTTGCAAATTCAACAATTCATCAAAATGTTGAAGATCATACTTATCGTTTCAAATTTCGTGTTGCTAAAGAAAAAAGAACTAGTGAAAATACTTTAACTTCATTAACAAAGACATCTATTGATAAAAACACCAAAGAATTAGAGTCCATGATTTCATTTGTTCCAGAAATTCCTTTTTTCCAAGGTTTTACAGAACCAACAGACCATGTAATTCCCACAGTTTCCTCAACTGGAAATCTATTAGACGAATTTCAAAGAGCAGATATCGTTGAAACTTCAGTTAATGAAGCTGAAGTTGTGGACAGGAATGCAAAATTAGCTGGATCTGTCATTGCAAACGATGTTCGTTTCCAAGTTATAAATTCAAACGGTGTAGATTTATCTCATCGAATAACATATAATCGTTTAATCATCAATTCTCTAACCGAGAAAGAAAACAAAGGGTATGGGAAAGAAGAACAATGTTTAAGAGATCCTTCAAAATTTACTCCTGAGCTTCTTTCACGAAAAGCAACTGAACTTTCTGTTAATACCTGTTCTGCAAAAGATTATCCTCATGGTGAATATGAAGTAATATTGTCTCCTTATGCAGTTCAAAGCTTGATTACGTTTTTATCGTTTGGTTTTGGTGCAGTTTCTTTCAATGAATCTCAGAGCTTTATCACAGATCAGATTGGAGAACAGCTTTTTGATAAAAAAATCACCTTACATGATGATCCACTAAATTCGGATACAATACTAGCTTCACCTTTTGATGGTGAAGGTGTGCCCAAGAAACCTTCATTCATAATAGAAGAAGGAGTTCCAAAAACTGTCATCTACGACAATTTCTTTGCATCCAAATATCTTAATGATAAGAAAAGAACTACTGGTCATCGAATTATTCCTTTCTCTGATTATGTTTGGAGCTCAGTATCTCCTCTAAATGCCATTTTTGCTCCAGGAGATTCTTCTCTAGCTGAAATGATAGAAGAAACTAAGAAAGGCTTTTTCATAAATAGACTTCATTATACGAATTTTGTGAATAGAAGACTTGGAGCTATTACAGGATTAACTAGAGACGGTTTATTGTATATAGAAGATGGAGAAGTTGTATCAGCTGCAAAGAATTTCAGGTTCACAGACATACTTCCTCAATTTCTGAAGAATGTTCCACTGATAAGTAAAGAAACAGAAATAGGAACAAGAACAATAACCCCGTCTATAAAACTTGATTCGTTTAAATTTACAGGAAAGAGTAAGCATTGAGCAAATTAGTTCAAACATCTCAGAGTAATCTGTAAAAGGAAATGAAGATAATGTTAGAGAAAATAGAAGCAACTTATGAAAGAATAAGAAGCACAATAAACCAGACACCAGTTATGACTTCTACAACATTAGATAATATTACAAATGCAAAATGCTTCTTGAAATTAGAAAACTTTCAAAAAACAGGATCATTCAAATTCAGAGGAGCATTCAATGCAGTTTCTTGCTTATCTTCAGAACAGAAAGAGAAAGGTGTAACAACACATTCTTCAGGTAATCATGCACAAGCATTATCTCTCGCTGCTAAAATGGCGGGAGTCAAAGCTGTTGTTGTTATGCCTGAAAATGCCCCTAAAATCAAAGTTGAAGCAACAAAGAGTTATGGTGCAGAGGTTGTTTTCTGTGGCACTAAACCAAATGATAGAGAACAAACAACTCAAGAGCTAATAGATGAATTTGGTTATACTCTAGTCCATTCTTCCAATGAACTGAATATCATCTATGGTCAAAGCACCGCAACTTATGAATTGATAAAAGAAGTAGGTATGATTGATTACGTTTTTGCTCCTTGCGGAGGTGGAGGATTATTGTCAGGTACAGCAATTGCAACCAAAGCAATATGTGCAAATGCCAAGGTAATTGGTGTTGAACCAAAAAATGCAGATGATGCATACAGATCTTTTCGAGATGGAAAAATCTATCCTTCTATAAATCCAAATACTATAGCTGATGGATTAAAGACTTCCCTGGGATCAAATACTTTCAGGATAATCCGAGAAAATGTTAATGACATAATTACTATTTCTGAAGAACAAATAGTTGAAGCCATGGAATTTCTATGGAGTCGAATGAAGCTTGTTATTGAACCTTCTGGAGCAGTTTCGTTAGCAGGTGTTTTATCAAAGCAAATCGATTTGAAATCAAAAAAAGTTGGCATTGTTATTTCTGGGGGAAATGTTGATTTGTCATCCTTTTTCGAGAAAATAAGACAAAAAATCACATAAAGCTCTTACAAATAAGATATTCAAGTTTTAAAAAGAAAAAAAGAAAAAAAGAAGGGATTAGTAAGGTGTTTTTCTCTTCGGTAGAACAACACGTACAATGACAAATGCTATAGTTCCAGCTACAATAGCTCCTCCAATTACTGCCAATGCAATAATTGCACCTGTAGACAATCCACCTTTCAACCCAATATCATAGATACCTAATAATCCAGAACAAGAATAAGGTATGAATTCAATTGAAATTGAACCATTTAATCCAGAATGATCTACAGCAAATATAAAGACTAATGTTGGATCAAGTATTCCAAATTCTATTTCATAAGTATAATTGTCAGGAGCATGAGAACTATCGATTGTAACGAAGTAATTTGGATAAAAAACGTCTTTGTAATAGTATTTATTCCACACAGCATCTCTATAGACGTAATGGAACATATAAGGTTGCAAAGTAAAACTTATCCCATCAGCTGTATCGAGAGTGTGTAAACTATTGTCTCTTGTACCATTTACAATGAATACTCTAATTTTGTACCAAGTATATTCTGGAACTGTTGCATTAATAAAGTAAAGTTCTTCATCATTTTCTACATCATTGAAGTTATAAGTGGCAGACCAATTTCCATAAGTTTCAGGAATAGCATTAATCATATGAACATTAATGTTGTTAAAGTCATCTGGGTAACCTGGATCTTTTTCTAATCTAATTACAGCTGAGGTCTGGTTTACAAACGGATCACCATAATTTGCCCATGAGTATCCAGTGTTGTTGTATAATTCCGTAATATAAAGAAGAACATATCTTACTTCACCTAGATTAAATCCAAGGTAGGATAATTCTTGTGAATCATTTTGGTTATACGCGAAAAATTCACCATCAACTTGTTGATTGCCAAGTACAAAGTCATTTTCTGCAGAATAATATGGATAATTTTCGATATAAGTATCACAACTTACAGCAAGAGTATAATTATTAGGCATTAAGAATGAGAAATTATAGTTGTCAAAAGCAAATTGAGAAATTTCAAATTTAAGTAATTTATAATTTGAAGGAGCACCGTTTTCTTGTTCAAGATTGATGTTCATTGTAGAATTGAACTCTACATAATCAACTGTGTTAAATTCCAATAAGAAGTCATAACTTGCTATTACTGGATTCATGCAATAATAAAATCCGGGTTGTAGCAGGAGTTTTGCTGCGTCTTCTGCATAGGTTCTAAGAGTGTAAGGAGTACTAAACATGAGTTGTTCATCTACATAATTAAACATATAAACATCTTCCATTCCCAGTTCTGACCAATTTAGATAGATAGCTTGAGTTTCTTCTATGTTAATTCCAAAATTGATCATATCATCTTGATATTGGTATTGTTCACCTGATTCTAAAATTGGAAATTCTTCACTGGTAATAGAGAAGACGTAATCAAACTCAACATAATCTGTGTTATCTCTTTCAGCCATAATTAAAACAACAACTTTGGTATCATATTCAAAATGAAATGTAAATTTATCTAAAAAAGTAGATCCTATTGGAAAGTCTAAGTAACTAGGCGGTGATGCTTCTTCATACATCATGGCAGAGGAAAGTATCCAAGCATCTGTACTATAAGTATCAAATCTAACATATTTGAATTTATAATCTCCTTTCGGAATAGTTACGAAAAATGCATGAACAGCTTCTTTCTTTTTATTTTCTTGAGTGTCGTGAATAGTTTCATTCCAAATTTGATTTGGTTGGTTAATGAAGGTTCCAGAAACTGGGTTATCAACTGAAAGACTGTTGACTTTAATATCTCTGGGTTCAATTATTATATAATTCTCATTTGAAGAATAGAAATAGATTAAGTACTCACCACTTTCTCTTGCAAAAAGAATTTGTACATCTCTTGTAGGTACTGCTCCTACAGATCCTTCAAAAGAGTATTGATCACCAAAGAATACATAGTAAGATGCAAAAGCAGTTGCCCTTAAATTAAGGTCATATACATCTCCAGCACGTAGATTAACTGTAAACAGATAAACTACCTCAGCTTCCAGTTCTAAAGCAGTTTGAGATCTAAGTGATAAAGCACCTTTGTCATTGAGACCAACAGTAAAATTCAGTTGTGGGGATAGTCCAGTGTTATTGGAAGCTTGAATATATGTTATATGGTTAGCCCACATATTATTACCATAATCGTAGCGATCAAAACTGTCATAGTAAATGCTACTGAAACTACTTCTAAATTCTTTCGAATTATTATTCATGGAGTCTACAGTATTTCCCACACCTTCGCTGACATATCTTATATCAGTTGCGTAATCGGTTTCGAGATATTGGTTTTCCATCATATGGTTTCCTGTAAGGTAACCATATTCTGTTTTATCATGTTCTACCAATCCCATAGTTGTAAAGGTGTTCCAATCATACCCTAAAGTCTTTACAGATGTTAGAGTTACAGACAAAAACAACGTAACAACTAGGAATGTCAAAATAAAATTCTTTTGATTTCTTTTCATTTAAATCAAAAGAACATATTTGATTTTACATACAAAAGAGTTGTGTAATATGTAATACCAATATAGAGAAACTAATCCAATGAATTGAACAAAATTAAGAGTTCAGAATCGGACTAGGAGGCTCAGAAGCAAACTTGTAAAACCTTGTAAATATTATAATTACTACTGTGGTAAAAAGCAAGAAAATGCCTGCTCCAGCCATTGTTACAACAACACCAATTGAATCTGCAGTCAAGCCAGAAAGAGATAAACATAGAACACTGAAAACTTGTATATATGCATTCGTTGCGCTATAAGCTCTCCCTCTTACTTCATTTGGCACATTTTCTGCAAAAAGAGCGTTAATTGCTAAACTAAACATCCCATTCAGGAAACCTTGAATTAAGCCAACTGCAAGCAGAACATAGAAACTTGGTTTGAAAAGAAATACAAAATAATACAGTGAGATGGCTAAAGATCCTAGTGTTATCGCTAGTGGCCTCCCTATTTTTTTCTCAAATCTTCCAAAAATTAGATTACCCATTATAGAGCCTAATGCGACAATTGCTCCCAAAAAACCAAATTCCCGATCAGACAAATCTTTTAGTCCAGAAATGAAAGCTGAATCATAAATTCGTGTTATAGATAAAGGCGTATTAAAATACTGAATAGAAATTGCATTGTGTTTTACTTCAAAAAGATACGGTAAAAGCAAAGGACCTGCGAATGCTGTTCCAATTATTATGAAGGTAAAAAGGAAAATTAGCATTCTTATTGTTGGATGCTTAACAAGATATCCAAATCCTTCCTTTAAATCCTTGAAAACAACCTTAAACGAAATGACTTCTTTTTTATCTCTTGATGCAGAAGGTATCGTTGTTAGGAATATGATTATTCCTGAAACTAAGAAACATCCACTAGTTATCCAAAAAGTTGATTCACCTAGTAAAATATAAATTGGAGCAGCAAAAAGAGGTCCAACAACTGCAAGAGTTTGAAAAACTAGTTGACTAAGTGATATAGCTTTCACATATAATCGTAAACCAGTTATTTCAGGTATAGCTGCCGATCGAGGAGCTACAAAAGTGGCAGAAGCTGCACCAAGAATAAATGCAATTATTGCGATACCATAGATGCTTTTAAGAAAAGGTAGAATTAAAATTACTGTTCCTCTTACGATATCAGCACCAACCATAATTGCTTTACGGCTGATTCTATCTGCAAAAACCCCAGCTATAGGTCCGATTATTATCCATGGAACTGTTTGAGCCGCTAAGATAAGAGTCATTGCAGTGATGGATAGTGTCGCCTCATAAACATACAATTGAATAGCAATACGAAAGATAGCATCACCAAAATTACTGAAAAACTGACCAGAAAGTAGTTTCATGAAATCTTTATTCTTGAAAACATCTAGATATGTTGGATCTTTTTCAGTAGGTGAAACAGTAGTTGGCTCAGTTTCCAAGGGTATCATGGGGCTATCAGTGTCATTATCCAAGAGATTCACCTTAGACTACTGAGTGTTTAAATATTACTCAATCTTGCCAGAAGCGCTATAGTATATATTTATTGCTCTTTAACTGTGAGAGTGAGGTTTCATTCGTCTGCAGTGTTTTTTACGGGTTTATATATGAAAGTGCGGATAAGTGGGTAGTGCTAGGTGAATACTCACCTATAGCTTGGTTCACAGGTGCTCGAACACCTATCCCTCAGTTAGAATCATTTGAATCAAGTAGCACTATGTGCAATTGTAGGAACGATGTTGAGGAGTATGCACACTCCCTCCTTTCCTACTAAATCATGATCCTCATGATTACTTCCCCTCAACGCACGTGAGGGGAACCACTTAAACGACGGTTAGAAAGCCTTTAGCAAGTTTAACCAAGTTTCATAACGTGCGTTTCAAAAAATATGTTAAACTGAAAAAAAAGCAGTTTATAAAGATGATGAAAGCATTATGAAGATTTTTGAAATCTAGATTTCATATCCTTCTTTTTTCAGATTAGATTTAAATCTGTAAACCTTCCTTCGAAATTGATTGTAATCTTCATCCGTGATTTCTTCTACATATTTCCACAATTTTTCCTGATCATCTTTCTTTGCAAAGTAAGTTTTAATTAAAGATCCAACTACTACAGCAGCTGACTTTGTTACATCTATCTTTGGTATTGATTTAGAGTGAATCAAATTGTATCCGCTTATTTCGAGGTCGTATAGTTCGTCAACATATTGTGGATAAATAGCCATCATATTGCTAAGAATCTGACAAAATCTGTCCTTTAGTTGCAAAGTATAACCTAGTTTTTTAATTCGAGAGATATAACCATTTTGGAAAAGTTCAATTTGTGTTTTTTTCATAGTGTTATAACTGAAAGATTTTCCATTACTCATACCCTGAATATTATGTCTAAGTATAGAGAAATATTCAGGAGTTATCTTTTCATAAATGAGAGCTAGCAGATTATCAAGAATAGCCAAAAAGACCGTAGCAATTTGATTTTTCGTAAAGTGTTTGTTCTCTTTTATTCTGTTTGAAATCATCCTATACTGTATGCTTTCAAATTGTGTCACAGCTTGTATGAGGATTTCTTGAGGTATGTGATCACTCAAAATCACCAATATTTCATCTATACATTCTTGCACACGGACTTCTTGCCTTTCTAAAGATAAAAGAAGTTTCTCTTTTTTCTCTGTTTCAATGTCTACTAGAGGAGATGCTATACTATCCCTTAATTCATCTATTTCATCTCTAGCAACATCACTCATTTATGTTTCAAAAAGTATATCCGTAAAATCATTTAAATAAGGGAAAAAAGGAAAATTAATTCTAACCTTGACTTACTTTTTCATTAAATTCTATTATTAGTTTATCAATCGGTTCAATTGACTTTTGTATATCATTCCAATATTCTAAATCATCCCATTGTCTAATTAGTTCATCTAAGTCTCTTCCTTGTTGTTCAATCCAAGTGAAGTATTTGAGATTGTGAATCCTTTTTCTTTGAACATAATTTAGTTCTAACATATTATCTAACTTCTGTCCCATTAAATGAGAGTGAAAATCCTTTATAGCATCTTCTTCTGAATAAGGACCAAACTTAGCGTTATACTCTTTTAAGCGGGATTGATAAAGTTCCATAGAATCTGTGAAAACTGTTAGGACGACATCGTTGTGAGTTAACTCATAGTATTTAGCAAATTTGATTGCCATCAAGAGATTAGCTATACTTGAAATTCCTAATAAATGCAGTTTGGAAACTAATTCTTCAGATACACCCTTTTTCTTTAAGTAGTTGTGCCCTTCTTCTTCATTAAACAATCTCATTATATTCATGGTATCTTCATCATCTATTGCAATTACCATATCAGTGTTTCTCACGTTATGAATCCAGGGTATGTGTTTATCACCTATTCCTTCAATTCTGTGAGCACCATATCCGTTCAATAACATTGTTGGGCATTGCAATGCTTCACCAGCTGCAATTTTCATCTCTGGATATTGCTGCTTGAGAAAATCTCCACATCCTATTGTACCTGCAGAACCTGTAGTTAAAACTAGACCTCTAAAAGCATCACCTTTTAGTTCTTTCTCCAATACTTCTTTCATTGCATGTCCAGTAATATCATAATGCCATAGGTAATTACCAAATTCTTCAAATTGATTGAAAACAAAGATATTTTCTCTTGTTTCTCGTAACTCCCATACCTTATCAAAAATTTCTTTAACATTACTTTCACTACCAGGAGTCTTTATGATTTCTCCAGAGACTGTTTGTAACCATTCGAATCTTTCTTTAGACATCTCTTCAGGGAGAATTGCAATTGACTCACAGGAAAGCAGAGTTGCGTCATATGCTCCTCCCCTGCAGTAATTACCAGTTGAAGGCCAAACTGCTTTGTGTGTTATAGGATTAAATTGTCCTGTAACTAAGGGTGGAACAAGGCAACCAAAAGTTGCACCAACTTTATGTGCTCCAGTTGGGAAAAATTTACCAACTAAACATATAATCCTTGCTTCAACTCCAGTGAGTTCAGGAGGAAGTTCAATAAAATTGACTTCTCCAAAACCCCCTCCTTTTTCTAAAGGTTCATTTTTCCAAGTGATTCTAAAGAGATTTCGAGGATGTACTTGCCAAAGTCCTATTTCCTTCAATTCATCTACAATTGAAGGAGGAATTTTGCTAGGATCTCTTTGTTGTGCAAAAGTTGGTATAATTATATTCCTTTCTTTTGCTCTTTTTACAGCTTCCAGTAAACCATTTTCATTTTTTGTTAAGTCTATCATTGATAAACAGCATTTCTATCATGTTTTTAATTTTTCTAATCATTGTATTTCGAATCTTCAAATTGTTTAAATAGCAGTTCTGGGTTCAAACGATAGAAGAAGGTAATAGTTATGACTTTTGAAGAAATTGAGAAAATAAAAGAGGACATAGTTCAATTATATAAAGATAAAACACCTACCTCCAAAAAACACTTTGAAGAAGCACAAAAATGGCTGCCTGGGGGAGGAACCCGTAATGTTGCACATTTCTATCCTTATCCATATTTTGTTACAAAAGGTAAAGGCTATTATCTTTATGATGTTGATGGGAATGAGTACATTGACATTCTCAACAGTATGACAGTAAATATTCATGGTCATGCTCATCCTGAAATTGCAAAAGCAATTGAGAAACAAGGAAAGGAAGGTACATCTCATGCTGCACCTATGCAAATCCAATATGATCTTGCAAAGATAATCTGTGAAAGAACTCCTTCAATTGAATTGCTCCGTTTTTGTAATTCAGGTACTGAAGCAACAATGTTTGCAATAAGAGCAGCTCGTAAATATACTGGAAAGGACAAGATTATCAAAACAGAGGGAGGTTATCACGGCTCGCATGATTACGTTGAAGTTAACATCACCCCAAATCTTACAGCAGAAGACATGCCTATTGCCACAACAGAGAAGGGAGTACCAAATACTATTCTTGAAGATGTCTTCATTGTCCCATTTAATGATTTGGAAGCTGCAGAGAAGATAATGAAGAAACACCACAAGAAAATTGCTGCAATGATTCTCGAACCAGTTATGGGATCAGGAGGAGGAGTTATAGCAACAAAGGAATATCTACAAGGATTAAGAGAATTGACCAATAAATACAATATTCTACTAATATTTGACGAAGTAATAACTTTCCGCTTATCGACTGGAGGTATACAGAAGCTCTATGGTGTCACACCAGATTTAACAGCACTCGGAAAGACAATTGGTGGTGGATTACCTATAGGAGCCTTCGGTGGAAAACATGATATCATTGATCAATTTAATCCTACAAAGAAAGATTTCATTACTCATTCAGGAACTTTCAGTGGAAATGCCATGACAATGTCAGCAGGCAGAAAAGCCATGGAGCTGTATGATGAAGCAGAAGTTGAAAGACTTGATCGACTAGGGACTCGATTAAGAGAGGGATTAAGAGAGGTTCTAAAAGAGCTCAAAATTAAAGGACAAGTTAGCGGACTGCAATCCCTAAATTATGTATATCTTTTTGAGGAACCAGTGATTGATGGAAGACAAGTTGTTTTCAAACTAATACCCACACTAGAACTTTCTAAATACTTTACTCTAGCATTAGCCATCAATGGTCTTTATGCCGTTTCTAGAGGTATTACTGCTTTTATTCTTTCAACACCAATGAATGAATCAACCATAGATGAGATTATAAAACGGTTCAAAAAAGCAATGGAAATGGTTCTTCCCATATACAACCAAAGCAAAGATTACGAAGGTTTTGCATCAATTCTCTTTGCAATGCTTAAATCATTGAATACCAAAACAGAATTTAAGAAATTTAAAGAAGACAGATATACCCTACTGATTGTTGCAAAAGAGGATCCCAAAGCTATGGTTTTGGATGTTGGAAATGGAATGATTAAATTCAAACAGATAAACAATACAGTAGAAATTGTTAAAGGATCTAAAAAAGAGTGCGATGGAACAATTATAACAACACGAGCTACATTTATGGGATTAGGATTGGGAAAGATAAGTCCAATTAAAGCATTATTAACTGGGAAATTGAAAGTCAAAGGAATAAAAACAATAATGAAGTTTACTAAATATTTTGCACTACTTAGATAAATATTCTACGCGTAATGGAGTTATCGGAAATACTTCAAACTCCATATTAGTCAAAACTCAACTTATTGCAGAATACCAACTCTAACATTATCAAACCGGGTTGGAGCAATGCCATGACCAACATAAGCTGCTTGACCGGGTTCACCTTTACCACAGTTAGGAGTGCCGAATACTTTCCAATGCTTTTTGTTACATATTCCACTAACATTTCCCCAGAATTCAGGTGTAATTCCTTCATATGTAGGATTCTTAATCATATCAGTCATTTCACCGTTTTCTATTCGCCACCCAATTTCTGTTCCAAATTGGAAATTCATTCTTATATCATCAATACTCCAACTTCTGTTGGTGTCCATGAAATATCCATTTTTTGTGTCTTCTATCAACTCATCAAAATCCCAATCTCCTGGTTCAAGATTAACATTAGTCATTCTCACGATTGGTATCCTATCGTATCCCATAGATCTTGCTGCACCAGAACTTCGATCAAGTCCTATTGCTTTTGCAGTTTCTCTAGAAGACATGAAATCAATAAATACACCTTTATCTACCATGATATTTCTTTGAGCTTCAACACCTTCGTGATCATAGAAGAAAGTTCCCAATCCACCTTGCACTGTAGCATCTGCAACCATTGTTACTAGTTCATTTCCATATTTGAAATTCTTTCCAATCAAATCAGGTGTTAAAAAACTTGTTCCTGCATAAGCTGCTTCGTATCCAATTGCCCTGTCTAATTCTGTAGGATGACCGCAACTCTCGTGTACTTGTAATGCTAGTTGCGAATGACCTAGAATTATTGCAGACTTTCCACTTGGCATTTTATTTGCTGTTAATAGCTTAATTGCTTCTTCTGAAGTTTTTTCTGAAATTTCAATTAAGTTCAACCCTTCAAAGTACTCAAAACCTTCTGTATGAAAGTCTCCTCTAAAACTAGCAGGCAGACTTCTTGTTTGTACTTCTCCCCCTTCTATTGCAGTAGAAGCTACTCCTCCTCCACAAAAAACTATAGTTTGGTTAATTTTTGTCCCTTCAGTTGTATGCAAAACCATCTTATCTTTTCTACTAACATAATGACTGGAAGCGATTTTTATTCTATCTGAAAACTCTTTAGCTCTTTTAGCACTCTCTTGAAGAATTGATAACTTCTCGCTTAATTCAACCTCAAAAGGATCTTTCTTCATAGGAGTGTTTACAGTATTTTCATGAATAGGTTCATCAGCTAGTTCAATGTCAAATTTTTTCACTAAAGATGAAGCTTTGGCAATTTTTACTGCTTTTTTTGCTAGTTCAGTAATCTTTTCCCTTGTTAATTCGTTTGTACTTGCAAATCCCCAGCTTTTGTTTACAATGCATCTAATACCTATTCCTCTCTTGTCATCTCTACTAATTTTTTCAATATTTTCATTTTTGTAGGATATTTCTTCCATTTTAGTGTCCATATACTTAACATCTGCATACTCCGCTCCTTCTTTTTCACTACATTTTATACCATAAGCTACAAGATCTTCTAAGTTTCCATTATTTGACATAAATTCCCATAAAAATAACTTGTTAAAAACTTTATTCTTAAAAAAATGAATTCTATTTGTAGTACAATTTGAATGTATGATAATATTAACTAAAACTTCGGAGTATTTCACTTAGTTCTTCTAATTCACCGATTGCTTTTTTTCTTGTAAACAATCTATTTATTTTCACAGAATCTCCAACTTTGAGATTTTTATCCTCAGCTAATAAACTTAAACCTATCTTTGCACTTTTTATTTCTTCTCTGAAATACTTACCTTTTATCATCTCATAGATTGGTTCTATAGTTGCAGTGATTATTTCCAAAGAAGCTCTTATTTCAGACATTAATATAGGAGGTTTAGTGTAAATAACGTTCATTACTAGTTTTTCATTTGCTAATCCTAAAAACTTTGAAAGATTAATGAGTTCTCTTTCTAATTTTGATTTTTTCTCTGTTGTTTTATCTGATTTACTGATTTTTAGTAAAGAATTCATAGCGTTTATAGCTTCAATATATCTAGTTTCCTCAATGACATATCCAGTTTTTTTGTCGGGAGTAGGATATTGACCTAGAACAGAATGAACATCCTCTACATATTCAATTTTCTTAATTAGATATTTTATGGAATTAAAACCTTTAACTACCTTGTTTAGAATTTGAATGTTTTTCTTATCATTCTCTGATAATTTTCTTGTAGTAAGAAGAAGTTTG
>JAEOTE010000185.1 GCA_016839945.1 Candidatus Heimdallarchaeota archaeon | reverse complement strand
CTGTTTTACTACTACTCTAAAATAGTTCTTTTAGGTCTTTTTTGAATTAAATTTATAATCTTGTTAGTATACTATCTTATTTAGGTGTAAAATTTGGCAAAAAAAGCTATAATAGGTATAATAGTTGCTCTTGTTTTAGCTGGAGGAGGTTATGCTGCTTATCATTTCTGGCCAACTACAACTTTCAATTTTGAAATGACTTTTGACTATGAAGTGAATGGAATATATGGTGAAAATGCTACTTATGATTCAGGACACTGGAGTTTTGATCCAATCACTATGAGCTCTGTAAATGCTACAACACATTCTTCTGAAGTAACAAGTAAGGGATTACAAGTAACAATTCAGCTCAAAAATCAATACTGCATTGCTTTTACCGATTTCTGGTGTGAAGCTACTACAGATGCCACCGTAAAGCAGATTATTGTAACATTGTATTCTGGTGATTCAAGGATTTACTCAACTAAAGGAAATACTCCTGAATTCGCTTTTGATTATAGTTACTTCTTTGATAATCTTACGGTCATAGTTGATGTGCAATTGGATTAAAAATACTAGTTCCACAAACAGGAAAAGTGCCTTGAACAAAGACCACACTTAAAAGCCCCCTAAAAATTTCTAGTTAATGCATACTGAAGAAATCAACGAAACAGAAGAGATCCCCACATATAGATTGGATAATGCTGCTACTCTATTTAGCCTAGTTTCTTCTCACAGAATCACTGCAATGTTTCGTTTAAGCGTTTCACTAGTAGAACCTATCAAAATTAAAGTACTTCAACAAGCTCTTGATACTATTATTGTTCGTTTCCCCTATTACCGAGTTAATCAAAATATAGGATTATTTTGGTACTATTGGAAAACAAATTACGGAAAACCGAAAGTTATCGCTGATTCCAAATATCCTTGTCAGAAAACGCCAATAAGAAGGAGAGGTATATTTCCTTTCAGAGTTAGAGCATTTAAGAATAGAATAGCTGTTGAATTCCATCACAGTTTAACAGATGGAACAGGAGCATTGATTTTTCTTAAAGCTTTGATTTTCGAATATCTAAGGATAATAAAAGGTATCAAAGATGAACCTTCAGATATCTTTAGACCAAATCAAAAAGCTGATCCTGAAGAATATGAAGATGGATACAAGAAAAATTATGATAAAACCTTCCCTAGTTTCTCGAGACCTAGAAGAGCTCTACATTTACCTTACAAGTTAGAGAAGAGAGGAGTCTATAATATAATAACAGGAATCATGCCTGTTCAAGACATAATAAAACTTGCCAAAGAACATAATGTTACACTAACAGAATTTCTAGCAGCTGTATATATCGATACTATTCAAGAAATCCTGCTAAGTTTTCCAGAGAGGAAAAAAAAGAGATACATGAAACCAATTAGGTTGATGGTTCCTGTAAACCTTCGAGGAATGTTTCCATCGAAAACTATGAGAAATTTCGTTCTTTATGTTACTCCTGGAATAGATCCTCGATTAGGTCATTACTCTTTTGAAGAGATAATTAAAGAAGTCTATCATTACATGCGTTTAGAAATAAATGATAAATATATCAATAAACAAATTAAAAGAAATGTAAGAGGACAATTGCATCCTCTTGTAAGAGTTACACCTCTTTTCATAAAAAAATTATGTGCAAGAGTAATTTACAATGGAATGGGACAGAACACATATTCAGGAGTTTTAACTAATCTAGGTAAAGTAACTTTTACAGAAACACTCAAAGATGAAATACTAAACTTCCAATGCCTGCCTGCACCAAATGCTACCACAAAAACTAGTAGTGCTATTGTTAGTTACAATGATAAGCTCTATATGAGTTTTGGAAGAGTGGTAAAAGAAACTGATGTTGAGAGAATATTTTTTAGTAAGCTAAAAAAAATGGGTGTAGCAGTAAAAATAGAAACAAATTAAAGTGAAATAAATGCCTTACTGTAGTAAATGTGGTGTAGAAGTTGATCAAGGCGTGGAAAATTGCCCGTTATGTAATTTACAGATAAATGGGATTGAAGAAGATACTGCACCTCCTAAGAAATATCCTGATGTGCCTATTGAACATCCTAAGAAATCTACAATGACACCACAACAGAAGAGAATAAGAGCATGGGAAATCATAGGTGCTTCATTATTGATACCATTTTTGATTGTTGTTTTTACGGATTTAATTGCAAATGAGACTGTAAGTTGGGCAAGATTTCCAATGATTGCACTTTTACTTACATTTATGCTTACAACTTTTCCATTATTATTCACAAAAAGACCTTTTGTGATAATTGCAGGAGAAGTTCTTTCAGTTCTCATATTTTTGGTCTTAGTAGACTATCTTCATGATTGGCAGATAGATTGGTTTTATAGATTAGCTCTTCCCAATCTCGCTGTATTAATTCTCATTTCTTCTGCTGTTGTTATTTTATCAACACAAGTTAAGAGAAAAGGTGTAAATATAGCTGCTTTTATTTTATTTGGAATTGGAGCTTTAAATCTCGGACTAGATTTGATTATTATGAGTTCAATAG
>JAEOTE010000090.1 GCA_016839945.1 Candidatus Heimdallarchaeota archaeon | reverse complement strand
TAAATATACTATTAATGAACTACATCACTTCCTAAAAGAAATAGATGTTTTGATTGTTGCTATACCATTGACAGAAAAAACAGAGGGATTGATAGGAATAAACGAACTTAAGTTCTTAGGAAAAGATAGTCTTTTAGTCAATATGGGGAGAGGATCCGTAATTGATGAGGAAAGTTTGTATAAAACTTTAAGTGAAAAAATCATTGCTGGTGCAGCTATAGATGTTTGGTATAATTATCAACCTGAGCCAACAGTTGAAGGTTTGAAATATCCCTCATCTTATCCTTTCCATACGCTAGAAAATGTTGTTTTATCACCTCACAGAGGTGCATCACCTATGAATGATTTAAGAAGATGGGATGAACAAATAGAAATCATATCACAATTTGCAAGAGGAGAAAAGAAGTATCTGAATACAGTAAACATTAATGAAGGATACTAAAAAGGAAATAAAAAAAGAAAAGAAAATTACTAAATTTCAGGGAAATGACACGAGACGTAATGATCAGGTTCAATTTCTTCAAGCATAGGTGTTTTTTGATTGCATATTTCTTGAGCTTTGTAGCATCTTGGGTGAAATGGACATCCTGAGGGTGGATTTATTGGGCTTGGAACATCTCCTTCTAGAATGATACGATCCATCTTAATACGTGGATCAGGACGAGGAATGGCAGATAATAATGATACAGAATAAGGATGTGCTGTTTTACGAAATAGATCTCCAGTGGGAGTCATTTCCATTATCTTACCTAGATACATTACTGCTACTCTGTCTGAGACATGTTTGATTACACTAAGATCATGTGCAATAAACATGAATGTTAAATTAAAATCTAGTTGAAGATCATGTAGAAGATTCAAGATTTGTGCTTGGACAGATACATCTAATGCAGATACTGGTTCATCAAGCAAGATAACCTCTGGATGTATTGCTAATGCTCGAGCTATACCTATTCTTTGTCGTTGTCCTCCACTAAACTCATGAGGATATCTCAAAGCATGATAATCCTCTAATCCTACTTTTGCTAAAATCTCAAGTACCCTAGATTCTTTTTCTTCATAAGCCATATCAGGATAATGTATATCAAATGGTTCCTTAATGAGATCAAGAACCATTCTTCTTGGGTTTAAGCTTGAATATGGGTCTTGGAAAACCATCTGTAATTGACGTTTGATGGAAAGTTCTTCTTCTCTAGTCATTGGCTGAAAGACATCAATGCCTTTGAAATATACAGAGCCTTCTGTTGGCTCCTCAAGTTTGCTTATTACCCTTGCAGTAGTACTTTTACCACAACCAGATTCACCTACTAATCCTAGAGTTTCACCTTTATTTAGAAACAGTTTAACTCCGTCAACAGCTTTAATCTGTGCAACCACTCGAGAAAACAGAACAGATTGTTGACTTACAGGAAACCATTTTCTAAGATTAATTAGATTTATTATTGGTTGAGTTTTAGCGTCCCAATCAGCAAAAAGATCTACAGCTTCATATTCTTCATATGTTGTTACCATCTTCATACCTCCTCCTTTACAGTGGCCTGTTTAACGAAAAGTTCTTCATCAACGTGTAAATCAAGTTCTTCGAAGTGATGACATGCAACACGACGTTCCTTTCCAAAAGAAATTTCTGGGGGACGTACGCGGGAACAAACCTCAGTTGCATATTTACATCGAGGATGAAAACGACAACCCTTTGGAGGATTAATCAACCTTGGTACAGTGCCAGGAATAGTTTCAAGACGTGTTTTATCTTTTTCTAGTGAGGGAATACTATCAAACAATGCTCTTGTGTAGGGATGTTTTGGATCTAGAAAAATGTCTTCTGTCGCACCAGATTCAACAACTCTACCTCCATAAAAAATGTGCACTCGTTTAGTTATTTCTGCAACAACACCAAGATTATGAGTGATCAACATCATTGCTAATCCAAGTCTTTGTTGCATTTCTTTTATGATTTCAAGAACTTGAGCTTGAATAGTTACATCGAGAGCTGTAGTAGGTTCATCAGCAATTAGTAGACTAGGTCGTAGAGCTAGAGCTCTTGCAATGAGAATACGCTGTCTCATTCCACCACTGAATTGATGGGGGTAATCGATTATTCTTTTTTCAGCTTCTGGAATACCAACTAGTTCAA
This sequence comes from Candidatus Heimdallarchaeota archaeon, assembly GCA_016839945.1. GTDB lineage: Archaea > Asgardarchaeota > Heimdallarchaeia > Heimdallarchaeales > Heimdallarchaeaceae > UBA460. Next base: position 106,264 of record JAEOTE010000090.1, on the reverse strand, counting down.
GGGAATCTATAGCTATTTGTTTAGCTTCATCCTTCTTACATTTTCTATGAAGAGCAATAACCTCAATCATTTGATCTTCTACCTTAAAAATAGGATTAAGGCTAGTCATAGGATCTTGGAAAATCATGGAAATTTCTTTACCTCTGATTTTACGCATTTGTAGATCAGGGAGATCAACTAAATTAATACCCTTGTAAAATATCTTTCCTGCGACAATACTTCCATTCTTATCAAGAATGCGGAGAATGGATTTACCTGTTACAGTTTTACCACAACCAGATTCACCTACAACACCAACAGGTTCTCCAGGTCTAACATCGAAGGAAACACCATCAAGGGCTTCGACAACACCGCTTTCCGTGTAGAAATAAGTACTGAGCTCGCTAACATCTAATATTGGTTTCATTTTCATTACTCTCTTAATCTTGGATCTAACGCATCTCTTAATGCGTCTCCTAATAGGTTAAATGCTAACACTACAAAGAATATTGCAAATCCTGGAAGCAACGCCAATTCGGGGTTCGTTTTTAGATTCGTTTGAGCTTCATTTACCATTTGTCCCCACGATATCGTGGTTGGGCTTCCTAATCCCAGGAACGTTAAACCCGCCTCTGCAAGTATTCCACCAGCAATGCCTAGTGTTACTATTACTATAATTGGAGCTAAGATGTTTGGGAGTATATGTACTAAAATTATTCTACTATTACTAGCTCCTAATACTCTTGCAGCATTGACATAGTCTAAATTATAGATTTGCTTCGTATTTGCATTTACCAGTCTACATAGCCCTGCCCATCCAAAAACTCCCAGTACTATAATAATTACTACAGACTGTGGTATTTGTCTGAGGAAAGCTAATCTTCCTCTTCGTATAAAGGACACTGCAAGGATTGCTATAACAAGAAAAGGTAAAGCAAGGAACATGTCAGTTAATCTCATGATTATTTCTTCTGTCCATCCTCTATAATAACCAGCTAGAGCGCCTAAAGCAACACCAATTATCGCTGACAAAAAACTGGAGAATAAACCTACAGTCAGAGAAACTTCACTTCCAGCAAGAATTCTTGAAAATTCATCTCTACCTAGAACATCTGTTCCTCCAGGATATTTCAGATTAGGATTAGATAATGAACCTCCACCATTCCAAGCATCAAAAAGCGGAGTTGTACCTACTGGACTGAAGGGCATGAGAATCGGATAAGCAATGGCAATAATAGTCACCAAAATAACTATAGCTCCAGAGAGCACAGCGATTCTGTTTTTCTTGTATCTTCTCCAAACTAAAGTCCATTGGGAAGGACTTCGTTCCCTTAATGTTCCGTCTTTCGCAATGATTATTTCTTGTTTTGTAGCAGTTTTTCTTATATAATTCCAACCTATTCTTAGTCCAATCCAAACCACTGAAAAAACTACTGCATATAAAATATTCCAGTAGATTGCTTGATTGTTGGTAAAAACGAGCACTAAGAATAATCCAATGAGAGCCACTAAAAATTCTATGATAAAGTTGAAGTAGAAGTGCTTCCAGCCAACGGCTAGCACCCCTGCCCAAGTCATTGATTTTGGGAGTCTTTTTTCTTTCATGTAACTATCTAATCTTCTTGAGAAAGATCCCTTTTGTTTTGCTGTTTTTTGCATTTTGTTGATCTCCTTGTTATAACTCTATACGTGGGTCCACTGCCACATAAACTATATCGGTTACTAGATTTCCAATCAGAATCAATATCGTAAGGATTGCCGTCGTTCCTAATATCATTGGGAAGTCTAGAAATCCAATTGCAACTATATACTTGTATCCTAAACCTGGCCAAGTAAATAGGGTTTCAGTTATTGGAGCGCCTGCTAATGCAGTAGCTAAGAATAATCCTACAAAAGTTACAACAGGAATGAGAGTATTTCGGAATGCATGCTTCCAAGTTACAACTCTTTCAGATAGACCATTAGCCCTTGCAGCTAGAATAAAATCTTGCCTTAGAACCTCTAACATTGATGATCTGACTAATCTAGTATAAAGAGCCATAAAGTTGAAAGCTAAAGTAATTGTAGGCAGAACCATGTGCATGATTGAGTCAAGTAACCTTTCTGAAACACTTGCCCACCACGCGCCCATCTGGCCTGAAAAGAATAGGCCAACCGTTTCCGAACTAAATACTGGCGTAGGCGCAGGTACTTTGTGAGCTTTAGCTGCTGGGAACCATCCCAATCCATAACCACTGAAAATATAAATGAGTAATAAACCAAAGACAAATATTGGCATAGATTGAGCCAAAAGAGCAAAAGCACTTGCAGAAGAATCAATCCATGTATTTTGATTTTTAGCTGCTATAACTCCCAAAGGAATTGAAGTAACCAATGCAATAACATAAGCTGCTAATTGAAGTTTTAATGTTTCCCAAATTAAACCACCTATTATACTGTTTATTGGTTGTCCAGAAGTGAAAGATTGCCCCATATCACCTTGTATCAGATTGTAGAACCACATCATAAATTGAACATATACTGGTTGATCCAAACCAAGCTTACGCGTGAGGTTTATTCTATCTTGTTCCGTTGCTCGTTGTTTTCCTAACAACATCAGTGATACAGGATCTCCCATACCGCTAACCATTACAAACGTCATGACACATATTGCTATAAATAGAGGAATAAGTGTTAAAAGACGACGTGTAATATAAGTTGTTAATCTCAATCCTGCAACAGTCTTAATCCATCTAACGACAGTGTTTTCTCCTAGTCTTCTCCCCATTTCAGTTCCGGCTGTTTTTTGCCAGTCAACTGGAAGGAAAATACCTGTGACCAAAATAAGAATGCCTATTATATATATATAGAAACCAGGACTTATTGATCCTGCAAGTCCTATATCGAAATATGAAGGGGTATTATCATTTGGATTAAAAGTAATTGGATTAAGATTTATCGTAGATGCAGATTGCCCCGTCACTGCTGCTTGATATCTTTCCGCAGCAATGAAAATCGTCCGATTCATACTAATGATTGAAGCAATTAGTCCACAGAGGAATAAAATTGCAGCTGCGATATCAGCAACTGTTCCTCTTGACTTGAAACCTCCACTTTGAAAAACTTGTCCTAAAACTGTAGCCAAAATAGCAAAAATTAGTATAAACCATATTGCAGCAGAAAGAATCACTATACTACTTGGTACTTCTGATGATAGAAGATTTTCACTTGTCTTGTTAGTTACACTGGAAAATGACAAAACTTTATATTCAATTCTAAAGCCTAACACTCGAACCAAGGTTCCGTTGGTTCCTACTAAATTGGCCGGATCATTATGTGTTCCAGCTATTGATGCAGGCTGTGAATCAAAGTTAATTGAATATAAAGGTATGAATGCAGATACTAATAACAAGAGAAACCCAACAATTTTAAGTGAAATTGCTACACTTTTATCCATATTAAACCACTCGAGTGAATATGAATAGATTTTTCTATTCGTATTTTAACAAACGATTAAAGTTTTTATAAATGTTGTCTCGATTTATAGAAAAGAGAAACAAGGATTGGAATCATATTCAATTCTAATTTATTGCACTATCTATAATGAAACCTTGTGAAACAAAAACTCCTTCAAATAGAAAGAATAATTCATTATTTCAATTCAATAATTGGAATGAAAGCTCATTCGAAAAAAATCTTCTGACAAAAAAATGGGTGTTAGGGACTCTAAGAAAACTTTGCATTAATTTTGGATAAACCAACGATAACAAAAAATATTTAAAGAAAATAAGGAAGAAAGAGACGACAAGATAAATGGGGCAGTGATCTAGCTCGGTTTATGATACCCGCTTGACGTGCGGGAGGTCGGTGGTTCAAATCCGCCCTGCCCCACCACTAATTTTCAAATTTACTCAAGTATTTTCAATTTATAAAAGACTAGAATCTCTATCTAAAGTTTATATATTTAGAAAGTCCTCTTTCAGTTGATAACTCATGGACATTCTTCAAGAAGCTTTAGATGCAGAAAAAAGAATAAAGGATCATGTTATTGAAACTCAACTCGAACATTCTAAATTCCTTAGTGAACTAGGTAATTGCAATGTTTACCTAAAATTGGAAAACATGCAGATTACTGGCTCCTTCAAATTGAGGGGATCAGCCAATAAAATCCTATCAACCTTAGAAAATAAAAGAGATGCTGAGTTCGTTACTGCTTCTTCTGGCAATCATGGTTTGGCATTCGCATATATTACTAATAAGTTTGGGATAAAAGGAACAATATTCTTGCCTACAACCACTCCTAACTCAAAAAGAAAACCCATAAAGCAATATGATGTTAAAGTAAGCTTCTACGGGGATGACTGTGTGAAAACAGAAATATACGCAAGAGAAATTGCTAAAAGAAATAGTTTGGTTTTTGTTTCGCCTTATAATGATCCTAAAATTATTGCAGGACAATCGACAATAGCTATTGAACTTGAAAAGCAATTGAAATCGATAGATTACATATTTGTACCTGTTGGTGGGGGAGGACTGATATCAGGCATTGCTGGATATCTAAAAGAAAAAGTAACACCAGTAACAATTATTGGTTGCCAACCTTTCAATTCAGCTGTTATGTATGAATCAGTAAAAGCAGGGAAAATTTTAGATTTACCTTCTAAACCAACACTATCTGATGGAACAGCTGGTGGAATTGAAGAGAATTCTATAACTTTTGATTTATGTAAGCAATACGTAGATGATTATGTTCTTTTAACAGAAGATGAAATAAAAGAAGCAATCAAGTTAGTTTCAGAGAAACACTACATGCAAATTGAAGGCGCTGCTGCTTTATCAGTAGCATCCTTTATCAAGAATTGTGAAAAATTTGAAGGTAAAAATATAGTTCTAATTCTGAGTGGTTCTAAGATTGATATTGAAAAATTTAAGAACATCATAAGTTGAAATTGTGCTATAATTGTATCAATATTCTAGGAGTTTTGATAACATTAGCTTTTCTTTTTCTTGAATCATTTCAACTTCAACTAGTTGCTTTGTTTCTTGTTTTTGAAGAATTTCCGTTAACATATAATAATCTGAAGGAATGATTTCGTCTTTCTTATTGATAATTTCTTGTTCTGAAAACCATTGTAGTTCTCCTTCCTCTGTTGATAAAACTTTATCATTTTCTACACTAACTTGGCACAAGACGATTATGAAGTGTCTAATTTTACTTTTCTTTTCTTTTTCAACTAATCTCTCATTAATGACACCTTTTACTCCTTCCCATCTTACATTTAGACTGGTTTCTTCCTTTATCTCTCTAAGTATAGATTCCTTAATTTCCTCATTATGCTCTATTTTTCCTCCAACTAAAGCCCATTTGGTTATATAGTCCCCTCTTTTTCGCTTTATCAAAAGCCATTTTGATTCATAATTTATTCCTGCTACCACAATGTTAAGAATGCTGTTAGTCATATATTTTTGAATTTTCTACCACCTCAAAAAATTTTCCTTCAGATTCATAAAACATTTAAACATTTATTATTGAAACAATTTGACGAAGCCTAATGACTAACTTCATCCAAAATATTTCACAATCTATTCGAAGAAAGCTAGGTTACCCGGAAGTAACAATACTGGTTATGGGAAATGATATACCCACAACCAGAAACCGAGTTTTATTGTTACGATCCTATACTTCTCTAAGAGAATACATAATAGATAGTTGCTTAACAGAATTACCATACACAGAGAAATTTAAATTTAAACCTAAACAATTCCTACCTTTTGAAGCACTTCTTTATCTGATAGATGCTACAAAAGAAGAAATGATTAAACATGAAAGAAATTATTTTTGGGAAAAGGTTGTCTGGGCAGAAGAGACCAAGAACTTACCAATAGCTGTATGTGCTTATAACTCCGAGCTTCAAGGAGCATTATCTAGAGGAGAACTAATCGAGAACTTATCTCTGATAAGACTCACAGATCGTCTTTGGAATCTTTTTGAAATATCCAACGAAGAATCAATGCATGATGTATTAAAGTGGTTGAAACAGATAATTCATATGGGTTATGTTAAACCTTGGTCGGAAAAAGAAAAATTATTAGAAAAAATAAAACCAATTAAGATTCAAATTCCTTCAGAAGAAGAGAATGATAAATAAAAAAGAGGTACCTCCCATGACTCAAACTATAGAGAAATTAATGAAAGATGGATATTCTGGATACTCAATTAGATCAATCTTAATGAATCCAGAATTTAGAGATAGAGTGTTAAAAGACGTTAGTGTACGAGGTAATGAAGTAGGTAAGAATCTAGTAATGGATAAATTAGCAGTTGGTGGTAAAGTACTACTTACAGGACCTACAGGGGAAGCAAAAACACTTTTCGCTAGAGTATTACTCGATCATGTTGTTAGAGAAATTAACAATTATAAATATCACATAGAAGGATGTCCTTTCTTAGAAGATGCGGGATATATTGTAGACATTATAAACAACTTTCAATCCAATCCTTTTGCTGGTATTCGCGTTCTACAATCTTTATGTCCATATTGTAGACAAAGTATCGAAAAAACTCTCTCAGGCGAAAATAATCCTGTGGAACTAGATAATACAAATAGTGTTTTACAAATAACACCAAAAGATGTAGTTAGTAAACTAGGAAAGCTTAAAGCTCAAAAAACACTAGTTAGAAGATCTCAACTTGATCCAAGAACTGATCCAGAAAGCTTATACATGCTCCTAGCAGGCGTTGAAAATCTTGAAGAACTATTTGGTAAAGATACTTCAACAACTTATGCTGCAACATCACATAAAGTTGGAGTTCTATCACATGGTTTTTTGGTTGTTAATGAAATTCAAAGACTTCCATTAACCTTGCTAGAATCACTTATGGGCTTTCTAGAAGAACCAATGGGTATCAAGTATAATATACAAGGAGAACCCGTTTATATTGATGGAGCAGTTCTTTTCACATCTAATGCACCACTCACTGTTTTTGGAGAAGAAAGCCAACCTATTATTAATCGTATTCCAGAAGTACTCTGGCCAGCTCGTTCAGTTGAGAGTAGAGAACAAATTATTAAGGATATGTTTGAAGAACAAATCATCCTTTCAAGGAAGAAGATTACAGCTAATCCCTCACTTATACAGCTTCATGAACTAGAAAAAGAAACAACAGATTTCGTTAGTCGTTTAGCAGTTGCTTTTCTAGCATTTCTTGGAAACAATTCCTTACCTGGAACATTAAAAACAAAAGGATTACGCTCAGAAAGCCGTGTTGCTAGAAACGATTTTTATTCGGGTTTAGATGAAATTCATGATCCTCAAAGAAATCCTCATATCGATCTTCGAACCATGAACAATATTATTGGTGAGACAGTTCTCTTACAAGCAAGAGAAATAGAAGAAGATGTTAACGTTATTACACTAGAAAGAATTAGGAACATAATGGGTGCATATGATATACCCGTTTCAATGATAAACGATGCTTTACAACAAATGAAAATTGTTCTAAGAACCGCAATAAAAGAATCTGAGGTTTCAATAAGCGTTCAAGATATCTCCGAAGATATCTCAAAAATGAAAGCTCTAAGTGATGAAGAATTAGCTCAATTGATTGTTAAGTTTGAAGGATTAGACAAATTCAAAGAAAATATTAGAGAATTAATAACTGAAAAACTTAAACCATCTTATGAACAGCTACTGAAAGTTGACTATATCTAATAACAATCTGATAATAACCGTTTGGAGATGATAAATTGCCTCATAGAATATATTTCATTACAGAAACTGAATTCACTGATCCATTACAACACTATGGTGATGTAGAGTTTGTATTGGATTTTGAGGATGCTGCTCAAGTCTTACGGTTATGGAGAAATCCGCATTTAGGTAGAAGTTCTCGAGAAGGGGCAGTTCTATCAATTGCAGCAAAACACTCTGTTGCTATCGAAAATATACTTCAGAAAATCATGAATACATATCTTACTCCTGAAGAAGAAGAACGTTTAGTAAATGAACTGAAACTTCTAAGATTTATGGGAGATCATGTTCTTCCTGATGTTTTAGAACGAGTTAATCGTAATGAGCTACAAACACTCGAGGACATTCTAAAGTATATACAAGATTTATTACGTGAATTAAAACACGAAGGCACTGTCGATTTGCAGCAACTAGCAGATAAATTAAATCAACTAAAAGACATAGTAGATATAGAAATTACTGATGCATTTGGAAGAAAAAAGAGGATTTCACGAGAAAGTGTCATGGATTTACTTGGGAAAATATTAGGTCGATATCTATTGAAACAAATTTCTGTTGCACCCATTGATGAAGTCCAAAAACGTCCAAGTGGAACTATCCGTTTAAAAGAAACCTACAAAAGCGCAATTCTTGGCTCTCAAACCATACCTCCATCCTCAGTTAAGCAAGAAGATATAGTAAGAGTAAAGAAAGACAGACGATCTTTAGTCTATCTCATTGTCGATATGAGTCAATCAATGAGAAAAACTGTTTTTGAGGGCAAAATGTCTAGATTAGATGGAGCTCTATTAACAAGTTTAAGTCTTTATTACTATTTTAAACTGATAAACAGAAGAAAAAGAAAGCGTCATGATATGTTCAAACTTGCAGTTGTACCTATCAGAAAAAATACAACAGTTGTAGATGATGATAAAAAAATGGAACATCTCCTGTTATCTGCAGAAGCTAAAGGAAAGACATACATGGTTCAAGCCGTTCAAGCTGCAATTGAACATGCAAAAAAACAACATACAGACAAAGACATAGATGTTCAATTCACCATAGTAACAGATGGTATGCCTAATGTTCCAACTCTTCCATTTAATTATCGAAAAAGTGATGCATTAACAAGATATTTCTCTGAAATACAAACCAAAACAAAACCAGAAACAATAGAGTGTTTAGTTCAACTCAACGCTATTTTTACAAGCTTGAAAAAAGATCGCTCAAGGAAATGGAACGTATCTTACTTCTTGATGGGAACTGAGTCACTCCGCAACAAAGAGTTATACATTCATACAAAACAAATGCTGAAAGGTATTACTAGACCAATTTTAATTGATCCAGCTCAAATCAAGAAATTAGGTGAACAAATTCTAAAGGAGAGTATACTTTATGCTTAAAGCTGAACTAGAAGAAATTGTTGAAGTCTACCAAAAAGCTAAGGCAGATTTTAGAGTTTTAGTGGGTTCTAATCCAGAAAATTATCGTGTTCTAATCTTTATAAATCCTGAACTCCATGTTTCAGTTAACCGTGTAGTTGAAATAACTGGAACCCCTCAGGCAATACTGACAGCTGAACAAATTACAAACCTAAGATCAGCTAGAATAAATGATTTTCTTCCAACAGGAAAAGAAACCGTATATAATTCATTACCTACATTGATTTATCTCTCAGTACCATCTTATGAATTGACAAAAGAACAAGAACTTACACTAAGAATTATGCTAATTCATGCTTTTGCTCATGCTTACATGAATGAAAAGACTGAATCAAACTCTGCAAGAACTCTTTCAAAACTATATCAAATTGATGTGATTTTAAAGGAGTTGATGGTAAATAATGTCTTCAAATTAAATCAAACATCTGACAACAAACATGCCTGGGCTTGGCAATACTTCCAAGATCTAATCGGTGTGATACGTTTATTTACTGAAGCAAACGTAGAAGATTTTTACACTCCTCCTGAAGATGCAAGAAAATATACTTTGTTCAATAATTTCTCAATAGAGGCCATAAATCTGATAGGGGAAAGGGCTAAACTTGCAAGAAAAAAGCACCTTCATGAAATAATCGATGAAGGTTTTGCACACTATATACAAATGAAAGCCTTAGATTATTTACTTGAGAAAGATGAATATAAACTACCTAAGAGAGATGAAGATAAAAGAATACAATATCCAAACGATTTGAAAGCCTTTTTAGCACCACCAATTGGTGAATTTACTATTGCTATAATAGAACGACTCCTAAGCAAACTAGAAAATGAGGAGGAATTGTTTAATAAACTTTTTAGCTACAAGTCGGATTATGAACTGTTAGAAGAATTCTCATGGGATGAAGTTAAAGATTTACTAGCAGTGAATAAGAATGTACATTCTGAAAGTGTTGTTGAAACCTGGCATTCTTCAAAAAGTAGATGGACAGATATTTGGTCTGTTTATGCCTATGGCTGGAGACAAATAGAAGAATATACACGAAAAGTATATAGGAAAAAATACTCAACTTTCGGACAACTCCTTGATGATAAACCAAGGATAAACTCAAAAGGTTATGTTAAGGTGGGAGAAAAGAAAGTATATGTCTTTGAAGTTAATGATTATGGAATTGGGATTGATCAACTAGTTATCCTCCACAATCACATGTCTCTTTATAGAGATGATTTTCGAACAATTCTGCCTGCTTTTGCTGATGTTGTGATATTCAAGAAACTTGGTGGCATACATGTAGCAACACTCTTTGCAGTTCATAAAACAAAGTATCAACCTTTATCTCCTTATAATTTACCAATCGCAACAAGAGCTGTACAAGTTACAAAGAAGAAGGACGCATACAAATTTGATTTAGACGATGAGAAGGATGAAAAAATCGATGTAAGTAAGATTGATTACACATACTTACGTAAAGTTACACAACCCCAGAGGGGAGCTTTAGCATATCTAATTAAAGAGGGGGTATATGAGCTATGATGGATTTCTTTAAAGGGATGCTTATTGGAAAAAAACTGAAAAGTGATGAACCATTAGATAGAGCACACTTTGCGCTTTTTCTACAGAAAAAACCTAAAACAAGGAATGTTAAGAAAATTCTTCCTCTAATAGAAGATGCGGATTGGAATGTTAGAAATGCAGCATCTTTGACATTGATTTATCTTATAGAGCATTTTCCTGAAACAAAGGAGAAAGTGTTAGAATACCTGCACGATTTAATTGAAAGGAGTTCTTTAGCAATCAAATTATCCTCTTTAGAAGTTCTAGGAAAATTGAAGGATTATTCGTCTAAGCCTTATCTTGTTAAGGTACTAGAAGAAAGCGGTTATGATCTACAATATGCTGCAATAAGAGCTATAGGATATCTGGATGATGCTGATGTATTGTACCCTCTCACAAACGTAGTTTATGCAGAAGATTACATAACAAGGCGAGCAGCTATTTTGTCAGTGATTAGAATTTCTAATTCAGTAAAAGCTGAAGAACAAATAGAAAAACTTACTCACCATATCCACATAATTATAGAATCTTATCTTGAGTTAGATCAATTAGGTGAAATCTTCTGCAAGATTCTTGATTATGGTGATTTTAACCAATTCCCCAATATGAAAGGATACAATGAATCTGAAATAGTTAAACTAGAGGATTTAATTGAACAAAAAGATTATAGTGTGGAAATGTATCAAAACTTCGCAAAATTGATTTTCCCAAAATACTTCCCCATTGCTGAGAATATGAATTTGTAAATTATCGTGCAAAGATTTTTTCACAATAAATTATGAAAGTTTTTTTGAATTTTTTACCAACTTCTTCTTGTTTCCACTTTTTATAAACATATTTTTTAGTTTCTGATGAACATAAATGAAAACAAGTAGTTAAGAGTGCATATCCCATCATTCTTACTTGAATATCAGAACTTTCCAACATTACTAAAGCTCTTTTTTGATGTGGAATTTTAACATTGATTTTAAGTAATTGCGTCTCTCCTAAACTTGTTGCATTCAACATTTTTTCCATTATACTATAATGATTTAAGTATTTAAGAACGACAAAAACGTGTTAATATGTAAAAATAAAGCGAAGCGTCTTGATTAGTTATGAATTTTAGCTAATTCAATCTCTTCTTCAACTTTGTAAATTGCACAAACTCTCTTTATACCTTCTTCTTCGTGTGGCAAAATCTGGAGAGAGTGTATTTTTCCCTTAGGAGCATTAAATTTTCTATAGATAGAGTCCACATAATCCATGACATCTCTGTGTTTTAGTTCTTCATCAGGGATGTCAAAGTAATTAAGAAACTCCATATCCGACAAAAATCGTTCATCATTATTAAAAACATGTATCACATTGCTATTACATTTTCTCAAGCAACGTGATTGTCCGCATTTATAAGATGAAATCTTTCTGAAAGATAAACATACTTTTTAATTATCAGAAGATAGGTGAAATTAGAATGCCATTAGATATTGAGACTCCACTAAAACCAAGAGGGGATCAGCCTAAAGCTATAAAAAAGCTAGTAGATGGAATGAAGAATAACAATAAATTTCAAACATTGTTAGGTGTAACAGGTAGTGGAAAAACTTACACTATGGCTAAAGTTATTGATACTATCAAGAAACCTACATTAATAATTGGTCCAAATAAAACTCTTGTAGCTCAGCTATTTGGTGAATTTAAGACTCTGTTTCCTTCAGCCAGCGTAAATTATTATGTTAGTTTTTATGATTACTATCAACCAGAAGCATATTTGCCTTCCAAAGATTTGTATATTGAGAAGGATGTAGATATTAATGAAGAAATCGAGAGATTACGTCATACTTCGCTTGAAGCACTAGCTACTAGAGATGATGTAATTGTCTGCGCTACTGTCTCCTGCATTTATGGTACTGGTCCTCCTGAAATATATCGTTCTAGAAGAATTTCATTGGCGCTTGGAGATACACTTGACAGACAAGATTTAATGATGGAGCTAGTAAAAAACCAATACGAAAGAAATGATGTTAATCTTGAGCGTAAATGCTTCAGAGTTAGAGGTGATTCAATAGATATCTTTCCTTTGTACGGAGATTATATTTATCGTATTGAATTCTTTGGGGATGAAATTGAACGTTTAACAGCTCGTCATCCTGTAACTGGGGAGAAAATAAAAGATTACGATTACCTTTCAATCTTTCCAGGGACTCAATATCTTGCAAACGATGCATTCTTCGAAACAGCTTTGGAAGATATAAAATTAGAATTAGATATGCGTTTAGCAGAACTAGAAAAAGAAGAAAAAATAATTGAGAAACATAGGCTAAGACAAAGAACGCTCTACGATTTAGAGCTTCTACGAGAAACTGGAGGATGTCCTGGAATCGAGAACTATTCACGTCATTTTGATAGAAGAAAGCCGGGAGAGAAACCTTATTCTTTACTTGACCACTTCCCAGAAGATTTTCTATTGTTTATCGATGAATCTCATCTAACAATACCTCAGTTAAGAGGAATGTATGCAGGAGATTATTCTCGAAAAAACAATTTGATTACTTATGGATTTAGACTTCCTTCCGCTTTTGATAATCGTCCATTCAAATTTGAAGAAACTGAGAAATATATGAGGAACACAATGTTCACAAGCGCAACTCCTGGTCCGTATGAGTATAATGTTTCTAATCAGATTGTTGAACAAATAATTAGACCTACTGGATTAGTGGACCCTAAGATTGAAGTAAGAGGTACTGATGACCAAATCACGGATCTCCTGAGTGAGATAAATCAAAGGACAAGTAAAGGAGAAAGAGTTTTGGTAACAACTCTAACTAAACAAAGTGCAGAGATGTTATCTGATTATCTTCTTGATATGAAAGTTAAATCTGTGTATTTACACCATGAAGTGGATACTTTAGAAAGAATTGATATTTTGAGAGATCTTAGGTTGGGTAAGTATGATGTAGTAGTTGGAATTAATCTTCTTCGAGAAGGTTTGGATTTACCTGAAGTAGCACTTGTAGCAGTTCTGGATGCAGACAAAGAAGGCTTTTTACGATCTAAAACTTCACTTATCCAATTAATGGGAAGAGCAAGCAGAAATGTTCATGGAAGTGTTATTCTATTTGCTGATAATCTAACTAATTCAATGATGCAAGCAATTAGTGAGAACAATAGAAGAAGACAAATTCAAAAAGAACATAATGAAAAACATGGAATTACACCCAAAACGATTAGTAAAGAAGTTAAATCGATTGTTGAAACATTAATGCAAGTAACACCAAAAGAGGAGGAAAAAATAGAGATCCCAGAGGATTTAACAAGTGATGACATTCTATATGTAATTGAAGATCTCAAAACAAAAATGGCTGAAGCTGCTGGAAAACTTGATTTCGAAAAAGCAGCTATATATAGAGATAAAATAAAAGAACTTGAAAGAATGGTGTCGAATTAATGAGTCTTTTTTCAGACTTAGAAGAATTACCTAACGATCCTGGTGTTTATTTAATCAAAGACATAGAAGATATTGTAATATACGTTGGAAAAGCAAAGAGTCTGAAAAAAAGAGTAAAACAACATTTTCAAGCTGTGTCACTACCAAGAGAAGAAAAGCTTCAAGAATTAGCTACTAGGGTAGATTGGATTTTAACAAGAAACGAATCAGAAGCTATTATTCTAGAAGAAAAACTTGTGAAACAATTATCACCAAAATTTAATAGCATGCTAAAAGATGATAAATCGAATCTTCTAATTTGTATAACTTTGATAGAAAAATATCCTCAGCTTTTAATTGTTAGAGAAACAGATCCAAGAAATAAGAAAAACATCTATTTCGGTCCCTTTCCAAGTAACATAATGCTTAGGCAAACAGTCAAATTAGTTTTAAGACTATTTCCAATTTGTAATTGTGGAAAAAACGTAGAGAATTTAAGAATAAAGAAATCTTCAATCAGATGCATGAGAGAAAGATTAGATAGGTGTTTAGCTCCCTGTAAAAACGATATTTCCACTGAAGAATACACAAAAACTGTGAAAAATGTCATCTCGTTCTTAAATGGAGATGTAGCTGATCTTTTAGATAATCTTGAAAAAGAAATGTGGTCTGCATCTGAAGAAGCTGATTTCGAAAGAGCTACAATTATTAGAGATCTTACTCAATCTGTAAGAACAATACTTAATCTGCAAGAGGATTTACATTCTAAAATAAAGAATATTGATGTTCTAGCATTTGTAGAAGAAGAACCAAATCTAGCATTTTGCAAGCTGGAAGTACGTAATCATAGAGTCCAAAACATTAAGAATTATATAACATCAAAAAGTGAAAAAATCCTTTTTAAGACATTAAGTGAGATTCTAGTATTCATATATGGGACAACTGAATCTATTAAAAGCATTTTAACTAGTGATGATTTTACAAAGCGCTTCAATCCTAATATTAATCTAAAAATAGTCTTCCCTAAAGATAATACAAGTAACCAATTAGTTGACATTGCTAAGAAAAATGCAAGGGCAGAGCTCTTCAAATTTTTAAGAGATATTAAATATGAAAAGGATTCAAAATTAGTTCTCAAAGAAATGCAAGAGCTTTTTCAATTATCTGAAGAACCTACAATAATTCACGGTTTTGATATATCAACCTTGAAAGGTCAACTTTCAGTTGGCTCTTGCGTTGCTTTTGTTGATGGACAACCTAAGAAGGATCTGTACAGACGATTTCGTATTAGAGGTTCTTATACGGATCCTGATGATTATGCTATGATGGAAGAAGTAATAAAAAGAAAATACAGTTCTGATATTCTGAAGTCTGATCCATTGCCTAATCTCCTAATAATTGATGGTGGTAAGGGGCAATTGAATATTGCTTTAGAAGTTTTGAAAAAGCTGAACCTTAGTATTCCTGCAATAAGCATTGCTAAGAAAAATGAAGAAATATATGTAGAATGGTTAGATTTACCAATAACCCTCGATCAAGATTCTTTTGTACTAAAATTGGTTCAGAATGTAAGAGATGAAGCACATAGATTTGCAATTAGTTATCATAAAACTCTAAGAGCAAGAACAGTCAAAAGTTCTAACTTTGAAAGAATTAAAGGAATAGGAAAAGCAAAGGTTTTTCTCCTTTTCCAAGAGTATCAACACATAAAAAACATTGCTTCTGCAAATATAGAAGAAATAATGAAACTTATTTCGGTTAATGAAAAAATTGCAAAAGAAGTTATTGAAACCGCAAAGAGAAGTAGCAAATAATTGTTTCTTCGAAAAATATAAAACAATATGTATAAAAGTAGTTATCACATAAAATAAATTGGTGACATAATGAAAAAAGCATTTTTAGTAAGCGGGGTTCTATTTATTATATTATCCCTAACATTCATTACTCCCACAAATGCTGCAACAACTTGGGGTATTGAAGCAGATGTAGAATATGAATTTGAGTTGAAATCATTTAAAATGGGAATTACGGATTATTCTGCGCTTTTGAAAGAGAATCTGTCTTTTATTGTAGAGTTTACTAGTTTGACCGATATTGGGTATAGTTATGACGTTTACAATTCTACAGGCTTAATGACGACTAATACAACAAATTTCGTAGAAACAGAAGTTGAATCGACGACATTCACTTTACCTGATGGCTTACCAATAGCCTTACCTTTAACATTAGGTACTATCCCTAATTACCTAGATTACTTCGGCGATTTTGTGAATGCAACATCTTCTATATTTATTTTTGAGGATCTACTTGTGAATATCACAGAATTTCTGAATGTTACTTACTTGTATGCATATTCTCAATTAAATGAAAATTATTTGAAGCTTAATGCTGATTTATACGCTCCTACAGTTAATAATACACTTCTTGAAGAATTGACTAGTGGAGAAGGTATGGGTTTTTTGCCAATTCCTACAAATATTACAGACTTAAAGCTAAATGCTACAGTTGCATACAATGTAACATCTGGATTATTTAAACAGTTATCAATTAAGCTTCGTTCATTATCGCATATAGGTGATTTTACAGAGAGTTTCAATATAGACGTACTTTATGGTCTTTATATAAAACCAGTAGTGATTCCAACACCAACACCTACTCCAACACCAACAGACACATCCTATTCTTGGTTAATTCCGACTGTGTTAGTACTAGCTCTACTTACGGGTATTAAACGAAAAAGAAAGAAACAATAATCCTTCCTTTTTTTTATTTAAGTACAAATGTTTTTTAAGTAATCTATTGAGTTCTTAATGAAAAAAAGTGAGTCTTAAAAGAGAAGAATATGTAATTTTGAAACACATTCTGAAAGAACCTGTTATGCCTTACAGTAAACTTGCAGAAAAAAGTGATTTATCCCCCCCTACTGTTAAGAAAAGGATTGAAATTCTTCTCAAAGATAAAGTTATAACAAGTTTTCATGCAGAATATCACTCTGAATCACTAGGTCTTGAAAGCCATATCTTTCTTTTACGAGTTGATTCAATAGATAAATACAGAGTGGTCGAAAGAATTCTAGATTATCATCCATATTTAGTAGTAAGACAAAGATGCTATGGTGGTATAACTGGAGTTTTCTTAAAAGTACACATCCCTTCTGGATCCATAAGTAACTTCCTAAGTTTTCTAAACTATTTAAAAGACAATGATTTGATTGTTGAAATAGTACACTCAACAACCATTGGAAGAGGTATTAAAACAAGAATAGATTTATCCTATTGGGATCCTCAAAACAGAAGATGGACGTTCAAGTGGGATATTTGGAAAAAAAATATCGATAGTGTGGACTACATCCCACAATTTGATTACTTCCAAAGAATATCACGAGAAAAACCTAAGAATGTTCTTAAAAACTTAAAGTACATTGATTTTCAAATTCTAGAGCAATTAGTAAGGGATCCAACTCAAAAATATGTTAACCTTTCAAAACATCTTCATATTCCACAATACACAATTTCTAGACATAAGAAATTTCTTAGTAAATACGTTATTCGGAACTATTTAGTAGATTTCGATAGATCTTTCTTTGGTCTTGAAGACGAACTAGTATTCAAAGCAATTTGTAGTCAAAGAGCTATGTCTAAAATAATTTATCTTCTTCAAAATCTGGATTTACCTTTTGAGTCTGACTTTCGTGATACAGAAAAAGGTTTTCTCTGGAAGATCTTATTACCTCCAAAAGATAAATTAGAGCTAATAAATCTCTTATGGTCCTTATTTCCTGATCTTCAAATAATGATGCTAGATCCTCAAACAACAGTAACAAAACTATTCAATCCTGATAACTATTCTTTTGCTGACCAATCATGGAAGGATTCTGAAGAATATATGATTAACCAAGTTTTAGAAAAAGCAAGAGTAGAGTTAATAATTGCTTGAAAGTTCTTCATTTCTGTTTTTATCAGTAGATATTCTCATACATTTAAACTATAGCACGCAGTTCATTTATTATTTCATGTTTCATTTGCTTTCTTAAGATTGGGATAAGACCTATCATAGCAGCAGCGAATAATGTAATGAACATTATAATAAACGGAACAACATCGATGAATATTGATAATGAAACCACTTCTCTTGAAATAATTAATGGCTTAATAAATACTAATAGTACCGTTGTCAGTATTAATCCTAAAATGAATCCAATTATTACTGTAGTAATCATGAATATTGATAGCTCAGATATTATCATTTTTCTTATATCTCTTTGTTTTCCACCTAAAGCTAACATTACAGCATTCTCTCGTCTACGTTGTTCCAATATAAAATCTGTTGAAATGATGATATAAACTACCCCTATAACGTTGAGAAATATGGCCCCTAACAATAAAGAAACTGCTACAGGCGGAATATAATTAACAAGGAAATATCCTATATAATCAGGGTTAATGAATGTTGGATTTATTACAACTAGGGGATTAATCTCCTTTATTTGTTCAATAATCTGTTCCACATCAGCATTCTCTTCAACTGAAGCTAAGAATAAAGTACTATTTCTTTGTTCAATCATTTGAAGAAAATAATTCTCATTGATTAATGCCCATTCATTTGTAATTCTATTCATTTTCGGATCATGACCATGAGCTACACCCAATCCTGGAGCAGAGCTTATTATTGATGTTAATCTAAAATCAACATAAAATGGTCCTCCTCTAAAAGCTGTAATAGATAATATTTGATTAAGAGAGAATTCAAGTCTGTCAACCACAAAATCACTTAATATAACACCTTCTTCCTCGTTTGCTAGGGCTGTTAATCCTTCTTCTGCCGTCATTCCGACAAAACTATTATCTAACCATTTCCCAATCCGTAGGTACTTGAGAGGATCAATTCCAAATACTTCCACATCTTGAAATCCAACAGTTGCTTTAGCAGTATAGAACCCAATTGATTCATTTATACCTTCTATACTGCTTAAAGAATTCTCAAAATCTGTTATGTTAACTGGAACTACAGCATCAATCCTTAAATCAGCTCCTTCTCTATACTCGCCTTCTAGAATATTGTTTCTTATTGTTGAAGAACGGATTGTAAGGAAAGAAGTTAATAAACAGATTATTAAGATTAAGAAGAAAGTAGTATCAGTAAAGCTTTTTCTATATCTTCTAATATTCTTAATAATGAAGAATTTGCTTCTTTTAAATATTGAAGAAAGGATAACTTCGCTCTTCTTTAAGAGATAATTTATACCTAAAGAAACGAAATAACAGGTAAAGAATATTACTCCAATAAAAAGGTAAAGAGAATTGGAACTAGCAGTAATTAGTGTAAGATTAAAAGTAAAACTTTCCTGTTCAAGTTTCAAATAATCTAGTAGAAGAAATATAAACCCTGCAATAGTAAGAGCAAATGCAGCGATTTTGAGACCCATGGTCAATAATTGTTGACCCTTGCGAGTGACTAACAACGATTCTTGAATATCTCTTCTTACAAATGTAATTACATTTAGAAGTGTCCAACCTAGATATATTCCAAGGATTAGTACCGTAAAAATTTCAATATCATAGAAGGACATTTCAAGCTCATTCAAATATCTGACAAAAAGCGATGTGTTAAAAACACTACCGTGTCCTACAGACGGAATTGTTGCTGCTAACAAGATTCCCGTTCCAATACTAATAACTAGTGAGATAACACTAATAAAAAGAAATTCCCCAAAGAAGATCCCTATGATTTGACTACTAACTGCTCCTTTTGATCTAAGAAAAGCTATCTCTTCTCTTCTCCTTCTAACTGTCATATGAGACGAAAGTATCGTAAGCACAATGGCAGTGGCTATTGTTGGTATAAATAATGTTGTTGATGCAAATGATCTTCTATATTCTTCTGTCATAGTTTGGATTTCTTGAGATAAAATATAACAAAACGAATGAAAGAATCGAATTTCGATTCTTTCTCTTAATGCAAGAAGATTATCAGGCATTGAAGTTATTCCATCAATTCGAAGTTGTTGTGGATCTGTTTTTACTAAGAGCCTTGGAAGAATCCCCCACCCGTCCATAATGAATAAATCTAATGAAGTTAAATCTTCAATAGGGAAAAAGATGGAATCAACTATAATCCCTCCTGATCCTGATGTCCCCCCTCCTAATAATCTGTCAATTACAGTGTTGTGTCCCACATATTTATAGATACCAGCAACCGTATAATTGTAAAATTTAGTCTCATCTATATCATAATGAAACATGTAAATCTGTCCATCATCAGTATTGGGAATTCTTCTTGTAATTGCTACATCAATCTTATAACCGGGTGCTATGGTTTCGTTGAAAATCGACTCTAACTGCTTTGCTTGAGTGTAACTTATCAAAATCTCCCCTGAATTCACTTCACTTCTTCCTTCTATATCTAGATTTAACTTTATTCTATTTAGAGAGCGTGATGATACGACAAAACCAGCAGATAAAGACAAGGGATTAGTCATGTTTTCTTGAGCTTCTTCTGGGTACCATCTATACGTATCATTCTTATCATCGAAATTGAATAAAGCAACAGACGGGTATATCCAATCTACTTGTTCTACAACTTGATCTTGTGAAACATAAGTGTAAACTTCATCCATTGAATGTGTTAAGAAAGATGTGATATACATCTCATAGTCTAAAGTTTCAATATAATCATCTGCTATAATTTTCTCTGATGTGTGAGTCCATATAGATGAAGTATAAAGAACTGAAAGCGAAAAAATCAGCCCTAGAATTACAATTAGAGTACTTCTCTTTCTACTACTAATATTCTTTAGAATTAAGCGAATATTGAATGAGAAGATATAGAACACCTTTCTTAAAAATGGTTCATCGTTTTCAGTGTCTTTACTAATATCAGGATCTGTCATTTTACATCGCGCTCTAACTTATATTCAAAGATAATATTGTCATAATCAATTTCTTCTATATTGGTTATTTCTGTTTCCGAAATAATTCCTTTCTGGATAATTAACAACCTTGTAGCAATTCTTGCTAAATAGGGATCATGGGTTGTATAAATCATAGTCATTTTATTTTTCTTAGAAAGGTCTAGAAGCAAATTCATAATAACATCTCCAGTTTTGCTGTCCAAAGTCCCAGTAGGCTCATCAGCAATTAGAATTGATGGAGAATTAGCAACAGCTCTTGCTACACATACTCTTTGTTTTTCTCCAGAACTAAGTTCTTCTGGATGATTCAGCGCTTTAGCTCCCAAACCAACTTTATTTAGGAGTTCAAGTGCTGTTTCTTTAGCTTCATCTTCTTCCTTTTTCATTAGTAGTATGGGCACCATAACATTTTCTAGAGCCGTTAGATGTTCCATTAGGTGAAAATCTTGAAAAATAAAACCTATCTCTCTGAGTCTATAATCATATAATTCTGCTAAATCCCATTTGCTTATATCTTCTCCCCCATAAGATATTTTTCCTGATGTGGGCTTATCTATGCCCGCTAATAAATTAAGAGTTGTAGTTTTACCTGAGCCAGAAGTTCCTAAAAGGCAGACAATCTCCCCCTTTTCTATCTGGAAACTTGTTCCACTTAAGACAGTTAAATCTTCTGCTTTAGAAGTAAAAACTTTAATTAGATTTTCAATAGATATGAAAGTCTCGCCCATGTAACCAACAATTACTTTTTGTAAGCACTTAAATTATTTTGGATTTCAAGCTAATAGATCAATTAGATACCAGATAACCACAACTATGAAAATAAACAAAATACCTAAAAATATTTTTCCTCGATCTCTCCCACTGCTTTCTTCTGTATCTGAACTTGGAATATCATCTAAATTTTCATCATTTATTTCTGTTTTTTCACTCTCTGGTTCCATTCATATTCCTCTATTATTGTGGTTATTCATTCTTTATCAGGATTAGTGATATTTGTTTCTTTTCTTCTTTTATGCTTTTGGCTCATTTAAAGAATTAAACATTCCTCTTGTTTTCAGGAGATTTAATAATTGAACTTGATACGAATATATCAGCACCAGCGATTAAAGCTAATAATGTTGCATGGCTAGGAATTACTTGAAAACGTTGTATTTCTGAAAAACCTTCAAGTCTAATTTCTACAGTTGCTTGATATGCATTTGAATATGGGATTACAGAATCAATAACGATTTTGTCAATAACACATATTTCAGGAATCAATTCAGCAATTGTAAGTCTAGAATCAGCTCCTTCAACAGCATTAACTTTCCTAGCAATTTCTATAGCAACTGAAACAGGAATGTTAGTCATTAAGAAATTCTCCCCATTTTCTAATTCAAAATTTAAAAGAGGTATTTCTGGGAAATAACCTCTACTCTCTTCATCCTCAGAAAGTGGTATGTCTGGGGTAGCTGTTAGAACTTCCACTTTAATTACTTTGAAGAGTTTAAATTCTTCAGAACGGGAGTTTTTCTCCATGTGAAAACAGACTTTTATATATACAAAAATGTTGAGTTAGTTTCCAGTACTTGAAATAAATACTATAGGATAAGAAAGGAAAATAATTTATTATCATATGTCTTCTTAAGTTAAACAAAGTAACATGAATAATAGGTTGCACTAATGAAAAGAAGGAAAATTCCAGAGAAAAAGTCCAAAGCTAATATAGAAACAATTCTCAAGTTATCTGTATCAGCATCTTTAGCAAGCTTAGGAATTATTCTATCTGCTATAGTAGTTTATATACCAAATATTGAATTTATATCAGTAACGATCTTCCTAATTGCTCTCCTTTTTGGTCATTATTATGGAGTAATAGCAGCTGTTGCAATAACAATAGTGTACGAGTTTTTTGTAACTTCAATCTATGGTTCTGCTGGACTCTTAATTTTCTTCAAACTCTTCTGTTATGTTAGTTTGGCTTTAATTGCTGGTCTAGGAAGAAAATCCTTTCTAAAACTTTCATTTTGGGAGCTTGGAATTTTTGGTTCATTATTTGCATTAATTTATGACATTATTACAACTTTAGGAGCTCAATTAATAGTTCTTCAATCACAAATAACTCCCTATTACATCTTTCTAGTTCTCATCACGGGGATACCATTTACAATTATCCATTTCTTAGGTAATTTCGCTCTGTTCAGTTTAACCAGAAATACCATCAAATGGATCATTTCAGCTTTCAGACATAGAGGAATAAAACTACTGATGATTCCAGTTTTTATGGAAACCAAGAAAGAATCAACACTTCAACAAAAGGTAATTCAAGATGAATAAGACTCGAATCTTTCTTCTAAGTTTTGCTATTCTTAGCATTGTACTTCTAAGTACGGGTCTATTTTTCTATGTGAAATATGGAACAAAAACCAACAATGACGATAACATTATGGTTTTGGCAATTATTGAGTATGGAACGCTAAAACTTGATAATTATGAGGAACATAATGTCTCTACTACAAAAGGAAATTCAGCTCTTCAGGTTTTCAATAAAATTGCTTCATTGAATTTAGTTAACTACTCATTTGGTGTGTATGTTAAAGGCGTAAATGGTTATACTGAGCAATTTCCAAATTACTGGGCTTTTTACTATTATAATCCTGAACTTCATGCATGGAGTTATTCAGAAGTTGGTATCAGTAATTACTATGTAGAGGATGGAGATCGAATAAAATTAATGTATACAAGTCAATAAACGAAAAAACACCTAACAACGATACAAAAAGAGGAAGAAGATAAAATAAGGTGAAAACAAATGACTGTGGAATCTCGACGATTCATATTAATTACATTTATGACCAAGCGGTCTATTGAATATGCAATATTACCTGTTTTAATCCTTAGTTACTTAATAGGGTGGTTTTATCAAAACTCAGATTTAAAAATGAACTTGTTTCTTCCTGAAAACGGAGGAGGTTCAATACAGTTTGCTGAAGGATTTATGCTTGTCTCTATTGCAGCAATGAGTGGTGCATTGATTGTTTTAGCTATAAAACTTAATCTACTTAAAATCATAAAGATATTTTTCTCATTTGGGCTTTTTGTTTCTTCAGCAAGTGTCTTCTGGTTACATGCATACTTCATTAAGATATACAAAACTGAAGTAGCAAATTCTTCTGGGATATTTTGGGCTGAAATAGTGTTCGGTATTTTCGGCAGTATTGTTGGGATAATCGCATGTTTAGTTTTTATTTTTGAGAAAGGTAAACAATTTCTAAGAAACGCCATTATTCTGATATTAGGCTTTACTATTGGATCAATATTTGGTATAATTATGCACTATATAACTTTTTTAACTTTAATTGTTCTTATTTCGCTTTTTGATATTTATTCTGTTTTTAGGGGACCAATTAGTAAGATATTCCAAAAAACTAACATTTCAATAACATCAGAAAAATCCATAATTCATGAAAAAATAGTAGCTATAGGAATCGGAGATTTCATATTCTATTCCTCTGTAGTTACTTTTTTTACAAGAGAACTTGGTTTGGTTTTAGGTTTTGGTTCCATAATCTGTCTTTTGGTTGGAGTAAAAGTAACAGAGAAGATGTTGTTAAAACATGGTAAATTCCCTGGTCTTCCACTTCCAGTTTTCTTTACTTTAGCACTTGTTGGACTTAGTTGGTTAGTAGATTTGTATTTATTGACATTCTGACATTATTGAAAGAGATCAGGTTTTTGGTAACAAAAATCAAAAGGTTTAAAATGAGTGTCAAGGGGTATTGATTCGGTCGAAAAACAGTGTCATCGAGAAAATTCAGATACAGAGGACATTCATTAGATGAACTAAAGCAGATGAGTATGGATGAGGTACTAGACCTACTACCTTCTCGAAGAAGAAGAAGCTTATCTCGCCAAGAATTTTGGACTCCAAGGAGAAAAAAACTATTGGAAGATATAAGAAGAGCTATTGAAGCTCAAGAAAAGGGACAAAGGAATGTAGTAAGAACTCACGTTAGAGATATGCCAATTTTACCAGAGATGGTTGGAGCAACAGTTGGAGTGTATAATGGTAAAGAGTTTATAGAAGTTGAAATTCAACCTCAAATGATTGGGCATCTGCTAGGAGAGTTCAGTCCTTCTACTAAAATAGTAAGACATGGAGCCCCTGGAATTGGAGCAACAAGATCTTCTCTTTATGTGCCCTTAAAATAATAATTTTCTCAACTTTTCTACTGAAATTTTTTAAACTAGTTAATTTCGTATTAAGAAGTATGAGTCAACCAAATCAAGCAGAACTCCCTAAAGGAGTTAGAGAATCAAAAGCATTTCAAAGACTGGAAAAAAATTTAACCATAGATTTGCTTTGGATTTGGGTTTTAAAATTGCTAAAAGAAAGCCCCAAGTACGCTTATGAGTTGAAGCAAGAGATACAGAACCGTTTTGGTTTCAGTCCTGCTACTGTTACAAATTATACTATACTATATCTGTTAGAAAGAGAAGGTATTGTAACAAAAACAGAGTTAAGGAATGAACATGAACGAATAGATCGAAAGTACTACGAAATCACAGAATTTGGAGAACAACTCATGGAAGAGGCAAATTTATATCTCAATAATACAATGAAAAAACTCTTTCCAGATAAATAATTTAAACTAAAATTAACTCGCTCCTTTTTCAACAAATTTAAAAATTCTCATTTGACTTGAAAGATAGGTGTAGTTTTATGAAGGTGAGAATTTAATGCCTAAGAAACGGAAAAGTGGTGGGAGATCGGGAGGAAAACGTGGAAGAGCAACTATGAAACATTGTCATGCTTGTGGTGCTCTTATTCCTGCTGATAAAGCTAAGAAATACACTATTTATAGTAGTCCAGTAGACTATAGATTAGCAAAGGAACTTAGAGCTGAAGGAGCTCATATCCCAAGACAAAAGAAAATAGCGTATTATTGTGTTTCTTGTTCTATTCATAGAGGTAGGACTAATATTAGACCAAAAGATCAAAGAAGATCTGGTTAATGCCATTTCTCTTTTTTATTTTTGTTTAAAGAAGGAAAAAACAATGAATTTAACGTTCCTGATTCCATCACAGACAATAAAATCAGATACAAAAAAGACTGTAAAATCTGTTGTTGGTGGTCAAGAAAGAGTTGATGTTCTATCTCGATGTCTTTTGAATCTTTCCAGATGGAATAGAAGACTCAATTCGGAAATTAACTTTATTCTTTATCTTTCTAGCCCTGATGAGCAACAAGCCTTTATCATACCAATTTCTTCACTTGAATTAGAACTTAAGAGCGAAGTAGATTCAACACAGGAATTAATAAAAATTCTCTCAAAACCAGAAGAAAGTGGTGTTTCTAAGGAAAACATAAGTTTCATCAATCTAATTCAAAAGTTATCAAAAGACTCAAAACTATACTACCTTACACCTGATGGTTTAGAGGTATCTGAACTGCAGATAAAAAACAATCAGAAAGAAAAAGCATGTTTTGTTTTAGGAAGTCAATATGATTTAATTGAGGAACAAGAAGCTTTGTTATCTAAAATGGGTGCTACGCGCATTAGTATCGGAAAAAGAAACTATTTAGCATCGCATGTTGTTACAATAGTTTGTCATCATTTATTTTTAAGAAAATAATCCTAACTCACAGATAACGTATTTTTCAATAAACTTTAATTCTTCGGACACAATCACTATTTAGTATGACTGAAGAAAAAAAGCCAATTATATCTAAATATATGATTGCTTTTGCATTAATTTCTCCCTTTCTTTTTAGTGTTAGTGGGATGTTAATTGCTTATTTCTCAACTAGAAACTCTTCTTCTACTACTCAAAAAATAGCTTTAATTGTTGCAACCTTCGTTGGTCTCTTTCTAGCAATAGGGTCAATATTTGTTTTACAGAAAATTGTTAATAGAAAAATAGAAGCTGAAAACTCCGAAAAATAAATTCCTTATTCTTATGTTTGTTTAAGCATAAATTTTTTAAGACTCCATTAAATGTTCAAACAGAAATTGATAAGGGATTTTAATGGAAACAAAAAGAAGAAAAATAATAATTATGGGCGCTGCAGGTAGAGACTTTCATAATTTCAATACGTATTATAAGAATAATGAGATGTATGAAGTTGTAGCATTCACTGCTACCCAAATCCCCGATATTGTGGATCGTAAATATCCTGCGGAATTATCTGGTACTCTTTATCCTAATGGTATCCCAATTTATGATGAAAGCGAACTGACTGAATTGATTAAAAACCATGATGTTGATGAGATTGTTTTTTCATATTCTGATGTATCTCATGAATATGTTATGCACAAAGCTTCTTTAGTGAATGCTTGTGGTGCAGCTTTTACTCTGTTAGGAACAAAAGGCACTATGATAAAATCAACTAAACCCCTAATCAGTGTTTGCGCTGTTAGAACTGGAAGCGGTAAATCTCAAACCTCCCGTAAGATTGTGCAAATACTTCAAAATGCTGGTAAGAAAGTAGTAGCTATACGCCATCCTATGCCTTACGGAGACTTAGCAAAACAAGCCGTTCAAAGATTTGCTGATTATTCAGATTTAGATCTGCATGAAACTACTATTGAAGAAAGAGAAGAATATGAACCATATATTGATAGAGGATTGGTGATTTATTCTGGAGTAGATTATGAGGCGATTTTAAGGGAAGCAGAAAAAGAAGCAGATGTGATTCTTTGGGATGGAGGAAATAATGATTTCTCCTTTTACAAGCCTGATTTACAAATTGTAGTAGTAGATCCTCATAGGGTTGGACACGAACTTCGTTATCATCCTGGAGAAACTACACTAAATCTAGCAGACGTTGTTGTTGTAAACAAAATTGCAACTGCAGATTACAAGAACGTAATGCAACTCGAAGAAAACATAAGAATGGTTAATCCTAATGCCACTATTGTTGAAGCTTCATCACCTATATTTGTTGATAAACCAGAATTAGTAAAAGGAAAAAGGGTATTAGTTATCGAAGATGGACCAACTTTAACTCACGGAGAAATGAAATATGGTGCTGGTGTTGTTGCTGCACGACGTTATGGAGCAAAGGAATTAGTAGATCCTCGTCCTTATCTTGTAGGTAGCATGAAAGAAACTTTTGAGAACTACCCTGATATTGGTACTCTTCTTCCAGCTATGGGATACTTTGATCAACAACTAAAGGATTTGGAAGATACAATCAATAACACTGACTGTGATGTTGTAGTTTCAGCAACACCAATAGATATTACCCGTTTAGTTAAAGTAGATAAGCCAATTATAAGAGTTAAATATGAGCTTGAAGAAATTGGTTATCCTAAATTAGTAGATATACTCAAGGAAAAAGGTTTCTTCTAATTCTTTTCACTCTTTTCTTTTCTTTATTTTTGATAAACTCGCAATCAAATGAATTTTATATCCCTTTTTTCTTTTTTCTAATGGGTATTCTATGACTGCTAGTGATAATTTTCATGATAATGATGCCATTATTGATGATTCTTATGTTTTGGTTGTTCTAGACGAAAGAAAAAGATGGTTAACAAAAGCAGTAAAAGGAAAACAATTTCAAACACATAAGGGTTATTTTGAATTTGATGATATAATAGGAAAACCATACGGGATAAAAATTCTTACAAGTAAAAACACACCTCTATACATATTCAAACCAATACCTAGTGATCTTCTATCTCAAGTTCCTCATAGTTCACAAATTATTTACCCTAAAGATGCGGGTTTAATACTACTTTATGGAGGAATAAGTCCTGGTTCCAAAGTAATTGAAACTGGGACTGGTAGTGGCGCTTTGACTTCAATTCTTGCAAATTATGTTCGACCGAATGGGCATGTTTATACTTATGAAATCAGAGAAGATGCATATAAGACTTCTATGAAAAATATTGAGAATTTAAGATTAGAAAAATATGTTACTATTAAAAAACAAGATGCATCATTAGGATTTGATGAAAAAAACGCAGATTCTATAGTTTTAGATTTAGGTGATCCTTGGCAGATTGTACCTCACGCTTATGATTCTTTAAGGGCTAGTGGCTCTCTATCAATCTTCTTACCAACTTATAATCAAGTAGAAAAAACAATCAAAAAACTCAAAGAATCCTATTTTGGTGATATTATTGGAATAGAGCTTATTGAACGAGAAATTCAACTTAAACCTGAAGCTATTAGACCAAAAACTAGAATGATAGGCCACACAGGTTTTATTATCTTTGCTAGAAAAATGACTAGAGTAGAAACAAAATGAAAGTAATTTTCAGATGTACAAGCTGTGAAGTTATTAATGATATTCCAATCCAACATCAATTTAGATTCTGTAGAAATTGTGGTAGGATAGTAACGTATTCTCCAAGAGAAGCAATTCTATCTGAAGAAAGTAGTAATAATATTTTTTTCAAATCAAAACAACTCTCTGACTCTCTTGCGGTAGATTTCTTTAAACTAGCGGATAAAGCTGAAAGTTCTATAATGGAATTAGTAAAAAAACATGAAGAAAAGCAGACACCTTTGTTAGATTTACAAGCTGCAACACTAAATGACACTGTTCTTTTAATTCTTGAAAAAAGTGAAACGAATGAACTTGATGAGCTTATAAGACATTGTTCAAATTTCAATATTAATCTCGCAGAATTAGAGAAAATAGTAATCAAATTAAGAAAAGAAGGAATTGTATTCTTACCAAAAGGGTGGTTGATAAATCTAATCTAAGATTATATCAGTGCTTTCTCTTTGTGAATCTCTCTTTCAACCAGCCATAAAGAATGAATATAACTATAACCACTACGATAACAGCGAAAGAGACACCTACACCTATTATTATGCCTGAAGGACTAGTAATGTCTATTACTGTAACTGCAATATTTTCAGCTGCTGTAAAATTCCACGCTGGTGCTCCAAATTCGGTACTAGCATCATAAACATCTTCTACAACAAAATATATTGTAACATTATATGACGATTGAGGATTTGTTATTTCGTCTCTCAATGTTCCAGTGAATGATTCACCAGGGCCTAAATTTCTATGGTCTGCATCTATGCTTACCGAATAGTGTCTATTAAATCGGTCGTTTTCTTCCTGATGAACAAATTCTGCATTAAATGATAAAATTGTTGCATTTAAGTCACCATAATTTAAGACAGTTCCATAAAAGCTAATTGTGTCACCTCTAACAATATAGGTTGATGAGATATTACCATTAAAAGCCTGTATAACATTACTTTGATTTATATGATTATCAGTAGGAACTGGTGTACTATTTTCTGCCATTGATGCATTTGTAAACGGAATAACTACAAGTAAAAATAAAACTGCCAGTAATCCGGTTTTCTTTACAATTCCACTATTCATAATAATCATTCCTGTTCTTGTGTAAGCATTAATGAAAGTTCTCTTTTCAGACTAACTAAGAGTCTTTCAATTCTCTTCTCATAAGTGTTATCAATGCTGATTTTTCCATCAAGTGTTTCCAGTTTTATTCCTCCCAAACAATCTATTGGTTTTTTAGATAATTGATATTTTGTTTCTATATCATTTTCCTTTTTCAATCTATTCGCAATATTTTCTAGAAATTGTTTAGTCAATATTTTATCATCTTGACTACGGTGATGAACAATGATTTCTGGTTGGTTTAAAGTCACTCCTGCTTCGAAAAGAAGCTTTTCTAAACTTTTTTCATATTCTTTTGTTTCAGTAAGCGACTTAATTTTTTCAGTAGCTTTTTCAAAGAAATTATTTACTAATTCATCTCTAAACTTGG
This sequence comes from Candidatus Heimdallarchaeota archaeon, assembly GCA_016839945.1. Classification (GTDB taxonomy): domain Archaea; phylum Asgardarchaeota; class Heimdallarchaeia; order Heimdallarchaeales; family Heimdallarchaeaceae; genus UBA460. The sequence goes on along the minus strand of JAEOTE010000090.1, from coordinate 75,521 downwards.
TTATCTTTAGTCTAAGTTCAAGTTCTTGTTTTGCTTTCTCTTTTGAAAATTCCGCTTCAGCATGCTTTTTCGCATCTTCTACAATGCTTTCTGTAATATTTTTTAATTTTTCTTCAGCTTCTGAATTGATTTCATCAATAGAACTTTTTTGATCTACTAGAATTTTCTTAAGTAATTTTTCTGTATTTTCCTCTATCTTTCTTGTGATCTCAGGATTGAATTCTTCATCATTCATTGGAAACATCTCTGAAACTTAGGAGAATTTGTTTAGGATTTAATAAGTTAGCTTATAAAAATTATGGTTATGAATTTAGATGTATTTCTGTTAATCTATTCAAATAATGTTTCGTCTTCAGCATATCTATAAGCTAGAACAAAAAGTACAAAGAAAATACATGCAGATAATGCAACAACAAAGGTTATTGCACCATTCCAATATTTAGCTATGAAATTGATAGAAATAAATATAGGCACCATAAGTGTACCCCCTCCTCCTCCACCATTTTCTTTACCTGCTTTCTTTCTCCATCTAACTAAAGTTTCAAAACCACTCAATCCAATAGCGATTCCATTGATTATGAACATAGTTAGATTTGAAGTATCCCATTTTGCTACAAATATATAAAGAAGCAAAATTCCAGTGAAAAGAATTGCTTTTAGAAAAATTCCTATTCGCTGTCCAACTTGTTTGGTATATGATACTTGAGATGCACCTTCTCGTAAGAAAACAAAAAAGTTGCCAATCGCCATTGCACACGCTAAACAGAGAACTACTCCATAGAAGTATTCTGAAATTCCCGATATTGCTGAACCTTTTTCCCCTGCCCAAATCACCCATATTGGCTGTATTACTTCTGAATAACTTGCGTAAAACGCAATTGTGACCATCAATGGTATTGCTGCTAATAATAATCCTGGGATAACAATTAAGATTGCAGGAACGCTTTTTTTAACGCCAAAGGCATACAATAATAGTTTAACTGCAAAAAACGCTCCAAAAACTGCAATAATAGGAGCCCCAAATGGTAGAATGAAGAAGAATAGACAAAATATTGCATTAACCATATAGAATAGTTTTGTATCTATTCTGACTTTTCCTAAAGCTCTCCACATAAGTTCATAAGAATTTGCTACTTTAGTTGCTCTTACTAAGGAAGCTAACGTAAATGGAAGTGCAAAAATTAGAGGTGCAACAATTTTCAGAATAATGAAATCTCCTGTTTCCCCAAATGCACTTGTTCCAGATACTCTCCAGAAAAAGAAGTTAGCTAAATCTTCAGGATAAGGACCAAAAAACGCCCATAAATAGAAATAAGCTGGAAAAATAAAGACTTGAAGTAAGACTACTAGTCTATTAATCATCAATCCTCTTAGTTCTACCAATAGCTACACCTAGCTCGAAATATGGTAATCGTATTAAAAAAACCTTTTCTTTTTCATTTCACTTAAACTAAACTTTATTAAACTAAAACTCTCTATTTTTTTTGAGGGTTATGACAGAAGGTCATGTTTCAATAGATGAATTACTTAAAAAGCACAATCTTCAACCTCATGATTTAGAATACATTCTTAATTTCATGAAGAAAGAGGAAATTTCTCCGCAATTAGCAATGAGAAGAATAAAACTATTTGAAAAGTTACAAGAAAAAATGGAACAAGCTCAATCTGATGATAAAGTTCAAGAATTAACTTCGGAATTAGATCATCTTTCCAAGGTTGTGGAAGATTTACAAAAGGAAAAAACTGAGCTTGATAAAGAGATTGAAGAAACAAGACTAGAACAAGATTTGTTTAATGCGGAGCGCGAAGAACTTAAAATGCAAATGCATGCCCTTATGGATTCAATAGAAACAATAGAAACTGAAGCTGAAAAAGGGGAAGAACAATTAGAAGTTGAAAATCAAGATTTAAAGAGAAAAGTTAGTGTAATGACTGCAGGATGTCAAACCCTTAAGGATAACATCTTAAAACTTGGTTCAGAAAATCCTTCTTTAAGATCATTAGTTCATAATCTTGAAAAAAGTTTAAATTCAATAATTGAAACAAAACAGTTTCCAAGGGATGTTGTTTTCACAGCACCTAAAGAAACAACTGCACCAATTAGAACTACTGAGTCCGCACCACCACCTGCAAAAACAGAAGAAGCAGCAACTGAAACAATCTCTCCAGATCAAATAAAATTCGTAACACCATCAAAAGTACCAGAATCTGCTCCAACAACACAATCAGTTGGTTCGAAACCAATTGAATCCAAACCAGTAACACCTAAACCTGAATCTATGCCCCCTCCAGAATCACCTGAGGTAGAAGAGAAACCTGCTGTTTCATCCCGTCCTGTAATTAAAGAAAAAATCTTTGAGGAACCTCCAGAAGTAGCAGAACCTGCACCAGAACCAGAACCAGAACCTGAACCTGTCCCAGTAGCAGAACCCAAAACATCCATAGAACACAAACCTAAACCTAAAGCTAAACCTAAACCTAAGCCTGAAGTCGATGATAAACAAGTTTCAGCAAAGATTGAAAAGATTCTCAAATTATTCATTTCTTATGCACAACAAGCAGATACAGATGAAAATTGGAAAGCCAGAATAGCTGCAATTTGTGATATGGATGAGGCGTATATCGAATTGGGTGGATTAGCCATGTCTCAAATTTATGCTTATCAAACACAATCATTGAAGAAAAAGAAAGAATTTGAGAGATTAATTAGATCTTGGATAGAAAACGGACTACCAAGATAGTTTTTATTTTATTTCGAAAGTTTCGTTTTTCACTTAGATATATGAGTTAACAGAAAGAATAAAAAGTGAAGAGATGAAAGAAACCAAAAGGACCAGTAGTCTAGTATGGATAAGGCACTGGCCTTCGGAAGTTAGCTGAAGACAGCCAGAGGTCGCAGGTTCAAATCCTGCCTGGTCCGCCAACCTTAGTTCAGAATTGATTGAGAATATTTCAGAATAAACACAAGTGTATGTAATATGAGGAACAAAAAGAATTTACTGCTAACTATCTTGATTGTGCTTTCCTTTTCTTTGACATTACTCGTTTCAAATGGTTTCTCATACAAATTAAACTTAAATGATGAAGATTGGCTAAAATACCAAGTTTTAGCTTCTAGCGCTACTGAAAATATGTTCGTTGGAAACTGGCCTCCAGGGCACTATTATGGAAATTGGTCAGTGATACCTGAAGATTGGATTATGTTTAATGTAACTTCATTTATTCCTTCTTCCGAAATTAATGGTACATTATTTCTTGGAAACATGCTTAATAATACCAAATTCTACGATGTAAGAAATATCGATGTAGCATTTGGTTTGGGTCTGAGTATATATCCTTGGAACGGAGGTTTTTTTGCTAATGAATCGGATTGGGATAATATTGAAGTACAAGTACAAGGAACAAACACAACCATAAGCGATCTATCTAATTTTGAACATACACTTAATGGGACTCTAAATTCATACGAAGTTAAAGTCTTCAATACACAAGATTACTATGGTCAAAATTCTTCACTTTATTATCACACAGACACAGGGGTACTTCTCAAAGCTTTTACTTCATATGGTCTTTACGAATTGAACATAACGTTGATTTCTACTAATTTAGAAATTAATCCCACAATGCAGACAACTGGATTTGGTTTAAGTCTGGCAATTGTGTCTATTGCTTTCATTCCTATACTTTTACTGTCTAGAAGGAAAAACCTGGACAGTAAATAGAGAAATTCATATCATTATTTTCCTGTTACAATTAACGAAAAGGTTTTCATTTACTAGCCACAACAGATATTAAATAATAACCAATATTAAGAAATGAGTAGTATGAGTGAGAACACACAGAAATGCCCTAGTTGTACTGAATCTGTACCTTTAGAATACTCAGTATGTCCATTCTGTGGTTTTGGATTACTAGAATATGAACTTAAAAAATTCGCTTTTAGACCATCACTAAAAGAAGTTTTTATTAGGTTATATTTCTTCTTTAGAAGACCCTTCAAAACAAGTGAAGAACTAGGAGTTGCTACTGAAACAAAGGGAGGAAATATAATATTGCTACTCTTTTCTCTATTCCTATCCCTCCGTTTTTATTTTGTTATGGTCAAAGCAGGTATTACTTATTCTGCTCTCATAATTGGTAATGCTACTGACCCAGAGGCATGGAGTATGGAAATTTCTTTGAACCTAATTTTCTTCTTCGTAAGTTTGTTATTAATGCCATTCGTGATATGGATTATGTACAAATTATTGTTCTCAATAGGAACTTGGATAATGGCTAAATTTGCAACTATGCTGGGTTCTGAAGCAACAACAAAACAATATCGTACTATCATAGGTTATTCAATTGCTCCTATAGCAGTAGGTGAGTTTCTGGGGATGTTTTTTACGCTTATGGGACCATCAGGAAATGTTGGTTCTCCTGAAGCAGCTGATTTCGCTACTTTCAGAATATTTGTTGAAAACCTGTATAATTCTGCACCAATGTTGGTATTCAAGATTTTAATGATTATCCTCTGGGTAGTTGTAATAATATACTCCTCAATTGCCTTAAGAATAGTTGGAAAAATGGCTTGGGTTAATGCATTTGCATCTATAACTATACCAGTTGCTTTGTTTGTTTACTTCTTCTACTTCATAGGTTTATTTGGATAACAAAATTCCCTTTTATTAACATTCGATATCTTTAGTAAGTAGATATACAAATAGATTTTTGAGGATTATACATAATGAAAGATGCTGAGAAAACACTAAAAGAAGTTGGAGAAAGAGAGTTCTTGTCTTTGATATCAAACTTAGTTGATACATCGATTTTAGATTTTAACGATGATGCTTCTGCTTTTATTCTTCCCTCTGAGAAACTACTTGTTGTTAACTCTGATATGTTAGTTCAACAAACAGATGTTCTTCCTGGAATGTCGTTCAAAAAAATAGGAATGAAAGCTATCACTATGTCAGTTAGTGATCTTATAGCTAAAGGAACAAAACCTTTAGGGTGTTTACTTAGTGTAGGATTTCCTTCAAATCTTTCTATTTCAGATGCAAAAGCGGTAATTGTAGGAGCGAAAGATCAATGTATCACTTATGGATGTAAATTACTTGGGGGAGATACTAATGAATCGTCTGAAATTATCATTGATGCAACGACATTCGGTATATGTGAAAAAAATGAAATCATTTCCAGAAAAGGAGTGCAAGAAGGAGATCTAATATACACAACAGGATTATTCGGATTAACTTCAATAGGTTTTAAGATTGTACTTGAAGATTTAGAAGTTGAAGGTTCTTTAAGAGAAGAAGCATTAGATTCAGTCTATAAACCAATTGCTAGAAAAGAATATCTTAGTTTATTCAAGAAAATGAACATAAAAATCTGCATGGATTCGTCTGATGGTCTATCTTATACTTTATCTGATCTGTCTTCTATAAATGATATTGGTATAGATGTTTCATCAGTTCCAATCCATCCTCTTGTTTTGGAGTATGTAGAAAAGAGTAATTTGAATCCTTTAGAACTAGTTTTTAATGGTGGAGAGGAGTTTGAATTAGTTTTTGCAGTTGCGCCTACTGATAAGGATTCATTAGAGAAAACAGCAAAAAAACTCGATCTAACCGTTTATCAAATTGGTGAATTCTCAACAAAGAATAAAGGAATAAAAATCAGTGATAACAGATTTAGTAAATATCAATTATCAGTTAAAGGTTTCCAACACTTTACATAATATTCATTGAAAAATCCTTAATAAGAGGATATTATTTTGTTCCTTGATTATCATGGCAAAGATTACAAAAGTCATTCCACGTGAAATAATAGATTCAAGAGGAAATCCTACAATTGAAGTAGATGTTTATTGTGATGATGGTTCTTTTGGTAGAGGTATGGTTCCTTCTGGTGCTAGTACTGGAGAACATGAAGCTTTAGAACTTCGTGATAAAGATGAAAGATTTCTCGGAAAAGGTGTATTAAAAGCAGTTGAAAACATAAAGCAATTGATAACACCAAAGATTATAGGTCATGAAGTAACTGAGCAAGCTTCTATTGACAAACTTATGCTTGAGTTGGATGGCACTGAGAATAAATCCAAACTAGGAGCCAATGCTATGTTAGGTGTCTCACTTGCTGTTTGCAATGCAGCTGCTAATAGTCTAAAACTTCCAGTTTATTCCTATCTTAATAAAGATGCGAACACTTTACCAGTTCCTATGTTTAATGTTATAAATGGCGGTAAACATGCTGGAGGGAATCTAAAAATTCAAGAATTTATGTTAATTCCACATGGTTTTACAAAATATAGTGATTGTTTTAGAGCATCTTGTGAAGTTTATCAAGTTCTTAGAAACAATCTTAAGAAATTTGGCCCCTCAGCAATAAATCTAGGGGATGAAGGTGGTTTTGGAAGTCCAGTAGATACCGCACCTGAAGCATTACAAATGCTTGTTGATTCAATCAAAGATGCTGGTTATAAACCAGGTGTTGATATATCTATAGGACTAGATTCTGCAGCTTCAGAATTCTATGAAAGCAGTGTCTATGAAGTTGATGGTAAAAAGTTATCTGGAGATGAATTGGTAGATTACTATGTTGATTTAGTAGGGAAATATCCTATAATATCTCTCGAAGATCCCTTTGATGAGAATGATTTCGATTCTTTTGCAAAACTTCTAGCTAAGTTGCCCAATGCTTCAATAGTAGCAGATGATTTAACAGTTACAAATCCAAAACGAATTCAGATGGCTATAGATAGAAAAGCCGCAAATTACTTGTTATTAAAAGTAAATCAAATTGGTACATTGACTGAAGCAATACAAGCAGCTGAACTCGCAAGAAGTAAAGGTTGGGGAATAAATATCTCTCACAGATCAGGAGAAACAGAAGATACTTTCATCGCTGATTTAGCTGTAGCATTAGGCGCTGAGAGAATAAAAACAGGTGCTCCTGCAAGAGGAGAACGTACTGCGAAATATAATCAACTTCTACGAATTGAAGAACAATTAGGAAGTAAAGCAAACTATCTTGGAACCAAATGATTGGTATCCATCTTATTTTTTCTTTTTTTAGGCAATCTTTTTGAATATTATTTATTTTCTGAAAATGAAAATAAATGAAAAACGATTATGAAAAATTATTGGAAAGATATCAAGAAATACGATTATTAGGTTCGATAAATGGAGTTCTATACTGGGATCTCAATACTTACATGCCCCCTGCAGCAGTAGGACATAGGACAAAACAGTTTCAATACATAAGTCAAAAAATTCATGGTTTAATAACTCATTCTGAAATAGGAACTTTGTTAGAAAAATGTGAAAAGGATTCTTCCCTCAATGATTTAGAGAAAAGAAATGTTGAGCGGTTTAGACGGATCTATAATGATAGGACAATACTTCCATCAGAGTTAGTAGGAAAACTTGCAGCTCAATCAAACAAAACCTTAGAAATATGGAAAAAAGCTAAAGCAAAATCTGATTTTCAGATGGTTTTTCCTGATTTAGAGAAATTATATGCTCTTAATATTGAATCTTCCTCTCTCTTAGCTAAATCAAAGAATATGAGTGATTCTTTCGATGCATTGATAGATAGTAGAGACAAAGGTTTTGGTGTTAAGAATCTCACCAAACTTTTTGCTGAAATGAAATCTTTCTTAGTTCCTTTTATTAAGAAATGTGAAGAATCTGAAGTTAAACCAGATAGGTCAATTCTAAGTAGAAATGTACCTCGTTCATCTCAAGTTCAAATGGTAGAAAATCTAGCAAAATTTCTTGAGTATGATTTCTTCTCAGAGAACGCTGTAGGTAACATTGCTGAAGTAGAACATCCTCTAACAATTGGTGGCGGTTTTAAAGACGTAAGAGTCACAGTTAAGTATCATGAGGATAATGTTTTGGCGGCTTTTCTTGCTGGTGCTCATGAGTGTGGTCATGCAATTCATGGCTTACAAGGAAAAGAGGAATGGTATAATCAACCTATTTATAGTATGTCATCACCAAGTTTTGGTGAATCACAATCAAGATTTTTAGAGAATATTATAGCGAGTTCAAAGGAATTCTGGACATATTACTATCCGAAGTTCCAAAAGGATACAACTGATGTTTTTAATGATATTTCTCTCGATGATTTCTATTTTACCTTAAATTCCGTTAATCCTGGCTTCATCAGAATTCAAGCTGATGAAGTAACTTATATCATGCATATCATAATCCGTTTTGAAATAGAAAGAGATTGGTTTGCCGGAAAAATAGAAACAAAAGAATTACCACAAGTATGGAATGAGAAATACAAAGAATATCTAGGTGTAGATGTTCCAAATGATACATTAGGAGTAATGCAAGATATGCATTGGTACTCACAATATTACGGTTACTTCTTTGGCTATGGAATAGGTGATTTGATCTCTTCGCAATTAACTGCAAAACTGTCTAAGGATCTTCCTGATTGGCAAAATTCTTTACAAGATGGTAAATTTACTCCAATTCGACAGTGGTTAGAAACAAATGTACATCAGAAAGGTGGTACCTTAGATTGTCTTGAGATGGTTAAGGATATTACTGGTGAAGAGCTTACTACAAAGTACCATATAAACTATCTAAAAGAGAAATTTTCAACACTCTACAATCTTTGATTTATACAAAAAAAGGAGTTTAAGAAGGTTATAATTTCAAATCTTCTTCTCCAATTCTTACTGGTTCTTTTTCTAGACTTACTCCTTCACTCAAGAATAAATCTTCAACATAGTAAACTTTACCATGAACAGAAGTATTTGGTCCAAGTTTCACAACTCTACCCTTAATATTTTTTTCAACTGCAATATCTTGTACATCAATTTCATTTTGTGCAACAATACTTCCCATAACACGAACTAGTTTTTTCCTTTTTCTGAAAAACCAAGATTCAAAAACCGTTCTTCTGCCTTCTACAATAAGATTTTCACAAAGAATGTTTTTTTCTATTGTTGCTTTGCCTGCTATTTTTATTGTATTCTGTGACATTAAATTTCCATTAATACCTGAAGCTCCACTTAAACTAATCCCCTTATCAGCTTGAGTGTTTTTTTCTGTCTTATATGAACCTGAAGCTGTAAGTTTCCCCTTTATCACTAATTCCCCAAATATCTTAGAAGATCCACTAAATGTTGCGTTTCCGTCACTTTCAACGTTTTTTTCACATTTGAAAGCTCCTGAACATCTAATATCTCCATGAGTAATAATATTACCAATTGATTTTACTGATCCTGAACATTTGAGTGCTTTACACTCAACATCACCACTAATTTTACCAGATCCAGAAATACGTAAATCTCTCATTACTTTTCCTCCAGCAATGGTTGCTGACCCGGCAATTGTTACAGAATCTTTAGAAATTGTTTTTGAACCAGCTACTCGTATTTCAGGAGCTTCTTTAAGAACTTCAATATCTTCTCTAACTTTTTCTAATTTTGAATTATAACGTTCTTTCAATTCCGCATAACTTGTTTTATCAATCTCACCATTATCATATCTTTTTTCTAGAAGATCTAATAGTTCTCTATACATCTTAATTTCATTCTGGCTCACATTGCCACCTCATAATTACATTGAAATCGCTTTATATATTCTTTTTTTTAATTAATTAGGTAATGCTTTAAAGGCTCTAGTTTTAAGCTTTAACCTTTCAGTTTAAACCGACAATGATTTAAGTAAGGAATAATAATTTCACTCGTAAATGAGTTCCAAAAAAGGAGAGATTCCAGTAGTTGATGTTATCTACTCTATTTTTAGAGATGCTTCACGTAGAAAGATATTGACATTATTGAGTAATATGAAACTTACTGCAGATGAACTAACAAAGGAATTACAAATTTCAAGACCAGCAGTTGAGAAGCATCTGAAACAAATGTTGGATATAGGTTTGATTGAGAGAAAAGCTGATACTTATCCAACTCTAAAGTACATCTACACCGTACCTGAGCCTGGTGTTGATTTGATTTCTAATGTTAAGGATTCAATTGATCAGTTCATAACTTCTTTAAAAGAAGAATACACAAGAAGGCTGGAAAATGAAGAACAAATGTACTTACTTGGAATGTCTTCCAAAGAGAGGTACGAAGCAATTAAAAAATCGTACACCTCAATTCTAGAGAAATTAAAACAATAGAGCGTTTTTGGATAGAATAACATGCAAATCAAAGCTAGAAAATTTTTATCGAAAAAAGAAAAAAAACTGTTTTTTATGAAATTAAATCAAATTTATGGTGAAATTGCTTCTAATTTATTTCAAGTGACTTCAGACATAGAGGAGATAAAAACAGATAAAGGAATTTTCTTAATAAAAGAAGGTAAAGCTTCATTCTTTATACATGAAGGAATGTACATTCCAACAATTCATTATCTAAGGGAAGCAGATTCTATTTTACCCAAAGTTATTGTTGATATAGGAGCTATTCGTTTTATAACAAATGGGGCTGATGTTATGGCTCCAGGGATTGTTCATTTTGACAATGATATCAAAACAAATACAATAGTTTCAATTCATGAAGAAAAAGCTGAGTCAATTTTAGGTGTTGGGTTATCACTTCTCAGCTCTCAAGAATTCAAAAAAACTAAGAAAGGTAAAGTTGTAAAACTTCTTCATTATCTTAAAGACGATATTTGGAATTTTCGCTTTTAATTCTTATCTTAATCTTATTGTTGTACCATTTGGAGGAGCAAGACTTTCTATTTTTGTAGTTTTGTAAACCCAAGATGCAAATTTTTTGACTTTGCTTTCCTCACCATGTATTACTACAACTCTTTCAGGCTTTGGTATTACTTTGTTTATATAATTTTCTAACTCCCTTCTATCACTGTGTCCTGTAAAACCAGAGATACTATGAACCCCCATAGCAATATGGTACATTACTGTTTTTCTTTCTTCAACCATTTGAATTTCAGTTATGCCTTTTTGGATTTTACTTCCTAAAGTACCTTTTCCTTGATAACTCACAAAAATCAAAGAGTTGTTTGGATCTTGACATAATGCTTTGAAGTAAAGAACACTTGGTCCTCCATTAAGCATTCCACTAGTCGCAAGTATTATTGCTGGATCTCCTTGAATTATCAAATCTCTTTCTTCAGATGATGCAACTTGATTTATTTGTTCTGCAAGGAAAGGGTTTTGACCTTCGTGAAAAATTCTTTCCCTCTGATTCTTTGATAAGAATTCAGGATGAGCAGTTGTTATTGCAGAAGCTTCTCTAATCATCCCATCTGTATATATTGGAATGTTTGGTATTTTTCCATTTCTCATCATCCCTTCCAAAATTACTAATACCTCTTGAGCTCTTCCCACTGCTAATACTGGAATTAGAACCTTCCCTCCTTTTTGTATCGTGTCGAATACTACGTTTCTTAGTAAATCTTCACATTCAGCTCTAGAGGGAAGAATGTCTTGAGGTTTTCCATATGTAGATTCAATGAAAAGAGTTTCTAGTCTTGGAAATCTTGAATTAGCAGGATCTAAAAGATTTGATTTTGCATATTTTATGTCTTGAGCAAACGCAAGATTATAGATCCCCTCACCTATATGAAGGTGTGGAATTGCACTTCCAACTATATGTCCTGCGTTATGAAAAGTTAATCTTATGTCTGGTGTGATATCTGTGACTTCACCATAATCTAAAACAATTGTATGCAATACAGATTCACGAATGTCATCTTGTTCATAAGGAAGAGTTTTTCCTTCTTTGTTAGCTACATCCAAATAATCAATTTGTAACATTGTCATTAAATCTCTTGTTGGTCGTGTGGCATAAATTGCGCCTTTGTAACCATATTTAAAGAGATATGGAACAAAACCCGAATGATCTAAATGTGCATGGGAAACCACCACTGCATCCAATTCTTCTATGTCAAATTCAGGTAAATCAAACCTTGGAAAAGTGTTGTTTGGTGTATTGCTTCCTACATTGATTCCGCAATCTACTAGAACTCTACTCTCTCCAGTTTGAACTAGAGCAGCGCTCCTACCTACTTCAGCAAAACCTCCCAAAGCTGTTACTCTTATTGTGTCATCTCTGTAAATAACAGGTCTATGAATACGTTTTCCAATAACTCGAAGTATATCTTGCCTTTTCTTTGAATGTTTCTGATAGAGATGTCTAATAGTTTTTATCACTTTTGATTCAATTGGTGGTGTTCTCATTACTCGAGGTCGCCAAAGAGTCTTTGAAATAATCGATCTTAACATATCACCAGATTTTCCAATAATGACACCAGGTTTAAGTGCTTCAATTACAACTTCACCAACTAGCTCATCAAAATCTATTGTAGTAATTTCTCCTTCCTTCCCTACTAGTTCGTTTATTAGATATATTGTTTGGTCTTTTGGGAGTCTTACATCTGGATCTGATCTAATAACAATTCTTTTTCTTAATTTCTTTGCAAGTTCTTTGATTATTGTTTCATCATCAACTAAAACTTTTGGATTTCGTGAATAAACTGCAACTTCAGGACCTTCAAATTCGATTCTACTTATCTCGGAATTATCAGGTAATTCTTCATGTATGTCTGCGGAAATCTGCTCTAATACTTCTTTATAGCTCAATATGTCCAACCCTTATTTTTATCATAGAACAAATATGCAACAGAATGAAGCCTCATATTTGTAAATAACGTTGATAAAACTAAATTAACGCTTCAAACTATATTTAAATATTTTTTGTTATCTCTTGTTTTCACTAAATAATCAACTTTAGTAATAAATGAATATATTTAGAGAAACTTTATCATTAATTTCCGTATCTCAGGTACCATCCTCTGTCTCTTGGTTTCTTTTCAAATTCCTTAATTAAAATCGCATTTCTTTTAGCATCTTGTATGTTTTTCGAACTAATTCTAGAGATGCCGATACCATAATGAAGCTTGTTTCTACCCACAATTATTAATAGATCTCCCTCTTCAAAGCTTGTTTCGAAGTTTTCTATATTTTCAACAAAAATAGGTTTTCCATAAAGAAATTGTTCTGTTTTAATTTCTATGATTTTGTTAGTGAGTGGCAATATTAGATGAGCGCCTTCAATTTCTAATTGAAATTTATTTTGAAAGATACTTCCCAATGGGATTCCAGATGAATAAATAGGTTTGTTCATGTTCTGCAATAATTTGTTTGTTTCTTCAGGGATTGCATATATCTCTTTTATTTTTCCTTCCTTGGTCCATAAATGGTAGTTATCAAGTGGATTGGTGGATTCTTTGTCAAGAAAATAATCAAAAGTTTCCTTAACAAGCTTTTCTTCTTCGTTAGATGATTTACGAAAGACTGGATAAGTTCTTTTCATCTATTTTTCACCATTTTTGCTATAAAGAACCCCTCTCCACCAGTCTTGTGAGGATAGAGCCTTTTTGTTTTTACTATATCTTCATGGAATTCATATTGTAGGAATTTTTCTAATCCTCTATCTCCGTCGATATTAATCTCTACCAATTCAATATCACATTTATCCAAAACTCTAGAAATAACAAACTCATTTTCTTCAGGCTCAAGCGAACAGGTACAATAAACAAGCTTTCCATTTGTTTTCAGTACTTCTAAAGAACTAGATAAAAGAGATGTTTGATACTCATGGTAATTCATTATGTCATCTAGCGTTTTAGAAGATTTTCTTGTATAATCTGAACTAATTACCCCTGATCCCGAACAAGGCGCATCTAAAAGAATTTTATCAAACTCTATACCAAGGGTTGTTACTTCCCTTGTATCCATTTGAAAAACGGTAGTATTTTTAACTCCCATACGAGAAAGATTTGCTTTGAGGCTTCTACATCTTTTCAAGCTTAATTCTAAAGCAAAAATATTTCCCTCATTTTCCATCAATTGAGCTAGATGAGTAGTTTTTCCTCCTGGAGCTGCAGCAAAATCACCTACAAGTTCCTGTTTCTTGGGATTGAGTACTAGAGAAGGGTACATTGAGTTTTTTCCTTGCAAAAAATAGTAACCATTTAGGTATTCAGGAGTTGCTCCAATAGGAACTAGAGAACTTACAACTTCCTTTCCTTCTTCAATGCCTAGTATGTCTTTTAGTTCTACCCCCTTATTTGTAAGTAATTCCACGGTTTTAGAATATGGCGATCTTAAAGAGTTTAATCTAATTATTTTAGGTAGTTCTGATTCATAGAAATGAAGCAACTTTGTGGTTTCCTCCTCTCCAAATATCTCAATATATCTATCAATCATATAAGGGAGATAACCATATTTTTCTCCAAGGTTATAAACACTAGCACTGGGTTGGATTGGCTTCATTCTAAAATGTAATAAATTACAGTAATAATAATCATTACGCTATTTTCGTATTTTTGACAAAACCAAAAATAAATAAACAAATCTATCAAGTGAAGTTGATATTTATGATTATTCCGATTTTATGGAGTTTACTTGCTGTATTTGGATTATTCTTTATATTCTACTTCATAGGCTTGTATCAAAAAAGTTTCAATACAGTTGATATAGCATATGGAGCAGGTTTTATTTTAGCTGCTATTGTGTCATGGATAGCAAGTGGGAGTAATTTTCTCTTAGAAAGAAAGATTCTGATTACAGGACTAGTAATTCTATGGGGCATTCGAATAGCTGTGTTTCTTACTTTAAGGAAATTCGGAAAAGATGAAGAAACTGGTGAAGATAGACGATTTAAAATTTACCGTGATGAATGGGGTAAATCTATTTGGTGGAGAGGCTTTCTTCAGATTTATTTGTCACAAGTTATCCTCGTAATTCTTATAGGATTACCTGTGCTTGTTGTTACTGCAAATACTTCTAATGCTAGACCTCTATGGGTACTTGATTATATAGGAATTGGTATTTGGTCAATTGGCTTTTTCTTTGAGTTTTTTGCAGATTTACAAATGCACTTGTTCAAGAAAAAATCAGAAAATAAGGGTAAAGTAATGACAAAAGGACTTTGGAAATATACTCGTCACCCAAATTATTTCGGTGAGATAACTATGTGGTTTGGTTTGTTTTTCATAGCTCTATATGAATTTAAAGCTTGGAATTTCGCATCGATTATTGGACCTATTATTATTGCATTGCTTTTAATCTATGTAACAGGACTACCCTTAGCAGAGAAGAGATTTGAAGATAATAAGGAATATCAAAATTACAAGCAAAAAACAAAAGCATTAATTCCTTGGTTTCCTAAGAAGAAATAGATCTTCTTCCTCTTTTTTTATGTTTTATGTTGTTCACTTAATTATGAATCTGATTTTAGAAATCGAAATTCTTGAATAAAATAAATGCTACCACTCCAGGTCCTGTATGAGTATAAATAGCTGCACCTAATGGTAACTCCCCAAGTAACTCAATATCTGGATATTTCTCTTGAAAATACGTTTTTGCTATTTTTACTCCTTTTTCAGCTTTACCCTCAATTATATACACAGCTAAATCTTCTTTTTCTTTGATTTCCTCAAATGCTCTATCTATTACTCTCTTAATGCCATCTTTGTAATTCTTAGTTCTATCAAATGCGACAAGTAATCCTTCAGAAGTTCCTTCTAGACAAGGTGTTAAACTTAAAACTGATCCAATAGCATATTGTATCTTACTAATTCTTCCCCCTTTCATTAGATATTTTAAAGTTGCAACAACAAGTGTGGATTTAAGTTGATTTTCTCTAAAATGCTCTAGCTTTTCTACAACTTCTTTTAGATTCAAACCTTGTTGAAATAAATTCACAGCTTTCAAAGCTTGTATTCCAACTCCCATTGAGCTCTGCTTGGAATCATGTATTTCAACTTCTGATTTTCCTCCTTCTTTCAAATAAATCTTCTTAGCTAAATGAGCATTATTATACAATCCAGATAGCTTTGAGGAGAATGGAATATACAAGATTTCTTTGATACCCTCCTTCTCTAATTTATTGTACAAAGTAAGAAACTCATTTGGACTTGGTTGAGTTGTAAAAGGATGCTTTTTTGCTTGTTCTAATCTTTCGAAGTATTGTTCTCTTGATATTTCTATTTTATCTTTTAGAGCTTCATCAGTATCAGGAAAAATAATATAGACAGGAATAGTATATAGTCTGTATTCATCTACAAGTTTCTGAGGAATATCTGATGTTGAATCAATTATGATTGCATATTTTGTCATAAAATCGCTCCAATTCAAGAAAATTCATTCCAATTTCTTAAACATTTGTTTCTATCAACAAATGATTTATGATAAAAAAAGATAGAATCCCTTTAATATAAGCTAATTTAGATTATAAAGGATATTGAAATGTATGGTGTAATAAACGAGTTTAAACATATAGAAATGCCACAAATGTTATCTCTTGGCACTAATATGTTTTTAAGCCTCCCTGAAATTATTGAAAGACTGACATTGGGAGATAAATGTCTCTTAATTACAGACAAATTTGTGGAAAACAAATATGGAAAACAAATCAAAGCAATATTGGAAGAAGGGAAAATTGAAACAACTATATCAATTATTGAAGATAGTACATTAGATGAAGTTGACAAACAACTGTCTGTTTTAAGAGAAACAAGTAATAATTTTGTTATTGGTTTAGGTGGAGGAAAACCAATTGATGTAGCAAAATTAACGTCGTTTAAAGCTAATCAAAGATTTATTTCGATACCAACAATTGCAAGTCATGATGGAATTGCAAGTTCAAGGGCATCACTGAAAGGGATTGATGAAAGACATTCAATCCAAGCTAGACCTCCTATTGCAGTCGTAGCTGACACAAAGATTCTTGATAGTTCACCTTATCGTTATACTTGTGCAGGATGTGGAGATATTCTTGCTAAAAAAACATCACTTAAGGACTGGATGTTGTCGCACAGAATCAGAAACGAGCCAATATCACCAACTTCAGTCGCTCTCTCTGAAATGACAGTTAAACTAGTTTCTGAAAATGCAAATTCAATTAAAAGTCATTCAGAAGGTTATAGTCGTATTGTAATGAACTCATTAATTGGTAGCTCCTTAGCTATGTGTGTTGCAGGATCTTCTAGACCTGGGAGCGGTTCTGAACATATGTTTAGTCACGCACTAGATTCTATAGCAGAAACTCCAGCTTTACATGGGGAGCAATGTGCAATAGGTACTATACTAATGGCTTTCCTCCATGAGCTTGATTGGGAGAATATTCAATCAGTAATGAACACCATAGGAATACCAACTACAGCAAAGAAAGCCGGGTTAAAAGATGAAGAAGTCATAGACGCATTAAAAATAGCTCACACAATAAGACCAGAAAGGTTTACAATTCTAGGAAAAGATGGACTAACACATGAAGCCGCAGTAAATGTAGCAGTAAAAACTAATGTAATAAATTGAGTTATGTTTCCCAATATTAAAAAACAATTTCTGTAAAGTTCCTTTGAAATGATAATAACTCTACTAGAGAAAAACATCGCAAAAATCGGTTACACATTCATACACATGGGAGGAACAGAAGTATGTTCAAAATGCACTCTAAGAAAAGTTTGTGTTGAAGCTCTTGAGAATAATGTTTCTTATGAGATAAAGAAAATAAGCACAAAAGAACATAGTTGCTTAATAGATGAACAAGTAATGATTGTATGTGAGGTTGAAAAAGCTAATAGTATCATCACCGTTGAAACTCAAAAATATCTGGACAACATTATCATTAATAGAAAACCATTGGAATGCAACGAAATACTATGTGAGAATTATGAATACTGTATTCATTCAAACTTTAATGAACAATCAAAAGTAAAAATTCTTAAGATTTTGAATAAAGTGAATTGCCCTTTAGATTATAATCTTGTTTTAGTAGAAGCTAAAAAAATATAGAGAGAAGTGGATATGTTTATTTCTTCTCTATTTCATAATCTTCAATAAATGTCACTTTATTGTATTTGGTTGTTATATCTCCTAAATCTCTTGTTACACCATTTCTAATGAATTGTATGTATTCCATAAATCTAGTATCCTTAGGCAGTTCTACAATAATGGTCTTATCCTTAAGTTCAATCTTTGTTGATGAAAAATCAACACCAGGTAGTCTTTTTTCTAACAAACAAATGAATTGTTCCTTGATATCAGTTATTTTTTTAATAACTTCAACATCATAAACCAAATCGTTTCCTGCTAAATCGTGATTAAAATCAACTTTCACTCTGCTACTTGATACCTTAAGGATCCTCCCCATTTGCCCTCCTATTTCAACTTTGGTATCTTCTTTTGGTTTTATTTGATGTCGTTGAAATTCTCTTCGTTGAATTAATCTTATTTTAGACCTATCTCTTAAACCAAATCCTTTCTTTGCTTCAACTTCAATGGTTTTGTTTTGACCTTCTTTCATTCCTACAATCTGCGCCTCCAATCCCTCAGGAAGCCACTTTTTTCCAATTATCAGAGTGAAAGGTCTATATATTACTTTTTCATCAAAAATATCTTCTTTCTTCGCTATACTTTCCGAAGTAGTATCAAACACAACATTATCTTCTTTTGTTTTTCCAGTATAATTTATTTTTACCATGTCGCCTGCATGAAGAGAAGCCATAAGGTTCACCTTTTAATTTATTACACAAGTAAAAGATAAGACATTAGTCTTATTTAAAATTCTGGTTTTCGCTATGATTTTTATTTTGTAATTTTTCTAAAAGTGAATCAAAATTTGATTTTTTCTTGTATTCTTCTATTTTCTCAATAAATTCCTTCAATATCTTACATCTTTCTACCGCTAAATTCTTTGTAGAAGGAAAATGCATAAGCTCTGGTAATTTGAATAGTTTTTCATCAAAGTGCTCTAGAGCTTTTTCGAGGTCGTATTTTTTTTCAACACTGTAGCTTATTGTGCGGTATAGACCCATAGCACCCAATGCATCAAGAGCATCTGCATCCTTTAGGATTTTACCTTCTTTTGATGTTGGTTTGATTTTTTTGCTAAATCTGTGCGAGAGGATGATGTCACATACTTCTGGTATCATGTCATCGAGAGAATGTTCTTTTAGAAATTCAGTTGCGATTTCAGCACTTAATTCTGCATGACATCTTCCTGTTACTTCCTCTAAGGGTCTACCCGTATCATGAAAGAGTGCAGCAATAATTAAAATATCTAATTTCGCATTAAGTTCAAATCCAAGATTCATGCAAGTGTAAGTAACTCGAATTGTATGTTCAAGAGAATGTGATTTTTTACTTCCAGATACTAGAAATTGTTGTAATATAAACTGATAGGCTTTCACTAAGATATTGTTAAATTCTTGAAAGTTTGAAAAAAATTCTAAATAATCCTCTAAATTCTTCTTCAATTATTTCATCTCGTATATATTGTGTATGTCCCCTTTAACTTTAAATTCCTCGTCTATTTCAATAATGGCGAAATTTCCCCTCGTAATTGGTCCTGGATTGATGATTGTGCATTTTTTATAAGTAGAAATAGTGTGAGATTCATGTATATGACCTGAAATTACTAAGAAAATATTGTGGAATTTTTCTATAATTTTTTTTATTTCATGGGAACCCCCATGTCTGTTAAAAGAAATTAAATCTGCTTTTGTTCCATAAGGTGGTGCGTGGGTAAGTAAACAAACTCTCTTTTTTGTTCTTTTTAGTTCAAGAAGAAGCTTATAGTTAATACGAGGCCTGTGAGATCCAAAACCTACTAAAGTAAAAAAACTAATTTCTTCTGCTGAAGATTCTAAATGTTTTGCAGAAGTATCAAGTGT
Organism: Candidatus Heimdallarchaeota archaeon; assembly: GCA_016839945.1. Taxonomy (GTDB): domain Archaea; phylum Asgardarchaeota; class Heimdallarchaeia; order Heimdallarchaeales; family Heimdallarchaeaceae; genus UBA460. The sequence continues at coordinate 55,866 of JAEOTE010000090.1, read as the reverse complement.
CCCTGAATTAATGTCTGGGTCACAATTTCCGAGTATAAAAAAAGTTTGAATATTATAACTCGTGATAATATCCAAAACTTCATTCATATCTTCAATTGAACCAAAATTAGTAATATCACCGGCTATAAAACATATTTTAGGTGGGTTAAACAAACTTTGAACTTTGTCTAGAATATTCATTAAAGTAATATTTTGGCTATGAATATCAGAAAGAATCAATATTTTTGTACTCATAGAAACACTAGCCTATAACAAATAATTCCATGAAAGCGAAAATTCCTGAATACGAAAATTCTTCTGCTTGTGTGTTGAATCTCCATATTTCAAAAACGATTTTCACACCATTTTCTCCTAAAAGCAATGATTCAAATTGACTTGAGAAATATAAAGTCACATTAGTTGGACTCCAAATATAACTTCCTGTAAATGCGTTAATTTCCTGTTTCTCTTGTTTTGTTGCTGGAAACAGAATTTTTTCATAAGTATGGTTTAAATACATTAAATAGCATTCAGTTGTAGCTAAAGGCGTTTCAGAATTTACAGCTTGAGATAATTTTGTTATCTTAATCTGTAACTGATAATAGGTTACTTTGTTTTCGAAATTTTTGATCATAAAATAAGTGGTAGAATTGAAATTTTTATAAAGAATATAAGGTTGTCTGGCAGCTTCATATAAACTCTCTGCTTGATTATATTGTAATAAGGATATTTCAGAGAAACCTTCCCTAGAATATGAAAAAAATGTAGTGCTAAACATTGTAACAATAACAATAATAATTATAGAAACAACAAAAAGAGAAATGAATCTCTTTAGATTAGTACTTCTAAAAATTATTTCGCTAATCCTTTTTTTCTCCATTGTTTAACACACCTTCACTTTCATAAACTATTTCTAATCTCTCATAATTTTCAACTTTCTTCATCTTATACCAAGGATATATTCTTGTTAGATAAAAATAAAGAACAATCACTGTCAACAGTGCTAAAAAAACACCTAATAATGAAAAGAGAATCGTGTTTTTCTGCTTATTATTCTTAACGACTTCCTCTAATTGTTCAATAACATTATCAAGTTTTACAATAGCTTCGCTTGCCCTTTGCATTGCTACGCTATACTCATTCTCAATTGTTTTTGATTTTGCTTCTTGAATTAGTTGTAATGCTGAATCTATTTCTGATGTTAGTTGCTTAGCTTCAGAATCTGTAACAGGGATTTCCTCAAGAAGATTAAGGGCTTCTATTAATTTTTCATTAGCATTATTGATTAATGTTAAAGCCTCCTGCTCTGTTTGAGCATAAGAATAATTATTTACTAAAAAAAGTGAAAGAAACAACATTGCTAGCAAAACAATACTTCTAACCTTCCAATATCTAGACACTTTCCTTCACTTTCTTTTTATTTTTAATTTTATATTCTCAAATAGTACCAATAATTTCTTATTTCTGCTCGAACCAATATAAATTCTCAACAATGACGATAATAATGAAGCTGCAAAAGTAAATGAACCAATAATAATAGTAAATGGTGTTGAATTAATAATCCAGACTTGATTTAGGATTAGTCCAGAAAAAATAGCAATTCCAACATTTACTCCAATTGCAATTAAAAATCTCTCGAACTGATCTATTACTTCATATAGTTTCGGAAAAAACAGATTTGTAATCGACCATCCTGGGATAAATAGAATGAACAAAAACCCAAAAATTACTCGAAGGAACAAAAAGGAAGATTCTTCAGGAATTAGAATTATAATTGGAAAGAACATTGCAGTTAACAAGAAAATAGTCCAAAATTCAACAGAGAAATAATTAACTTTTATAAAATATTCTAGTATGGTTTCAGGTAATTTTCTAATGATTTTTGGTGATCCTAAATGGATTCTCTTAGTTCTTTCTAATTCTTGAACAACGAGAAATACTTCATATTTATCCTTGCTTGTTAATTCTACTGTCCTTTCTATGAGCTTTTTAACCGTTTTTGGTTTCTCTTCTTGCAAGATTTTTTGTACTACTTTCTCAATTGCTAAACTATCTGTTTTGTTCATACCTTCGATAATACATAAGTAATAATAAAAAAAGGTTTGTGAAAAAAAATGAGTAAAAAAAACAAAGCTGAACTTTGTTTTATTCCGAATCACAATTCATTAACAATTCGTTTTAATTCCTCAACTTTGTCTGTTTTTTCCCAAGTGAATTCAGGTAAATTCCTTCCAAAATGACCATAACATGCTGTTTTCAAGTATATCGGTCTTTTTAATTCTAATTGTTCTACTATTATACCTGGTCTGAAATCAAAGATTTTCATTACAGCTTCTCTTATCTTATCAATTTGTACTTTTTCAGTGTTAAAACATTCAATGTTAACTGACAACGGTTCAGGTACTCCAATACAATATGAAACTTGAACCTCACATTCATCAGCCAAATCCGCTGCTACGACATTTTTAGCAACATATCTTGCGGCGTATGATGCAGAACGATCAACTTTAGAAGGATCCTTTCCTGAAAATGCACCACCACCATGCGAATGTTGTCCATATGTGTCCACTATAATTTTCCTCCCTGTTAGACCTGAATCACCATGAGGACCCCCTACCACAAAACGTCCGGTTCTATTAATGAATATTTTAGTTTCAGAATCCATAAGATTTTTAGGAACAACTTTTTGAACAACTTCCTTTATTATTCCTTCTTCTATTTCTTCTTGAGAAACATCTTTGGTATGTTGTGCAGCAATAACAACAGCTTCAATTCTGGTTGGTTTATTCTCCTCATATTCAGCTGCAACTAAAGACTTCCCATCTGGTTTAAGAAATTGAAGAATTCCTTTTTTTCTAACTTCACTAAGCTTTGCTGTTAATTTATGTGCTAATATTATTGGTAAGGGCATATATTCTGGTGTTTCATTTGTTGCATAGCCAATCATTATGCCTTGATCCCCCGCCCCTTGCTCTTCTAATTCCCCTTTTTTTATCCCTTGTGAAATATCTGGAGATTGTGAATGAATTGTATTTATAACTGCACAACCCCGATAGTCAAAACCTATATTAGAATCATCATAACCGATTTCTTTTATCGTATTTCGAACTATTTTATCATAATTAATAATACATCCCTTGGTTGTAGTAATCTCTCCTCCTACTATAACAAGACCGGTTGTAACAAAAGTTTCACATGCAACATATGCATCAGGATCCACACTTAAAATGGCATCAAGAATTGCATCTGAAATTTGGTCACAAACTTTATCAGGATGACCTTCAGTAACAGATTCTGATGCTATTATTTTTCTGAATTTCACTTTACAAACACTCCAGAAGTAATTACGCTACAAAAGAAATTATACAATATTTAAAATTATTGTGATATCAAAGTTTTAAATAAGAAAAATTGAGGTTTCGGTTAGCTAATCTGTTTTGTTGAGTTATTCGACATTAGAAGTGATTTGGATATCATTCAACCAGTTTAGTAGATCGGTTTTCGAAGGAATGTCCTCTGGGTTGTTACTTTTTGCAGCAAAAACTAATTTAGTTGAAAGTTTGTCTATTTCGTGTAATAACATCGGACTTTGTCCTTTCTCTAATAAGCCGTCTCGCACTTCTAGCAATTGATTAGAGATTTTTATTAATTCCTGAGAAACGTCTGGTGACTCTTGAATCATTTGTCTCATATGTGAAAAAGCATCTTTTACTGATGATATTTTTGGATGAAAAGTACTATGAAGGTGACTCGCAATTTGGTCTACGATTTGTTTTTCAACTTCTTCACGTCTTGTTTCTCCTTCCTTATATTTTTTCTCCAAAATTACATTCGAAAGATGTCTCAATGTGTTTTCAACTACCTCCTGAGATTGTAATTCTGGGATGAGATGAATAAGTTGTGTTTTAACCAAAATTCTTCTTTCATTTTTCTGAAAGTATGAATACTCGTCCTTCGAAAGAACACCAGAAGCAACTAGATTCTTTACTGCTTCTCTAAAGAGTTCTCTATTTCCTCTTCCTTTCCAAAATGAACGATCAATATTTGCTTTTAGTTTGTCTGTTATTTCAGCAAGAGTAGATGTCTTAGTTGATTCCATAATAATTACATCTCTACTTTATGTTAATAAGAATTTCTTAATCGGAATATCATCATCATCATACTTTCGCTATAGAACTATCGTAATTAGGAATAAATAATTAAATAACCTCAACTATTGATATTTGAAATGACAGAAACAGTTGGAATTCTTTTTTGTGGTGGAGAAGGAACAAGAATGCGCCCTCTTACCTATTACATGCAAAAAGTCATGGTTCCCATAGGTAAAGACCAACTTCCTATTCTGGAATATGTAATTACTCATTTTAAGAAACATGGTATAAAGGATTTAATATTACTAGTAAATTATAAGAAAGAACAAATTCAGGGTTACTTTGGAAATGGAGAAAAATGGGGGATGAATCTCAGCTATGTTGTAGACAAACCTGGACCTAAAGGAACTGGCACAGCTCTTTTGAATGCTAAAGATATTATTGGCAACAGACGCATAATTATTTTTTACTCTGATATAATCACAAATGTCAATTTTACAGATATGTTGAATTTTCACTTAAAACATGGAAAATGGGCTTCAATTTTAGTTACCGAAGGTTGGGATTTGCGTGTTGGAATAGCTGAAATAGATGAGGAAAAAAGAGTTACAAAATTTGTTGAAAAACCTAAATTACCTCTTTTAGTAAATACAGGAATCAGTATAATAGAGCCAACTGTATTTAATTTTCTTGAAGAGTTTGATAGCACAAAAAGCATTGATCTATCAAAAGATATTTTTCCATATTTTGTTGAAAAAAACAATGTTATGGCTTATATCCCTGATGATTGTTATTGGGATGATATCGGTTCTATAGAACGTTATGAAAAACTTAACCATGAGGAGATAACAAAGCTAATGAAATAATCTCCCAATAAATGAAATAAATTTATAACCAATTAAAATAAAGGGATTATACTTTAAAATTGCTTAACAAGACGTGTGTTTGTATGAAGTATCGATTAATGGATTTATTGGCATGTCCAGTTGATAAAGCTTGGCCTTTAAAGCTTGAAATTGAAGAAAAAGAGGAAGAATCAGAGAAAATCCCAATTCCCATGGAAAATCCTCTTACCAAAGTTGTTTGTAGTTATTATTGTGATTATAAAAAATACTTTCTTGTTAATATCAATGAAGACTTAACAGAAGAAACTAAAGTGATTGATGAAATAAAAAAACATGTTTCGAAAAAAGATTGTGAAAACTGTTTCCAATTAGAAATAAAAAAAGGAAGACTTATTTGTTCAGAAAATGAAGAGCATGTTTACGATATAAAAGAAGGCATACCTGTTATGCTTACACCTCAGCAAATAAAAGAATTGTATGGTGATAAGCTATAAAGAATCCATTATAGTTTTGAAAAGTAGAGGATTGTTCTATCCTTATTCCTTTTCTTCTTTTTCTTCTGTAGATGTAATGCTTTCTTTATTTTTTAGTTGTAGATTGCGAACTCTCCAGATAAAAGTAATTATTTCCAGTAATATTCCTACTCCAAGAAGTACATCTATGATAATGATTTTCGCAATAAAATCCTCGAAAGAGTACAAAAATTGTTGTATGGATAAGAAAATTGCAAAAGCAAGAATAGTGACTATTATCATAATCAAATGTATGCTTAAAGCTTGATTCAATTGTATTTTTCCTTTTTTCAAATCTATCCTAAATTTCTTCATCATTTCTTATTCATCCTTTATCTGTAATCACGTTGAAATAACTCTTCAATATATTTCTCATTTAAGATTATTATAGTAGGACGACCATGAGGGCAAGTGAAAGGCTCATCTAATGCTAACAATTCAGAAATGAGTTTTTCAGCTTGATTTAAAGTGATACGATCTCCTGCTTTTATAGATCTTCTACAAGCAAATACTGATATTATGTCTTTAATGAAAATTAAGTCTTTAAATTCCATCTCTTTCTTAATTTCAGATACATGCTCCTTGAAAATATCAACAATATCTTTTGCAACATCATAAGAAATAGTTGTTTTCATTATTGATGGAATAGCTCTAATTATTAGTTCATTTTTACCAAAGATTTCTACTTCAAATCCAAATTTGTTTAGTTCAGAAATGATTTCTTTGACAATTTCAAATTCAGAAGGTTTTAGATCAATATTCACCGGAGAAAGGAGTTGTTGAATTTTAACGTTATTATTACGTAATTGATTTAGGTATTTTACATAATTTATCTTTTCATGGGCAGCATGTTGATCGCATAGAAACAACCCTTCTTGAATTTCAGCAATTATGTATGTGTCTTTTAATATTCCAATAACTCTGATTTCTCTTGTCTTTGCCTTTGCAGCGGGAAGTTCTGGTTTTGATACTTTTTCTATTGGTAGAAAATCCTCAATAACTTGAGATTTGCTAGATATTATCCGTGTATCTGGTTTAGGAGACGTATCCATCTTTGATACAAAAGATGGTTGAATCACTGTTTTATCACCAATTTTTCTTTTTTCTTGCGGTTTTAATTCTTGAAACAAAGTAGGTTGAGCTTTTGTTTCAGTTACCCTTTCAAAGATTTTCAAACCACTTGCTTGTAGAGCTTCACCAATAGCAGTTTCCACTAAACTGAATATCTTGGTTTCTTGGCTAAATCTAACTTCTTTTTTTGTAGGGTGGACATTAACGTCTAGTTCGTCTAAGGGAAGATCTAGAAATGTAAAAACAATTGGGTACCTTCCATGGGGAATAGATGTCCCATAACCTTGAATAATTGAGTCATTAAGTGTTTTATTTGAAATAGGCCGACCATTTACAAATGTGTACATATAATCTTTTGATTTCCGTGATAATTCCGGTTTGGTGATAAAACCTTTGATGGTGTATCCATTTTCTTGATTTTTTATTGTTAAACATCCCTTAGCAATATTCTTTCCAAAAATCTCTGTGATTTGAGTGATTAAATTTCCTTTTGGTGATGATATCACTGTTTTCCCATTGTGAGTAAGAGAAAAGGAGATGTCAGGATATGCTAATGCATATTTGGTAATAAATTCTGTAATATGATTCATTTCTGTATTGATTGATTTTAGGAATTTTCTTCTTACTGGCACATTAAAAAAAAGATTCTTAATCATAATTCTTGTACCAGAAGTTGTTGAAATGTTACTATCAGATTTGATGTCTCCTCCTTCTATTACTAACTGTGTTCCTAGATCTTGTTTCTTCACTTTTGTTGTTATCTCAACCATTCCTACACTTACAATACTAGCTAAAGCTTCTCCTCGAAAACCTAATGTATTGATAGAGAACAAATCATCTGCTTCTTTAATTTTGCTTGTTGAATATCGTTGAACTGCAAGTAAAACATCATCATGTGTCATACCTGATCCATTGTCAATTACTTCTATCAGTTTCTTCCCCCCTTCTTGTATATTTATTGTTATCTCGGAACTACCAGCATCAATAGAATTTTCTACAAGTTCTTTAACAACAGAAGCAGGACGTTCAATAACTTCTCCTGCTGCAATTTTATTAATTGTAAGTTTATCAAGTTTGATAATTTTTGATTCCATGAAACCACAATATGATATTTTATTAAACAATGATTACTCCTTACTGTTCTTCCCTTTTTCTTTAAGTATTTTCTTGCTTTTTCTAACAAGCTGGTTTAGTATATTTAGCGCTTCTACGGGAGCCATTTCTTCAATACTAATATCTGATAGATCTTTCATAATCTCTTCAGTTTTTTCAATGTGTTGCAGAGATGTATCTTGTTTTTCTTTGCTTTTTTCTATTCTCATAGGTGCTAATATTGATTCTTTATCAAAAGATTGTAGCTCCTTTTTTTCATCCTGATCATGAAGAATTGAAAGCATTTCATTTGCATCATCTATCACCTTCTCAGGTAATCCTGCTAAAGAAGCGACATGAATCCCAAAGCTCTCATTAATACCTCCTTCCTTAACTTTGTATAAGAAATGTATGTCACCATCTATGTTCTTAACCGAAACGTGATAATTTTTGACTCTAGGGAGTAATTCTTCTAGTTCAATTAATTCATGATAATGAGTAGCAAAGAGTGTTCTAGGACCATTTTTACCAATATTATTATGCAAGAATTCTGATATAGACCAAGCTATTGCCACACCATCAAATGTTGAAGTTCCTCTACCTACTTCATCAAGAATTACTAAGCTCTTCTCTGTTGCATTATTGAGAATATTTGCACATTCATACATTTCAACCATGAACGTTGAACGATGCTCCACTAGAACATCATGAGCTCCGATTCGAGTAAAAATCCTATCTGTCAAACCGATTTTAGCTTGCTTTGCTGGAATAAAACTACCAATTTGTGCCATTAACACAATTAATGCAACTTGTCGTAATATAGTTGATTTACCACCCATATTTGGACCAGTTATAATCAGGATTCTCTCATTTTCCTTTTTTATAACGGTATCATTTGGAACAAAACTAGAATGTTCTAAAAGCTGTTCCACAACTGGATGGCGTCCATCTTTTATATCTATTATTTCATCTTCTGTTATCTCTGGTTTAACATAATTATAATATACAGCATTTTGAGCAAAAGTTGTAATCACGTCCAAAATTGCACAATAATATGCGTTTTGTTGAATAGAACTAGCAAACTGTGCTATTTCCTGCAGTATATCATTAAACAGCTGCTCTTCTAAAACCAGTATTTTTTCTTCTGCATTCAATATTTTTTCTTCATATTCCTTTAATTCTGGGGTAATATATCTTTCAGCATTTACTAGCGTTTGTTTCCTTTCATACCCAGCTGGAACTTTGTTAGTTGATGCTTTTGGGACTTCTATATAGTAACCAAAAACTTTGTTGTAGCGAACTTTTAGATTCTTTATGCCAGTATTAGCTTTTTCCCTAGCCTCTAGAGTTGATAAAAATGATTTACCACTTCTTTGAATTGTTCTTAATTCATCTAATTCTTGGTTATAACCATCCCTTATTACTCCACCATCTTTAACAGATGTAGGAACCTCATCTGCTATTCCTGTTTCAATAATGCTTGTTACTTCTTTCAGCGGATTAAGTTTTTTCCTTATTTCTTTAAGAAGAACAGTTTTGAACTTTGATAAATTATTCTGGATTTCAGGAATTAATTCAAGAGAATTTTTAAGAGCTAACAAATCTCTTGGATTGCTTCTCCCCAAACAAATTCGACTTGTTATCCTTTCCAAATCACTCATTTTACCTAGAATATCACGAAACTCTTCTCTTAGAATAATATCCTCAAAAAGCTCTTCTGTTGCATCAAGTCTTCCTTGTATCGTTGTTGGATTTAAACTTGGTCGAAGAATCCACGAGATTAATAGACGTGATCCAATTGGATTTTTTGTGTTATCTAATATCTGTCGTAATGTTCCGTAGTTTTTCCTATCACGTAAGTTTTCAATTAATTCCAAATTTCTTATGGTGCTTGAGTCAAGCGTCATAAATTCCTGACTTCTTATTTGGCTAATTTTTGTAATATTTGGAAAATCTTCTCGTTTCTGTGTTTCCTTAATATATCTCAAAATTGCTCCTGCCGCACCGATAGAAGGTGTATGTTCATCAACTCCGAAACCTTCTAGACTTAAGACATCAAAAGTCTCGCGTAGATCTTTCTTTCCTTGTTCAATATCAAAATAATAATCATCTCCATGAGTTATTGTACAATTTTGTTCATCATGATAGAAATCTAAAAACTTCCATAACTCATTTTCAACTAAGATTTCAGATGGATTTAAGCGTGTCAACTCAACTTCTAATAAACCCAGAGCATTTTCGTTTTCAAAATCAGCAACTAAAAACTCTCCTGTTGATAGATCTAAAGCAGAAATTCCCAATATAGATTCCTCTTTAGCTAATCCAATCAAATAATTGTTTTGTCCTTTTCCAAGTGATTCTGGTAAAGTTATAGTTCCTCTTGTTACTAACTGAACAACACCTCTTTTAACCACTTTTTTTGCAGTTTTAGGATCTTCTAATTGCTCAACAATAGCAACCTTATATCCATTTTGAACCATTTTTGCTATATAGGAATCTACTGCATGATAAGGAACTCCTGCTAGAGGTATTTTTCTCTCACCAATAGGTTTAGCTGTTAGCGTTATATTCAGAACATCTGAAGCGATTTTTGCATCTTCATTAAAACATTCATAAAAATCTCCTGCTCTAAAAAAGAGCACATACTCAGGATTTTGGTTCTTAATTTGCTGCCATTGTTGCATCATAGGTGTTAATTTTGGCTTTAGCTTTCTATCGTCAAATCGCTTCATCTTATTCTCTCTTCTAAGTCCTTTCTAATATTCTTCCTTTTTTCTTATATAAAAATCGTAAACATCTTTAGGTTGTTTTTTTGGATCAGCAGCTCCAAATGAATAAATACCCATAGGTTTGTCTTCTGTTGCGTCAAACCAACTGCCTTCTTCTTCTATTTTTGCTAAAGAATTTATTATTGCAACACCCGCGCTAGCACCAAGTCTATTAGCCCCTGCATTAACTAATCTAACTGCAGTTCTAGCATCTTTTATTCCGCCTGCAGCTTTGACTCCAAAATCAGTACCTACAGTTTGTCTCATTAGAAGAATATGATCATAAAAAGCTCCCATAGGACCAAAACCAGTGGATGTTTTAACGAAATGAGCTCCTGAATCTTTTACTATTTCACAAGCTTTAACTATTTGATCATCTGTTAAAAATCCAGTTTCCAATATAACTTTGACAATGTTCCCTGCTGCAGCATTTACCACTGCTTGAATATCTTTACTAACTTCATCATAGTTTTTGTCTCTAAAACTACCAATATTCATAACCATGTCAATTTCTTGAGCGCCAAGATTAACAGCTTCTTTTGTTTCCTGTGCTTTGACTTCCCTCATATTTGCACCAAGAGGGAATCCAACAACTGTAGCAACTTCGACATTTGTTCTCTTTAAAATCTCATGACAGAAAGAAACATTTGTTGGATTTATGCAAACAGCTGCGAAATTGTACTTTGTTGCTTCTTCACATAATTTGTTTATTTCTTTTTTTGTAGTGAATGGCTTAAGATTAGTATGATCTATCATACTAGATAATTCTTCAATTGTAACCTTTTTTGAATACACAACCTATTTAGAAAGTAAAAATACAAAAACATTCCGACTCTTATGGTAAAAGGTGCAAATAAAAAACAAATAAAACCTGAAAAAATCTTCTATGCCAAAATATTTAAAATTGTTCCTCCTCTTTCTGGACAAGACTACAAAAAATGAGGTTTTACTAATGCAAAAAACCAAAAACACAATATTACCTATGATTATACTTCTTATTATTGGTATATCATTTCTACCTATGTTTGGAGTAATCAATGCAAATTCGAATTCTGATCTATATTCAAATCCGCCAAGTGTAATGAATAATACTCCCATATCTCCAATTAGCAATGTTAAGTTTAATGCTATTGCAAACTACACTTATGGGTTTAATGCAACAGCAAATTTTAATAGATCAATCAGTTTTGAGCAATATGGCGTAGTCACATTAATTGATTCAGTTGAATTGAATGTTATTGGCAATGAATCTCTTGTTTACTTCAATTATACTCTCCCGAATATTAATGTAGATAATATCTCCTTTATTGGATTTCATGTAGTAAATGAAACTTTTCGAGATATCAATCTCAAAAATGCTACACGTACTTATAGTTACTATAAGTCAGATGATTATACAACGTATATGGTTCCATTTAATGTTGATAAATCAAGCATTGGAAAAGATGCACACTATTATCTTGTTAGTTATATAGAATTTGCTACCCCTTATTTTTATGAGATACTAGCAGGTGAGCAACTTCTTCATTATAGAGAATTGCTTTATCCTCTAATTAATAATATTCCACTAGTTAAAGGAGAAGCGCAGGTAAATAAACAAGGAAATGACAACTTCATTGACAATGCAGAATACACAGTAACTCCAAATAATAACACAGCAGATGTAATTTATGTATCCCAAGCTGCAGCAGGGGTATTAAAATGGACAAATATAACTAGAGGACCGTTTAATTATTCTCAATCCTATGAAGACGATTTGTTAATGAATGTTTATACTCAATCAGTCAGTACTGGTGAAGCGGTAGAAGAAGCAACTAATACAAAATTATTCAAAGCAACAGAAGTTTATAGAAAAGTCGAAATTGAACCACTTGGTTTAATCAAAGTTACTGAAACACAAAATATCCTTTTCTTGGGGCCTGAAAGACCAAGTGATTCTCCTATGACACAAGTTAAGCTTTTTGGTTTGAACGCTTTTGTAATAATTCTTCCCCAAAACTCATCTGTCTTATCACTTGCAGACGAACTTGGGCAACTGAACTTTTATTCACAGCTTGACGAACAAGGATTCTTTGAAAGAGGGTCGTATAATCTTAGAGACACTATTTTTCCAAACTATCCGGGTTTAGTAATATTTCCACGTTACCCCTTATTCCATGGAGAACAAATGACTTTTACAATAGTTTACAAAGTTCCAATGGAAACATTTCTTTCTAAGGAACAAACATCAATTAACTACAAATTAACACTCTCACCTTGTTCAATAATAAATTGGACAGTGGATAATCTATACATAGATATAGTCTTACCAAAAGGTGCAGTCTATAAATCATATGTTTACGAAGGTGCTGATCCTTATCAAGTAATTCCACTTACAGGCTATGATGTAAAATTCGCTTTTAGCAGTTTGGGGTTTAAAAGAATTTTACATTTTGAAACTACACAATTCTCTGGAAGTGATAACTCTCCAATGGTAATTTATTATAATTATTCTGGCTTTAATATGTGGGTAACTTACTTCTTCCAAGTAATATCCGTCGGAGTAATTTTTGCCATTTATTTAGGAATAAGGTGGTCAACAAAAACTGCCAAGGAATATGTACTGGAAGAAGAAAAGGAATTCATTCCTGTAGATGAACTTGAAGAGTTTGTTAAACAATATGAAGAGGTTCTATCGCTTAAAGAGAGAATTAGAGAGACAAGAGCAAAGATTGCAGCTAAGAAACTGAAAGCAAAAGAAGGAAAAGATCTAAGAACAAAACTTGAAAAGAGATTACGCTCTGAAGAAGAATCTTTGAAGGTCACAAAAGAGAATCTTGTGAAACATGGTGGACGATACAAGGATTCAGTTCAGAAAATTGAAATCTCTGAAAGAAAACTCTTTGAAGAAAGAAGAAATCTGCGAGCTTTACAGCAGGAATATCGTGTTAAGAAGAGCATGACTAAAGAATCATACGTAAAGTTATTCAGAGAAAGACAACAAACTATTGAAAAATTAAAGAATGAAATAGATGCTGTTCTTGTAACATTAAGAATGCTTTTAGAACCTTAAAAGATAATTCTTTTTTTTTCTTTTTTAAATTTCAACATTGTAAATCTAAAAATGTTTATAAAAACTTGAACGTATTTTTCATAAAAATCCTATGTGTGAAAACATGCATCTTGGAAGTGTAACAACGAGTGCTGAAGTTATAAAAAGGGAAGTACCAGGATTATCTGATATAGCAAAAGAACTCGTACAAGTCTTGAAGAAAGGCAGATTTTTATTAAGCACATTATTTGATGTTTGTCACAAAGAGGGATTAAATATAGACTTGAGTTTAGAAGAACAAAATGAAATTTCTTTGAAAGTAGCATTGGTGTCAGATCCTGAACAAGTTTTCCAACATGCAAGAGTAGTGCAATTGGTTTTTCAGCTCAACTATTTCTCTAAATGCTATGAAAAAGCTTTAGAGTCTAGAAAACTTCCTAAAATGATTGAGAAAGAAACAAAATCGATCCTAGATAAAATTGAAAATTTTCGCATAATGATTGAGAAGGAATATGTATCAAACATATAAACTAAATTAATAAGGTAGAAACCTAAATAATGTTTTAAGAAGAAAATTGTGTTTTAATAAAACGAAGAAGGATTCAAAATGCTTAATGACAAAGAAAAGGACAAATACAATAGACAAATAATAATTACAAATTTCAGTTTAGATGGTCAAGAGAGACTTAAAACTAGCAAGGTTCTAGTTATAGGTTTAGGTGGTTTGGGTTCAAGTGCTGCGTATTATCTAGCTTGCGCAGGAATAGGGTATTTAGGGATATTGGATAAAGATAAAGTCGAACTATCTAATCTAAATAGACAAATTCTTCATCAAGAGACTAATGTAGGAGAATCTAAAACTAAATCTGCTTCACAGAAGTTATCAAAACTAAATCAAGATATCAAAATTAAAGAGTACAATATTACTCTTACTAATGATAATTCAGAAAAAATCTTATCGAATTTTGATTTCATTGTAGAAGCAAGTGACAACTTTGAGACTAAATTTTTAGTAAATGATACTTGTGTTAAACTTGGAATTCCTTTTGTTATAGGAGGAGTATATCAATTTGAAGGACAAATGATGACAGTAATGCCTGGAAAAACAGCTTGTTACAGGTGTGTTTCGAAAGAAATTCCAGAAATTGGTTCATATCCGACAACAAGTGAGGGTGGTGTTATGGGCACAATAGCAGGCTTGTTTGGTGTTATCGAAGCAAACGAAGCTATAAAATATATAGTTTTTAGAGACATTGATCAGTTGTTAACAAATAAAATGTTGTATATAGATATGAAATACAACACTTTTGAGATATTTAGAATAGAAAGAGATAACCAATGCGTAACCTGCTCTTAATTTCGTAGTATTTTTCTTTCTTACTTTAACAACCAAAAATCAACATAAAAGAACATTTTTAACATGTTCAGTGGCAATATGAACAGATGAATGTAGAATTAGGTGATGAGGAAAGCGGTTTTTACAATCCTTACAAAACCGCTCCCTTTAGAAGGTTAGTTGGGCACCATTTATTAGATTCCAGTAGTTTCAAAGGAATGACAAATTCCTATCTAATTGTAGTTCCTCTAATCATAGTATTTGTCCTAACAGGAATAAAGGTTGGCAATTTCTTTTTATTATTCAACAAAATAGAATTTAATCCAGTAATCGAAAGTGAAGTAGCAAGTGTAAAAGAGAGTTTTCTTGTTGGGATTCTAACATCCACCGCCCCTCAAATACTCATATGGGCAACGATTCTATATGGATTATTAAGATACTTGGGAGGAAAGGGGAAATATCTTAAAACACTCTCCATTTATTGTATCTCACAAATTCCTGTAGTTGTTGGAGTACTAGTATTATTAGCTATTGCTGCAACTCAACCAGAGGTTGTAATCCAAACTGATGTTGCTGATTTCAATATCTTTGAAGCTTTTAATACTGCAACATGGGGGTATAAAATTGCAGACACAATCCTTGTTCCAACAACGTTTCTGTACTCACACATAATGATTGCGATTGGTTTAAGTGCTGAACACGAAACTCCTAAGTCTATTGGCTTTTTTGCCAGTGGATTAGCCTATATCGCTGTAATGTTATTTTACTTCTTAATTTAAGATAGAAGCAAACTTTATTATTTCTTATTACTTTCAAAGATTTATGAGTGAAGATAAGAATTATTTTGCGCACCCTACAGCATTCATAGAAGACAATGTTACAATAGGAGATAATACAAAAATCTGGCATCAGGTTCAAGTAAGAACAGGAGCAAAGATCGGTAAAAACTGTATTTTTGGTAAGTCCGTCTTCATAGATGCTAATGTCTCTATAGGGAATAATGTAAAAGTGCAAAATTTTGTTTCGATATATCAAGGTGTTACTATTGAGGATGATGTTTTTGTTGGTCCTCATGTATGCTTCACAAATGATCTTCTACCACGAGCCACAAATCAAGATTGGGAATTAATTAAAACACTAGTAAAAGAAGGTGCTTCCATAGGAGCAAATTCTACAGTAATCTGCGGTCTTACAATAGGAGATCATTCAATGATAGGGGCAGGAAGTTTGGTATCCAAAGATGTACCTTCCTTTGCACTTGTCTTTGGTAATCCAGCAAGACTTAACGGTTATGTTTGTTACTGTGGGAATGTTGCTAAGAAAACAACTAGCATTTTACCCAAAGGAACAAAGCTCTCTTGTGAAGAGTGTAATAAAGAAATCATTCTTTGATTCTATTTTTATTCAAGAAGCTCAACTATTTTTCTTCTCTTGTCGAAATTTTTTTGTTTTTTGTCGAAACTTGGGCAAACCTTAAATAGAAAATCATCGAGCGAGGGTACAACACAAAATTCTATACAAGCAATTGTGTTACAAATGTATAAATGTGACAAAACATATAGCTTTAAGTGATTCAAAATAGGATTTTGTCCTTGGGGTGAATATATGAATCTAATTTCAATCAGACTACCGAGTGAATTTGTCGAAATACTAGACGAAATGGTTCTGCAGGGGAAATATGCATCTAGGTCAGAGGCAATAAGGCTTGCTTTAAGGGATTTTTACAGAGAACATTATGCTGCTAAGCAATCTACAGATTTCAAATTTCCAAATGTGGATTTTGCTTACAATAACATAATTTTCGAAGATGACTAAAACTTAGAAAAATCAATTCCCTCCAACTTTTTTTTGTCTTTGAAATAACGTTAGATTTAACAAAGAGAGAGAGAATCATATGAAGATTATCACAATTCCATTTAAGTCAATGACATAAAATAAATCTGGTGTGGATGTTGAATAAAAAGGATTTAGAAGACACTCCTGAGGTTCTTGATTCTACTGGATCAAAAAAAGAACAAAAAAATGAATCTGATACCTTTTTACACCGAGTGAAGGAAAAAACTAGTACACTAAAATCAAAAACAAAAGAAAAGTATGATGAGTTTACAAATTATATCTCACCAGTAACTACTATACTAAAAAAACGAATCTTAAGATATAGCATTTCATTTATTTTAATAGGTTTTGTTGTCTATTTCTATATTTTATTTGAAAGATATAGACACTTTGAGTATGCAATAATATTCGTCAATTCACAGATTTCTGTGAATTTGCTTGTTCCGTTAGCATTGGTTTTTGCCTTAATTGCACTTTTTTATCTAACATGGGATGACTCTTTTTTTAGAAAGTACAGATCACCAGGACTTTACATGGTTTTATTGACTGCCATTTTTTACACTTTGATTTATTCAGGAATAGATGAACATCTCTTCAAACTATCTGTAGCTGAATGGTTAACAAAACTAACAGGTTCAGCTACTGCTGGATTAGCAAAATTGTTTGGTTTAAATGTTCTAAGTGCGAATTGGGATGAGGGCATAGGAATGACATTACTTACTTTTAATAGTCCTAACGGGACAAAAAGTATAGGCGTAGATGCTAGATGCAGTGGCATTCACTCTCTTACTATTTTTCTAGCAATTTTTCTGCTTATGCTATTTGAAGCAAGAAAAAGATTGAAGTGGAATTATAGAACCGCTTTAGTGGCTTTAATAGGAATAGTGGGAACTTATATTGTAAATCTGATTCGTGTATTGATTATAGTTGTCATTTTCTACTTTAAAGATTGGTCTATTGCTGGACCAATACACGATTATCTTGGATATGCTTTCCTAATTCTTTGGGTGCCAATATTCTGGCTATTTATTCTACCAATAGGGGAAAAGAAAAAACCCAAAAAACAAGATGAAGCATCTTCTCCTGAAATTACAGAAGAAGAAGCTTAAAATCGAAAGAGTATATGCTAGCTAGTTTAACACATCATCATATACTCTTTTAGTTAACATTGTAGTGTTCTTCCAAGTATATTTTTCAGCAACGGATCTTGACTTATTTCTTATTTTGTCCAAAGTATTTGGATTATTATAAAGTTCAATTATTTTATCTACAATGTCTTTTACGTTTCTAGTTGTAGTAACGAAAGTATTGTTATGTTCAAAAGTGATAGCTTCTTTTGTTGTAAGTACTGGAGTTTCACAAGCCAGTGATTCTAGAAGTGTTAGATTCATCCCTTCATGACTTGAAGGCAATAGAAAAATGTCTAGAGAACTAAAAAAGGAATTCTTCTTTTGTATGTCATAAATATATCCAAAATCTATGATATTTTTGCTCAAACCATAATCATGAATTAACTGAATAATCTCTACTTTTGTGTTTAAATCGTCACCAGCAGTTAGTAATTTAACATTAGGAATCTCTTTTTTTACTTTCTTTAATATAGGAAGAAGTAACTTTGCACCTTTTCCTATTGTCATTCTTCCCAGAAAACCTAGTATAAACTCGTCTTCATTTTTTTCATATATCTTTTCGTCTGTTTTGTGATGTGTATCAATATCTACTCCATTAGGTATAGTAGTTATTTTATCAGAGTTCATAGAATACTTTTCAATTAACTCTTCTTTTATGGCATCACTTACAGCTATGAGGTGTTTTGCTCTTTGTAAAAGTTGAGTTTCTTTTCTTTTCAAGAGTTTATATAACAGTACGACTCTTTTTTCAACCCAAGTCAAAGATTGAAAAGGCATACCAATTGTTCCCATTTTTTCTCTACTAAAAGTTGTATGAATTGTTTCAACAATTGGATAGTCCTCTTTAATTCCAAGTGAAGAAAGCATATTCATGTTTCCATGCACTATTGTAGGATCAATTTGATTAACTAATGCTCTGGATTTTCTCCAATAATTTCTAGAGTAAAAATATTTTGAAGATGATGTTTTTATTAATTTTAGAGCATCTAAATCTGAAAAAACTTCTTTCTGTTTCTTCTTTAGAGCTGAAATTACTTGAGCTTTCCATTCATTTTCTCTATTAAACTCTTTAGCTAAGTTATAGCAATAAATCCAAGTAGCTCCTCTTCTGTATTCTTGTGTCATGAGACATACAGATTTGTCATCCATGGTTTACTCACTTTGGTAATTCTGAATATTTTATTTTTGGTAGTTCTTTTACTTTTTTATAGAAATTACTATGGGTTGATGGTTTCATATCTAGTTTGTATGTCAATTGACATATTTCATGCAACACCTTCTCTAATCTTATAGGCTCAAAAACAGAATGGACATACATACAAACATAATCTACCTCTTGATCTACATATCCTTCAAACGTTTTTTCATATGTGTTTTTAATTTGATCTATAGATTTTCCCTTTAGAAGTAGCTCCTCAATTGTTGGTTCTGTGACTGTTAACTGTGTGATTTCGCAAGATTTTGAATTCTTTTTTGTTTTATCAATTTCCAAATTGAATGGTGGCATTTTATAAAAATCAGAAGAGAAATCAAAACCTAGTTTTCTTAATAATTTGAAATAATGGTTATTTGTTTGAAAATTAGGTGCTGCATTTGCGGTTGGTTTTTTGTTAAATATTAACTCATAATCATTTATTATAGCTTCAATGTATTCTTCTGTTTTTTCATAAGAAAAATTATCAAAATTTGATGACCATTTAATATGATTAAAACCATGTGGATGAAATTCTAATAATTCATCTTTGGTGTAGGTATTCAATAACTCTTTCTCTTTACTCCCTATTGTTTTGGAGGGTAGAATTAAACCTCGAACTAAACTTCGCTTATAATTTCGTTTAAAACCTTGTATGTTTAGTTGAACGTTTTTTCTAGTTTTTATAATTCTGAAAATGTTTCTGCCTGTTGCAAATTTTCCTAAGCTTAGATAAATAGTCACTGGAAAATCTAGTTCTTTTGAAAGTCGTATGATTTTTGGTATCCCATACTTCAGACCTTCAAAGGTATCTACATCAACTCTTAAACAGAAATTTGTTTCAGTGATCATTTTCCATCTAACGCATTATAGTATATTTGTTCAATTTCTTTAGCTTTCTTCTCCCAAGTATAATTTTGTAAAACTTCTTGATATCCCGAATTAGCAAGTTTTTCTGATTCTTCTTTGGAATTCAATAATCTCAATATCCCTTCTGCTATTGATTTAGGGTCTTTTGACGGAACTAAAACGCAATTTTCACCAAAATTTGTAATTTCTCTTATTCCAGGGATATCTGAAGCAACGATAGGTAGTTTCATGGCCATAGCTTCTAAAACACTAATACTAGATGCTTCTACAATACTAGGAACAACAACAATATCTGCAGCTGCTAAATATGTTGGAATTTCATTGTTTGGTATCATTCCAATTAATCGAGTACTAGTCTTAATTTTCTGAGTTTGTATTTCTTTTCTGATTCTTTCTTTTTCAGGACCATCTCCAATAATAAATAGTTTAGCATTTGGAAACTTCTTCAATACCTCTTTAAAACCTTTAACTAGGTAAATTACACCATTCTTGGTAACCAAACGTCGAGTAGTAATTATTAACGGTCCTTTCTCATTTCCTAATTCTGAATTTTTTTTGATTTGTGGATTAAATCGTTTAACATCTACACCATTAAGTATTGTAGTAATCTTTGATTTCATTCTCGGTTTAATCCAACCTTTTACCAATTCTGCAAAATCATAATCTGTGTGTATTTGATATTTACATTTCTTAACTAAAAAAGGGACAATTTGTCTTTCCATCAGTTTGTAAATGCTCGAAGATAGACGATTTTTTGTGATTTGATCCCAGTATTTGTAATAAGAACCATGTACGGTGTTTACAAATGCACTTTTCGTTTTTCTTGCTAAATGGCTAGCAGACAAACCAGATGAGTAAACATGCCCATGAAAAATATCAAAATCTTCATTACCAACTATTCTATTTAGAGATGAGATTCTATTTTTAATTAAGAAAAATAGTTGCCTTGAAAAGTTTAGATGTTGTGGATTGTAAGCCTTTCTGATAAATGAACAAAAATCTATTCTTTTATACTTAACTCCCTCAATTATTGTTTCATTATCACAGTTTGGTACAGCACCAGTTATGTATGTTACTTTATGCCCTCTTTTAGTTAGTTCCTTAGATAGGTTTGTAGCATGCAATTCAACCCCACCGCCTATTCTTCCATTATCGTCTGGTCCTAACTCAAATAACATTGCAATGTTTAATGGCATGTCTATCCACTTTTTTTAATTGGTAAGAAGATTTCTTGTAGGATCCCAAAGCTCCACCATAAATGACCTTCAAAGAACATAATAGGTAAAATGAAAAGATATTTCCACTCCTTATAACGGATTGATTGAACAATTGATGCAATTAAAACTGAAAGCAGATACATGCTAAAATATCCAGCAATACCTACCCCTATCCAGTAATTTGCAAAAATTGAAAGTATAAGGAAAATTCCTGTGATGAAATAGAGAGGAGGAAACAAGTGACCAAGATTTAATCCTGTTTTATGAACTCGGAAAAACTGAACTTTCCCAATTGCATATTTTTTAGCTTTCTTTCTATATGCTTTATGCGTTTGAGGACGTTGGTGGTAGACTATTGCATTGGGCTCAAAATAAATTGCATATCCCTTGAGTAACAAACGATAATTGATATCTGTATCTTCTGTTGTAAGAAGGTTTTCATTAAAAGGCATAACTTCTTCAAGATGTTTTCGAATGTAAGCCGCATTGCATCCTGCAGCGCTTTGCACATATCTTTTGTTCTCATTGAAGATACTTTGAATGTGCTCAGTCCAATTCCCTCCAATGAATGTATTATAGACTGAACTAACTGCTTTTCCAAAAAAAGATTCATTTGGATACTCAATATTTGGACCAGTTACACATGCAACTTGAGTCGAATGAGGTGCTTCAAATGCATTTACTATATTTTCTAACCAATCCTCCTTTGCTATCGCATCAGCATCAATGAAAACAATAAGTTCCCCTTCTGATTGTGGGACTCCAACATTACAAGCTGCTGCACGTGATCCCCCTTGTTCAAACAATACTTTACATTCAAATTCTTTTGCAATATCAACAGTTTTGTCTATTGAGTGACCATCTATTACAATGATTTCAGTAGGTTTCAATGTTTGTTTAGAGATTGATTGAAGACATTCTCTTATGGTGGTTTCATTGTTGAATGTAGGTATTAATACAGAAATGGAACTCATCTTTATCACTCTTGATTACCTATAGTTAAGTTTTCTTCTTCCAAGAAATGTTTTTTCTTATATCCTCCTGACTTATACATTGCAGTTTGATATTCAAAAATATACTGAGGTTTCGATGAAAGATAGTTTTTCACTAATCCTCTAGATTCAAGCTTCAAGGTGTCTATACCAACGTTTTCTGATAGTAGGCAATACCAAACTAACCATCTAATATTGTATTTACGTGGTTCTCTCTCTTTAATCTTAAGAAAAATTGGAAATAAAATACAATCTAATGGACGATATTCATATATTTCACACCTTCCCTTGTTTGTCAGAAATATGCAATCATTATTTTCTCTTTTTTTACTAATTAATCGAATTATTTCATTGTTTTCTTCTATTTCCTCAAACCAATCAATTTTATCAGTATTGGATTTGATCCTCATAAAATCTTCCGAACTTAATACAGGTTGAGTGCTTTTACAACATTTACTACCGCATTGTTCTGCACATATTTTCAATCTTTCTTCAATTGTTTTCAAAGATATCTCCACCAAGGTTGCCCCTAAAACTAAAATTATGTTTTTTCAGACCAAAAAGAGTCTTTCACCATTTGATCTATATCATCTGAAGGTTTTAGAAGTTTAATAACACCATCATTTTCTAGCTCATAAACAGCAGGTCGAGGATATCCAAATTGTTCACTCATTGATAAAGTATAAGCACCACAATTTAGTACAACAAGTAAATCCTCTTCCTCTATTTCGAAGTCCACTGCTTCACTTGTAATTACATCAACAGGTAAACACAAAGGACCACCTATATTGCAATACTGTCCCTTCCCTTTGTAATGTGATGGTATAATCCTATATTCTGAATATCGCATAGGTATTAGTGAATTTGCACCAATATCTACAAAAGCCCATTTTCGACCCCATGATTTTTTGCTTCTAAGAACTCTTGTAATAGCAATAAAACTGTCCTCTACCAGATATCGTCCTGGTTCAAAGATTACCATTTTGTCCTTTATATTATCAATGTTAGTGTTGATTTGCTTTCCCAATTTTTCAAAACTAAAACCGTTTTCATCTAGCTTTGATTTGCTAGCTAAACCACCACCTAGATTAATTTCCTGAATCTGAATTCCTTTTCTATTTTCTAAATCATTAATATAATCATTAACAAAAACTAACAATTCGTCATAAAAATCATGAGAAACTATATTTGTTCCTACGTGGATATGAACGCCTGTAGGATTAAGGTTGGTACTTCTCTTTGCATATTCAAACAGTTTTATTCCTCTTGAGTAATCTATTCCAAGCTTACTGTTTTTCTTAATCAGTAATCTCCTTTCTGTATTCTCACTTAATTGTGGGTGAATTCTAACTGTTATTGATTGTTGGATATTTTTCTTTTTAGCAATTTCTTCGATTAATTTAAGTTCGTTTAAAGAATCAACATTGAGGTATTTTATACCCCTCTGTATAGTGTGTTCTAATTCTGCAGCTGTTTTAGCCGGTCCATTAAAAACAAAATTATCATAACTAAAACCAGCTTTTTCAGCTAGTAAAATTTCAAAAAATGACATTATTTCTATTCCAAGACCTAATTGTTTGGTTTGTCTCAAGACTCTTCCTAGATAATTTGCTTTCATTGCATAAGTAACAAAAAGGTTTGGAACGAATTTGTTGAGGTTTGTTTTAATTTCCTTATAATTTTGTTCAAAACGATCTGGAATAAAAAGAAATAACGGTGTTGGATACTCTTGAATAATTTCATTAACTGTTTTTTCTTTTACTTCTAGAATATTTTCTCTATACTTTAGATAAGGAAAGAAGTTGACTATATTGAAAAAATTGGATTTAGTCATTTAATTTTTCACATTTTCTTATTATTTAACATTGTATTTCACCTAAAATAGAAAAGTTTTGTCTTCAAATTGAAAAACTATTAAAAACATCCTTTCATTGATATTTTAATGACCAAGGATGTCTTTCTTAAGGTGTTTCAAGATATTCAAAAGAATGTTAATATTGAAGAAGGAGAGTATGGTTTAATTATTGTTCTAGCTGCAATTGCGAGATTCCCTAATGAACCAATGAAGAAAATAGCACATGAAAGCAATCTACCCGTTCCAATATGTGTAGCAATAAGAAACGAATTCATTAACAAAAACTTGTGTAAAAGAGGAAAAGTGGGTTCTTATTTAACTAAAGAAGGAGAAAAAATTCTAGCTTCTTTAGGAGTTTTTAATCAAAATTTAGAATGTACAAGCTGTGATGAACAAGGAAAATTAATTCCACTTGAAAAATACAAGAAAGAACTTGATACTCTATCTAAGTTTTGTGAACTGCGTGGAGAACCCGATACAAGGATAGATCAATCTTTTGCAACACCTGCAACTAGTCTATCTAGAGTATTGCTTATGGGTCATCATTATGATTTATTTAGAAGAAACTACGCATTCATAGGTGATAGTGATTTAACAAGTATTGCTTTGACTTTGTTCACTCACTCAGACGCCAAAGTTACAGTTTTTGATGTTGATAAAAGATTGGAAGAGATTATTAATTCTGCTAATAAAGAACTTAATAAGAATATTAGATTCATTGAACACGATTTACTAAAACCAGTTCCCCATGAATTTCAAGATAATTTTGATTGTGTTATAACTGATCCTCCATATACAAGAGAAGGGTGCTCATTATTTCTTTCTAGAGGAATAGAATTACTCTCATCAAATAGATTGGCTGTAATTTATCTATCCTTCCCATTTAAAAATCCAAAAGAACAGCTAGGAGTTCAAAAAGATCTTCATAATATGAATTGTTACATCTCCAATGTTTACCCTCGCTTTAATAGATATGTTGGGGCACAGAAAATTGGAGGGGTTTCAGCATTCTATAGGTTAGTAGCAGTTCCTCCTTTATCCCCAATAATCTCAGGAATTTTTGAAGGTTCTATTTACACTGGAGACAAATCCCCTTCTGTACGTTTTTACGAATGCCAAAACTGCAAGAAAGTGTTAGAAGTAGGCTATGATAGAAAATACAGTACAATTGAGCAACTAAAAGAGATAGGGTGTCCATCCTGTAATCAAAAGAAATTTGTTAAAAAGAGCGAACAAAAAATAGAATAATTTTAAAATCTAGATAGAGTTATAGTTGAGCATGAGATTTTTTGAAAAAATCTTTTTTATTCCAGGTTTTGTAAATTGTTACTTAATTGAGAGAGATGAATATTGTATTTTGATAGATGCTGGAATGTCCAAGAAAGCGAAAAAGATTACTCAAAAAATCAGCGAACAATGTCCTAATAAAATCCTCAAAGCTATATTTGTAACACATGCTCATCAAGATCACACTGCAGGTCTTAAAACGTTAGTTAGATTATATGATTCTGAAATAATATCACATAAAAAAGAAAGCGGATACATAATGAAAACTGAAGAATTTCCAACCAGAGGAGGTTTTTCAGGATTTATGTTTAAACTTCTGGATAAAATTATGGCTATACCTGCCTGTAATGTTGATAAGCTTGTAGAGGATAATGAAATTGTTCATGGATTAAGAATACTTCATCTACCTGGTCATACGCCAGGAACAATTGCTCTTGAAGACATTGAAACACAAGCATTGTTCTGTAATGATATCATTAATACTAATAAAGAAGGAACTGCGATTCTCCCTCCAGACAAAAACTATGCTCTGGATTATGATCAAGCAATAAATTCCTCAATAAAAATGTTTCAAACATCCAATCCAAAAGCCATAATGCCAGGACATGGTTCACCAATTTTAGAACCAGAAGAGTCAATAAAACTTTATTTAGAAGAATATAAAAAGGTGTAATTGTGAATCGTAAATCTCTCTATATCCCAGCTATTTTAATAGGAAAAATAGCATTAATTTTTCTTATTCTTTATTTCAATGTTGGGATGTATGGATTTGATGCCCACATACATCGACAGTATGTTGATTCCATAATACAAAATAATCAAATTATTGAAGTAAACATTGCTAAATCATACTATGACTTTGTAGGTTTCCATGTTTTTGCATCAGCCATTTCACTTCTAACTGGTCTGAACACAGAGATAATTTATGAATTTATAAGCGTAATAATACCAATTTTGATATTCGATTTATCTGTCATTGCTTTTATACGTCAAGTAGAGAAGAAAAAAAGAGGATATATTCCGAATGATATTAATCTTCAATATTTTTCGTTAATATTACTGTATCCTGCTATTATTGGAATCCAAATGTTTCTGGGAAGGCCAAATTCCTTAGGAATAGGATTGTTTAGCTTGTGTGTATATTTGTATTTATGTAAACCTGAAAGCTTCCGATCACAAATTATCGCAGGATTTTTAGCAATTGTAACTGTGAGAGTCCATCATTTATCTGCCTTATTTTTACTTCCTGTTATTTTTATTACGAGTATTTTTCTAGCTGAGAACTATAAATCGATTTTATCTCTCATTTATGCAATTCCTGCAGTCATAATTGTTAGAACAATCCTTAACTCAAGAGAATTTGAAATAGTGAATTACTATTTGTCACAAAATGAAACATATGAAACCCTTTTCAATGTCTTTATCAAAAATGAATTCTCTTTCTTAGCTTTATGGGTAATCATAACTTTAATCGGTTTTATAATTAGAAGAAGATACGGAAAAAAGATTTCGGAATTCTTTTCCAAACGTAAATTTACAAAATATTCCTTAGCTTTCATTGTTGGGGCCATTATATTGGTGGAAATCATAGGTTTATTTATCTACAGTGCAAACCTCCCTTCTTGGTATATAACGGTTGAGCTAATTATTGTCGTTCTTCTAAGTGGTGTAGCACTCTTCTTCCCAGACAATATCAAATATGCACTGTTTGCATTAGGTTTTTGTTTTTATGGTCTGACTGTTGTATTCTCATTAACATTCAGTTCTACAGAGCATGAGCTCTCATGGGTAGCTCCACGTACCTTTATCTTTACTCTGATTTTCATAGGACTTTTAGCTTATTTATCAGTTTCAAGCTTATTGAAAACCCTAAAAAGAAGATGGATCCCTATTTTGCTGTCTGTTTTGCTTTTTAATTCATATTTGAGTATTAATTATTTGGGGAAACAGTATCTTCCTGGCTATAATTTAACTAATGATTATCAAAATGTAACTTTTGCAAATAGCATGCAGAGTTATGTTAATATGACCGTATATAACAATAGCATGAGTGTGCCTTTTTCTATTTCAAAATACATTGAAGGTATCGATATTTACAGAATACCCTTATTATTGGATGCTAACTCTTCTATGGAACAAAACAGATTTAGACTAATATCAACGCATCTTCGTTTCATTGTAATTAGTGTAACGATGGATCAATGGTTAGGCACTCCTTTGATTTTGTCAAGTAGCAACATATCATACTATCTAAACTCACTTCAACTAACCCTTCCAACTTTCCATCTAGTAACAAGTAATGGTAAGAATTATCTTTTATATCATATATAGGTGAAAAAAACATGGATTCTTTACATATTGTCCAAGTGACTCCTTTTTTCGATTCGAAGACCTATGGAGGAACTGAACGATATGTAAGTTATCTTTCAAAAGAACTTGTCAAAAAGGGTCATTACATTGATGTCTTTACAACAAAAAAGTCAACAGAGGTTCCTTACCAAAGCTATTATACAAACATGACAGTTCATAGGTTTTTCAGTCCTTGGGATGTTTTTGGAATAAATCCTGCATGCATTATGCTTCATAAATTACTGAAAGTTCAGAATGTAGATGTTTTTCATGTACATTCATTCATTTATTTTACAACAATCCAAGCTGCTATTGCTAAGATGCTTAGAAAAATTCCAACACTTCTACACATCCATGGGGGTGTGGGTAGTCCTCCGTATAGAACAGGTTTTGTGAAAGAATTCGCAAAGAAATTTTATGATATTACTTTAGGACGATTTGTTCTATCTCAAGCAGATATCATAGCATCAGTCAGTGCATATGATGCTGATTTACTAAAAAATACTATCCACAGAAGAAAAGAAAGGGTAATGATTGTTAATAACGCAATAAACCTAGAAGTCTTTCCTGAAGTAGAACCAGAAATAAATAATGATCAAATAATTACATATATTGGTGATTTAGAACCTTGGAAAGGTGTTGGTTATTACACTGAAGTTATCAAAACACTTCTCAAGAGAACAAAGAAACTTTCTTTTTGGTTCATTGGTTATGGTTCGCTTTATTCAGTATTAAAAGAGGTATTCAAAAAAGAAAAACGAGTTAAAATCTATGGAGCTGTAGAACATTCATCTATACCCAACCTTCTTAGTAAAACTAATGTTTTAGTATTGCCAAGTTTTTGGGAAGGCTCTCCAACAATCATTATTGAAGCTATGGCCATGGGGATACCAGTAATTGCTTCAAATATAGGAGATATACCTCGTCTTTTAAGAAATGGTGATGATGGGATACTCTTTGAGGTTGGAAATGTCAAATCTTTAGAGACTGCTATTATTAGCATGATTGAGAATTATTCTGTTTATGTAAACAAAGCACAAAAAGCTAGAAAAAGAATAAGAAAGGAATTTTCTTTTCAAAATGTAACAAACCAAATCGAGAAGCTGTACTACAAACTGTCTAATAAGTAAATGCACATTTGTATACATTAACTTTTTAAATAGGAAGCATATTGTAGGAATTGGTGGTAAAGTGGTTTTGCAGAGGAATCACGAAATGGACTCCCAAAAAGGATTCTGAACTTCTTTTTGCAAATTTATTTAGTGTAAAGTTTCTTTCACCATCAAATTTAGATTCTTTCCAAAAGACACAAAAAACAATAAGTTTTCTGGAGTCTAAAGAAGAGAAACTGAGAATTAAAGTAAAATTGGATAAGGTGATTAACAATGTCTAAAGAGAAATGGGTAATCACGGCAGCATGGCCATATGTAAATTATGTACCTCATTTAGGGACTTTTTCCCAATTATTGTGGGGAGATGTAATAACTCGTTATCATAAGCTTAGAAAACATGATGTTATCTATGTTAGTGGATCTGATGCCCATGGTACACCAATTGTAGTTGCAGCAGAAGCCGCAGGATTATCTCCAGAAGAATTAGCATCAAAATATCATAATCAAACCCTAAAACTTCTAGAAGAATGGAATATTGAATTTGATAAATATACAATAACTCATAATCCAACACACATATCGTTTGTTCAAGGATTTCATAAAAAAATACATAAGAATGGATATTTCAAACTCAAAGAAACAGAACAATTTTATTGTGAACACGATAAAAGATTTCTTCCAGATAGATTTGTAGAAGGAAAATGTCCAATATGTAATGCAGAAGGTGCTAGAGGTGATCAATGCACCAATCCTGAGTGTGAAGCCATACTCAAACCTACTGATTTAATCAAACCTCATTGTATAACTTGCCTTCGAAAACCTGTCCTTAGGAAAACTAGTCATTGGTATTTTGATCTTCCAGCTTTCTCTAAGGAATTGAACAAATTCGCTAAAGAGAATAAACATATTCCAATATTCGCAAAACAAAAACTTCTAAGTATGATTGAAGAAGGTTTGATTGAAAGACCAATTTCACGAGATATGACTTGGGGCATTCCAATTGCCCCAATCTTTGGTGAAGAGTATAAAGACAAAGTTCTCTATGTTTGGTTTGAAAATGTTCTTGGTTATATTAGTACAGTTAAATTACTAGCAGAAGAACAAGAAAAACCAGAACGCTTCAAGGATTTTTGGTTAGACAAAAATACAAAAACAGTCTTCTGTATTGGTAAGGACAATATAATATTTCATGCTTTGATTTTTCCTGCAATGCTCTTAGCAACAGGAGATTCTTATCCATTACCTTATGCTGTTGCAACAACAAACTTCATCCAGTTCAAAGAAGGACCTTTCTCTAAGTCAAAAGGTATAGGAATATGGTGTGATGAAGCTATAGAAACATTGCCTGCAGATTATTGGAGATACTTTATGAGTGTTAACAGAGCAGAGCTTAAAGATTTCTACTTTGAATGGGATGATTTTGCTTCTACTATCAATGTTGATCTCAATGATGTCGTAGGTAACTTCATACATAGAACAATTACATTTACAATCCAGCATTTTGAAGGAAAAATCCCTAAAAGAGGAAAGTTAACAGACATAGAGGAAGAATTACTCACTAAAATAGAGGAAAATATTGAATCTTATCTTAAAGCAATGGATAATTTCAAAATCAAAGATGCAACGAACATTGCTGTAAACATTGCTAGACTAGGTAATCAATACTTCTCATCTGTTGAACCTTGGCATTTAATTAAGAAAGACAAAGAAAAAACTGGAACTGTTCTGAATCTTTCAGCTAAAATTTCTGAAGTAATATCTATTCTTTTGTGGCCTATTATACCTAATGCGTCAGAAAAGATTTGGTTAGCTTTAGGATTCAATGGAAAACCTGTGGATGAAGGGTTAGAAACCATTGATTTAAACAAATTAAATACAGGACAAAAAATTAAGAAAATAAAACCAATTTTCTACAAAGTTAAGGAAAATGAGATAAAAAATAATCTAAAAGAAATAAGAGAGAAAGCCAAGAAAAAAGAGAAGGAAAGTGGAAATAAAATGAATAAAATAACTTATGACGAATTTAAGAATGTTCAAATTAAGATAGCTACAATAAAAAGTGCTACTCCATTGGAAAAAAGTAAGAATTTAATAAAATTACAAATAGACTTAGGAACAGAAGAAAGACAAATTCTTGCTGGAATTAAACAACATTATGAACCTGAGAAATTAGTGGGAAAACAAATTGTTGTTGTAACCAATTTGCAACCTGCAACATTGATGGGTGAAAAATCTGATGGAATGCTTCTAGCTGCAGACATTGATGGTGAACCAATTTTACTAAATTTAGATAAAAAAGTACCTCCTGGAACTGAAGTAAAGTAGTTCTGGATATGCTTCAAAAATTAAGAACTAGATGTATTACCTTTTAAATCCCAAAAAGGAAGATATCCAGAGGTTTTAAAGAGAATTCTTCTCTTTCTTTTTCTGAAGGAATCATACCAGTAAATTATGTGAAAATAGAGAAGTATATTCTCCTAATATTACATTTCCTTTAAATACAAAATGAAAAGTGGAATCAGAGGTGTATATGAAATGAAATTAGTAACAGTACATCTACCAGATGAATTCCTTCATGATTTAGATGAGTTGGTAAGGTTAAAGAGATACCCTAATAGAAGTGAGTGTATACGAGTTGCAATTCGTGACTTGTTAAAAGAAGAAATGTGGAATAAAAACAACGCTTTCTAAGCTCCACATTCTACTCTTATTTTTATTCTACTTCTGTTTAAAAATATGTAAATTAAATTTTAAAAATGAATCTGAAAAGCTCTTATAATCTTCTCAGGTATAGATAAATGAGTACCTCCTGAAGAAGACTTTCTCTTTCTAATAGCTTCTAATACATCATCTATAGTTTCTAACTCTTCTTTGAAGATTGTAAAAGCCATACCTATATCTTGTATTCTATGAGAATCACTTCCTCCTGTTTGAGGAAGCTTGTTTTTCTCAGCCCATTTCTTAGCTTTTCTATTAAATAGCTGCAAAGGACAAGATGCATTTTGAGTTTCTATGGGTATTTTTTTGAGTTTATAAATTTCTTTGCCAATACCTCTTCTTGTAAAATCAAAAGGGTGAGGAATAACTGGTTGTCCTCCTAATTCTAATATCTTTTCAATAGTTTCTGCAACAGACATTTTTCTCTCAATTAGCTCTTTAATACCTAATCCTATTACGTGACCTTTTTCAGTAGAAACTTCAATTCCAGGTATTACTAGTAAACCTTTGTTATCATATTCCTTTAAGTGAAAATTAACTTTATTGTGATCTGTAATTGCTATTCCTGCTAAATTTTTCTTTTTAGCTACTTTGATTATTTCTTTTGGATCACTTTTACAGTCGAAAGAAAAGTGACTGTGAATGTGTAAATCATACAGAATTGGATTCATGTTAACCATCATCCCCTATTCTCTTGAACTATTCATCATTCTGTTCTTTCGCTTTCTCCTCTTCCTCGAAAACTACTTTCTCTAATTCATCTAAGTCGGTTATACTAACAAGATCCTCTTCATCTGCGTGCTTTACCCATAGTTTGTCTTTATCTCCCTTAAGTTCCCTCATTCTTTGTTCTAAATATTTATAGACAGTATTATGTTTAGCACCATTGATCAGTTTAATTATCCCCTCTCTGATATATTGAACTTTGTTGAACTCTGCGATTATACCAATCGTATTCCCAAAAATTGAGACATTTGATCCAGTAGACTGTTCAATTATGTTTCTCGTTCTTCCATTCTTCCCTATTACTCGAGATCTAACTTCCCTCGAAGCGTTTGGTGAGGTTCCTACGAATTCTCTTATTTGAATTAAATCAAATCCCCATCCAGGATTATTAATCTTATATGCGTTTTGTGGACTGAATCCACGCCCAATAGCTTTAATCATATCTCTTGCTTTCCACATACTAATTGGGTCTTCCAATTCTTCTTCTGCAAGAATTATAACATCTCCACTATTACTATCTATCATAAGTTTGCATTCGGTTAATTCTTCTATCTTCTTTTTTGTACTTCCCTTAGGTCCAATTAATACAGCTACTCTTTCTAAGGGAATTCGCACAAGAAACTCACTTGACATATTTGACACCAATTATATTTCGATTGCTTTAACTTTAGGGCTAGGCTCTGAATTAGTAATATTTTCATAAAGTTCATCATTTGTCATAATTTGTACTCCAAGACTACTAAAATACCTGTTAATGTTACTTATGTCTCTATAAAGAAATACTGCAGCATGTGGATGATCTAGAAGAACGGATTGAGAGACATCAATAAAGATGGGTTCTTTATTGTAATAGAGTATGTTATACTCACTTAAATCTGCGTGAACAAGTTTTCCTTCTTCGTATAATCTAAAAATGTACTCTACCACAGTTGAGTAAACTTTTTGGGGTTTCTTAATTGCAACATCCTTTAAGAGAGGTGCAGCAGTTTCTTTTTTACCAATAAACTCCATTACTAAGACATTTTTTGAAACTATGACAGGAACTGGAACCCTTACATTAGCCTTGTTCATTCTCTGTAAATTCTTAAATTCTTTTTTTGCCCATGTGTAGATAAATGCATAAGTCCCCTTCTTGTATCGTTTAAAACGTGGATCTCCTTCTACATACATCCAATTTCTCTTAAAATCTGCAGTTGTAGTTCTATAAATCTTAATAGCTAACTCTTCATTCTTAGGTCCATAAGCATGGTATACATTAGCCTCTTTACCTGTTGAAACAACAAATCCTATTTCTTTTAAAATTCCTTTATTCATCAATTTTACTATTAACATGCTTGTTTGAAAATCGAACACACTCTCAATTACTTTAAGCGTATCTCTATCCTTTTCTCGCATTCGAGATTTGTCTAACTTCTGATCTATTTGATCAATATCCTTTTGAGACATGTAATCACATAATTTACTGTTATTGAGAGTGAGTTTTTGTCAACAGAGCGATTTGCTTTAGGGGGCGATTAATTCCAAAGCTAAAGCTTTCTATCTGAATACGGTTTGGGAGATAAATAAAACTATTGATGAAGCTAATTATACTAATACAAAATCTAATTGTAAAGAACAATAATAAATTATGAAATAAAGTCCTCTGGAATATGCTTATTATTTATTAACCATTGAACTTCATTTCTACGAAAACGATGAACGAGCTCTCCCTTTTCATCTGGATTCATACCATAGAAAGGCATAATAATAACTACATCCCCAACTCTACACCAAAGACGTTTTCGATATTTACCTGGGATACGAATTTGTCTTGTAAAACCATCTAGACATTTAACTAGAAGAATACTAGCTCCTAAAATCTGAATAACAATACCAAAAACTTCTCCTTCACCAGGTAATTGCGCTCTGATTGCATCTGAATCAGCTGTAACCCAATCTCCTGCTCGAGTACCTTTTTTAGGTTTTTTTCCTCCTTTTGTGGGTTTTTTGCCTCTACTACTCAAATATAAACCTCAAAATAGGAAAACGATTTGTGTTAAAATAGTTTTTGATGTAATGAAGAAAATGAATAACAAAAAAGAAGACTTAAACGAAACAAACAAAAAGGATAACTGAAAGAGGAAGTTGAGGTATTAAAATGGAATACAAAGAATTACTTGAACGAGCAAGAAGTCAACTACCTGAAAAGGTCTTTGAACAATCAAGATTTGAAATACCCATAATTCGTTCAGTTGTTGAGGGAAACAAAACTTTCATTGTAAACATAAGAGAAATCTTGGAAACAATAAATAGAGAAGAAAATCATTTTCTTAAATTTATGGCTGGTGAATTAGCAACATCTGTAACAATGGAAGGTGCTCGTGCTGTATTCGCTGGAAAACATGCTAGAGTTACTCTCCAAAGTTTACTGGAAAGATACGTTAAGGAATATGTCATATGTAACGAGTGTAGTAAACCTGATACCAAACTAGTTGCTGAATCCAGAATATTATGGAAACGTTGTGATGCTTGTGGTGCATCCACAGCTGTTAAACCATTAAGAAAATAAGCTAATGAAGTTGAAATAAAATGTCTGTTTTCTTTATGAAGGTCATTAAACAGCGAAATGAAGTATTGGTTGCAGCGTGTGATAAGGAAGTTGTAGATTTAGAATTATTTTGCAAAGATGTTAAAATCAAAGTATCGCAGAGGTTCTATGGAAATGAATTAGTAACTGAAAAAGAGTTACTAAATGAAGTCCAAAGATGCACATCTGCAAATGTTATTGGTGTAAAAATCATAAAATTATTAGTTGAAAACAGATTAATTCATAAAGATGCTGTACTTTGGTTTGAAAATCCTTCTGATCAAAAGAAAAAGGTTGGTCATGCAATTTTAATAAAATAGCAACTTTTTTGAGTTTAAAGAAGAACAGCTATATAGGTGATTAAAATTTCACTAAAAGGAAGATTTTGTGCCGTTTGTGGTGAGAAGGAAGGCCCATTCTTAGATAATATGTGTGAGAACTGCTTCAAAAGAGAAAATTCTTTAGAAATAAAGATTACTCCTTCCTTAGATATTGAAATCTGTCCTACATGTGGAACAATTTTTGTTTCTAGAGCTCACATCGATACTTGGAGAAGAGAGGAAAGTCTAGAAGAAATTATTCGAGAAATTTCACGGAGTAAAATCTTAGAAAAAATAAGTGTTGATTTTTCTTATAATTCTGAATTTGAAGATGATATAGAAGAAAGCAAAATCATGAATTATGGTGTAAAGGAATTTACCATGATCACCACTATAACAGCCAAACCTTTCAAAGAATTCGGGGAATTCATAAGGGAAGGTAAAACAAGATTGAAAATGGTGAGACAAGGTTGTGATGATTGTTCTAAGTATAGATCTGGGTATTTTGAAGCAATATTACAAATTAGGGGAGAAAACAGGAAACTAACAGAAAAAGAAGAAGAAGAAATAGAAAATCTAATAGAGAAAATGATGAAGCAGTATGAAGACGCAAGATTAGCATATATTCTTGACCTAGAGGTAGACAATGATGGTATAACTGCAAATGTTAGTACAAAATTCCTAGCTGAAACAATAGCTAGAGAAATTAAGAATTTGACTGCAGGAAAACTGACTGTAGCTTATGAACACAAAACAACTTCAAAAGATGGAACAGAAGTATACACTAATACATATTTGGTAAGATTACCAGAATTTGCAGTGAGTGACGTAATAGAGTACGAAAATCACTTGTGGTTAGTAAAGAATGTTAACGAAAATCAAGTAAAAATGGAAAATCTTGAGAACCACATTATAAAAAACATTGATAGAAAGAGAGTCGAAAAACGAGCTAAAAAAAGAAGCGACGAGATCATTTTAAGAGAATATATGTTGGTATCCAAAGAAAATGAAACAGTTACAATCATGGCTATGGATAATTATGAGAATTTTGATGATAATATAGAAAGAATTCCACCAAAGAAGAAGGATGGGGAGATATTAAGGGGATTTTTATTAGAAGATAGAAATTACTACATTGAATAATCAACGGGAATTTTCAGAAAAGAGACAAGAAAAAAGATAAAGAAAACCTTAAAAGAAGAAATAAGGAGAAAAACAAGAGCATCGGTAGGGGACTTGGCTCAGTCCGGTAGAGTGGTTGGCTCCAGAGAACATTGCTTTGGCAATGACCAATCCGAAGAAACCAATTGGTCGGGTGTTCAAATCACCCAGTCCCCACCACAAACCTTTATTTTTATAACTTATAACCAGTAATTAGGGTTCTCCTTTCAGTTCTTAAGATGTGGCCTAGTGAGCAATGAATTGAAATTGGTTTGATGAATCAAAATGATTCCACTCTGGAGCAATGAGCTCATTTACACATAAGAGCAGTTGAGAGTTGAACCATTTTATATAAATTTCAAAACTCTAAATCCTCCATTTTTAATAATGCTTATAAGGCATTAATCCCTAGTTAACAATAGACTATGGCTCCAATCCTATACATAATCTTCATTTCTATTTTTGTATGTCTATTAGTGTCTGCTATTGTGGCTTTTCTTCTTGTTTGGATGAAATCAATGAATAAACTTGGGGAAAAAAGTAGAAAGATACTATTAAAACCTAAATCATATTATGAAAGAATGGCTGAAGATCAAGAAGCGACTGAACAATTCATATACATGCGTAGAAAGTTCTTTGGAGGATAATCAGCTTGTTTGATTTTCTTCATCAATGAAAATTTGATTACAGCACTTTACAAAGGAAAAAGGCATTTTGTGTTTTTCTCCATCTATTTGCCAAATGTATCTGATATATTCCTGCAGATCTTCTGGAAGCAATCTAAATAAAGGTGCTAAGAGTGAGTAACCGATTTTTCTCTGCATAATGTCCTCTTGTTCAAGGAAGTAAACAGCATAATTATAACAAGGATATTTTTCCCTAATGACCTCTGATTCCAGAATCCCTTCTGCTTCCCTTGATTGCATTCAATAATATAATTCGAAAAATACTTTATAAAGACAAAATTTTCTATTTTTGTGACTTCAATCATTTGAAATCTTTTTTTCCATCACAAACATGTGGTTGTGGAGCTTGTATCCTCTTTCTTTGAAGAATTCAGCTAACTTTCTATTTCTATCAAAAGTTAATCGAATATAGTTTTTCTTCTTATATTTGACCAAATTAGAAATAAACTCGTCAACATACTGTGTTTCAGTAACTAGAAATGGTCTGCATCCTGGAAATTCAGGATTAAATCTTCCATAGATTTGTAATTCATTATTTACAAATAAACCAAGTGGAATGGATTTTACTCCTGTTAAACCTTGAATTTGTTCGCTATTTAGATGAGACTCAAGTTCTTCTTTGTTAACCTCAGGAAATGCTTTTATTATAATTTCAAAATCGGATGCAGTTAAAATTCTTAACTCAGAGTTTCCAATTCTTTCAGACGATTCTTCTATTTGCTTGTAGAACTCCTCATTTATCCAATAATGCCAAGATTCAAATTGCTTTACCAATCCAAACTTTTCGTATAATGAAATAGCAGTTTGATTATTAGTTTCTACGTACAATCCTAATCTTTTCATCCCCTTGGATTCAAAAAAATCAAGAGCATACTTCATGAGAATATTCCCATAACCCTTTCCTCTTTCGAGTTTTGTAACTGCAATTTGTCCTAAATGCCCATATTCCTTGTGAGTCAGTAAACGAAGGTATCCAATGAGTTTATTGTTTA
Organism: Candidatus Heimdallarchaeota archaeon; assembly: GCA_016839945.1. Classification (GTDB taxonomy): domain Archaea; phylum Asgardarchaeota; class Heimdallarchaeia; order Heimdallarchaeales; family Heimdallarchaeaceae; genus UBA460. The sequence continues at coordinate 18,132 of JAEOTE010000090.1, read as the reverse complement.
TAAAGCCCCCAATAAAACCTTCGTCCTCTAAAGTTCCAATAAAACCTTCTTTTTGAATACCTTCTCTAGAAAATGCTTCTTTGACAATTTCTTTGAAGTCTTCCCAATCCTTAGCAACAAATTTTCTGAATTGAAGCATTATATAATTCCTATAACTCATAATAATAAATTCTTTTTGATGAATGGATGTAGATTTTTGGTTTTAAACTATGATTAAAAATCCATTTCCTCTTCTGTTATTTCTACTACCATGTGAGAGAGATTTTTATACAATTCAAGATATTGTGATCCTCTATTTGTTGCTCTATATAAGATACTTGGACGTTGTTTGGGATTTTCGAACTTCACAAGTAAACCTCTCGCCATCATAAATTGTACTAATCCTTTAGCTCTGTCAATAGGTAAATTAGCTCTTCTTGCTATTTGTGAAATTCCTGCTTCGCTATAAAAATCCATTACAGATAGAATATCCGCATAAATATCATATCTTGTTCTATTTATTACAGGCATGTTGAGTAACCACGATTATATGTATAAACAGAAAAATAAAAGTTTTGAGTCTCTGAAGTCATGAGACTCTTAACTTTCTTAAAAGGTAATCTCTTATTCAGTTCGATATTTCGCTGAAGGATCAGCATTCAAATTTTTAGCTTGAACTTTCAAAGCTTTAACTTTTTCTCCTAGTTCAACATCATCAGCAATTATGTTTTCAACTCGAGCTTCATCTTCAACTATTACTTTTTCTGCAATTAATGTCCCTTTAACACGTGAATTTCTTGAAACATGTATAAATCTGGCTTTAATTTCCTCACCATCAAAAGAACCTGCGATGTCTACTTCGTCTGCTTCAACCTTATCAACATGCAATGCACCATTTATACTTAATTTTTCATTAAGTTTTAATAATCCCTCACCTTGGGTTGCTCCATTAATTGTTAGGGTATCACCACTGGCGTTTGTATCAAAATTGAATGCTCCATTTACTTTAATTGTTTGAAAAACGAAATCTGAACCAACTTTTGTTGCTCCATTAATATTAAGTACATTAACTTGTGAATTATCACCAAAACGGCAGGATCCATTACATGAAGCTTTAGGCACTCTAAGAGATTCTTCGCATTTAAATGATCCCCCTACATCGATTTTTTCCTCAATTTCTCCTCTGGTTATTTTTACTGAACCTCCAACATCAACTTCAGTTGCTGTTAGAGTTGAACATACAAAAGATCCACCCACATTAACACTAACTGCTTTTAGAGTATCACTTATTTTCGCAGAACCAGAAATTTCAAAATCTTCTTCCACAAAAACACTTTGGGATGCTTTTAATGAACCATTTACTTCTACTTCTTTAGCTTTTAAGTCCTTACCGTGTTTTGCTGAACCACTTACTTCATACTCTTCTACAGTTGCTTCACCATGAATTTTACATGATCCCATAATATCTACATCTTTGCAGATAAAATCCTTTTCAACTTCTAAACTACCATCGATTTCAGCTTCAATTCCTTCTAAATTACCATAAACTATTAATTTAGAACCATTACGCATTTTTCCACTTGAAACAGATATCTCCTTAACTTTAGCATCACCCTCGATTTCGAGATATCCGTTTTTATGTCTCAACCCACCAGCTACTATTGAACCTTGAATTACTACGTCCCCCTTACTTATCAGATCTCCACTAACAGCTAGATATTCAACATTAGGAGAAACAATTACTGTTGCTCCATCTAAAATCTCAAGATTACCATCAACCTTGGTCAATTCCATTTCTTGATCTTCTTCTACTACGATTTTTGTCATTGTAAATCACCAAATTTATTTCAAGATAAAATAGAAGTAAGTATTTAAAAAGAAAAATCACAAGTTGTGACCTTAACTTGTGATATAAAATAATCACCCTTCTTCTTTCAACTACTTTTAAATAAGAAGAGAATATATCCTCTTATATGGCAAAAAAAATTTTTGTATCTTCGAAAAATGGTAAAATTTCATACCTGCTAATGATGTTAGGAGTAATAGGTGTAGTTTTCGAATATGCTACACTTCATTCACTTCTTGTACCACATGCTGGAGGTGATACACTAATTTTAACTTACGTGTTCTTTGGTACACTAGCCTTAGTGTCTGGAGGTTTAGCACTCATTCTTGCAATATTCAAAATTCCTAGATGGGTGTGGATTTTGCTATCTTCCTTTGTCTTGGTATTCATAATTCTCCCACCAGCAATATCATCAGGAATGATTGGCATTTTCCCCTATTTCTTTGGTGGCGCATTCTCAATGCCTTGGATGCTATTTGCAGGATTACCAATAAATCCTCCAGTAGATTTTATTGGTTTTTGGATGGCTACTGGTGGCGCATTATTATCAATAATCTCTGGTTTCTTTGTACCAAAAAAATAGAAAAGGGACACTACAGAGGAAGGGGATTTCTTTTTTCTTAATCTGTTTGTGAAACAACTGGAGTTGTATCTGATTTCATAATCTTCTCTTCCCACAATCGTCTCATCTCTTCGTTTGTTTCTAGCAATACATCTAGTTTTCCTTGAGCTTCTATTTCTCCATCTTTCATGACTATAACATTGTCTGCTCGACGTAAAGCAATTGGACGGTGGGAAACCGCTAAACATGTTGAACCTTCTTTGTCAAAAACTCTTTCCCACAATAATTGCTCGGTTTCAACATCAAGAGCACTAGACAAGTCATCAAAGACTAAAATCTCAGGATTTCTAGCAAACATTCTTGCTGCTGCTAAACGTTGTCGTTGTCCTCCAGAGAGTTTAACTCCTTTAGGACCTACTAGAGTATCTAATCCTTCAGCAAACTCATTCACTTCTTTTTCTACAACAGCAAGCTTAAGAGACTCTTCGATATTAACAGATTCTTCAGGTAATCCAAGGAGTATATTTTCTCTTATAGAGTCACTAAAAAGTCTAGGGATTTGAGCTGTATACGCCGTTCTTGGTGGAACAAAGAAATCTTCTGGTTTCTTAACTAATTCATTATTCCAGATTAGATTTCCTTTTTCCTTAGGTAACAATCCAAGCAATACTCGAAGAAGTGTTGTTTTTCCAGAACCAATTCTACCTGTAATTACAGTAAAAGAACCTTTCTCCAATGCTAAATTAATATTCTTGATTCCTTTATCTGAATTCGGGTAAGTATACGATATGTCTTTTGCTACAAACCTTAAGAGCTTATCTTGATCATTAATCATTAATGGCAATATTGGTGGAGTGGTTTCTTTCACAAAAATTGGTCCATGTTCCACTAAATTTAATTCAGTAACCTCTGGATCAGCGCTTTTAATCAAGTTAAACATTCTTCCAAAGGAAACTTTAGTACGAACATATCTTGGAACCAAGTCCCCCATATTCCAGATGAATTCTCCCAATTCTGCTAGAATAGTTACAAAAAATGCTAAATCACCAACTGTAAAAACATTATTTCTCAAGTTGCTTCCAACAAGTAAAAGGATAATTCCTATACAAAGATAAATGGTGACATAGTATATAACATGGATAAAATGATGGAAAAACTCATCTTTCACTTCTGCTATACGTCGCTTTTCATTAACTCCACTGAAGTAATTCAAAACATGTTCTTCAGAAGTAGCTACTTTGATCGCTTGTACAGATCTGAATATCTCTCCAATAGTTCTTGTTACAGCTCCAGCTGCTTTTCTGCGTTCTTTTCTTAATTTTGTGAATACGGGTCTTGTAAAATAAACTAAAACCATCATAAAGACAAAAGGTATGCTAACAAATACTGTTAATTTCCAATTAATGTCTTGCATTATGAAGAAGGTTAATCCAGTGAATATTCCGAGACTGAAGAAAGAAGTAAGATGATATACAAACCACAACACTTCCTCTACGTCTCCTCGAAATCTTGATACAGCTTCACCAGGAGAATCTGGGAGTGCAACAGCGCCTGGTTTGCGGAATATTCCTGCCATCATGTTTTTTCTGAGAAGTACTTGACTTGAAAGAATGAATATCCACATTGTAAAAACAAAAATAAAATCACCTATGAGTCTTAAACTTAAAGTAAGAGGGAGTACTAAAAGAACCAAGATCCATATATTTAATCCTGTACTCCACCCACCTACTCCCTCGAGTTGATTAAAAATTTCTCTAGCAATGTAACTGGCAGCTAAAGGTTGTAGAAAGAAAAGAATATCAGAAAGAAAACCAGTAAAAGCTAATCCTGGTTTGAAACGCAGTAGTCTCCAAGATAATTTAAGAATATTCATTTCAACAACTCCACTATTTCTCCTGTTTGAAGCAGCTGGTAAAACTGTGAGTCTGGATCGTTAGCTAAATCTTCTCTCTCTCCATGTTCTACAATGTGACCTTTATCAATGATCAAAATATCATCCACTTTTTCAAGTGTAGCTAATCGATGAGCTATGATAATACCTGTTCTATTTATTAGTAGTTTATCAATTGCTTGTTCAAGCAAATTCTCTGTAACAGGATCAAGTCTAGAAGAAGCTTCATCTAAAATAACTAAATTCGGGCTTTTAATAAAAACACGTGCTAACGCTAAGAGTTGTGCTTCACCAGCTGAAATACCATATTCACTTGAAGAAATAATTGTATCTAATCCTTCTGGCATTTTATCCAGCCATTCACCTAGACCAATATCGTCAAGGATTGATACTATTCTTTGATCATTTATTCTCTTATCAAACAAAGTAACATTATCCCTAATAGAAGCTTGAAACAATTCCACATTTTGTGTAACGTAAGATATCTTATCTCTTAAATCTTCTAAAGAAATTTCTTCGATTTTTGTGTTGTTTAATTTAATAAAACCATCATCTGGTTTTGTGTCATATAAACGAAATAGCAACCTGGAAATAGTTGTTTTTCCGCTTCCAGTTTGTCCAACGATTCCCAATATCTTGCCAGGATTAAGCTTAAATGACAATTTATTTAGAACATAATCATCTTCATTGTATGCAAAACTCAAATTCTTGAATTCCAGTGTTAAAGGTCCTGGTGAAAATTTCTGTGACCCCTTATCTAGTATTTTTGTTTTAGTATCAAATATTTTATTTATTCTATCAATGGAAGCTCCTGCGCGTTGAAGATTTTGCATCTGTCTAGTAATTTGAAAGATTGGTCTTAGAAGCATTCCAGCAAAAACTTGCACTAGAAAAATTGTTCCAATAGTTATGATACCATTATTGAGAAGAGGAATACTTGGAGCAAACACCATTGTGTTAATAATTGCAATAATTCCCCATATGGTCATTACAAACAATTGATCTCTGATTAAGGCTCTACGAAAAGCTTTGAAGTTATTTCTGGCGAAATCAAAGAATTTACGCATAGCATTTTTAACTGATCCATTCGCTCTAATGTCTTCTACAGCACTTAAACTTTCTTCAATAGTACCATACAAATCTGCACTAGTTTCTCTCTGTTTCTCCCAAGATTTGACGGAGAAATTTCTCATCTTATACATAACAAGTATAGCGAGAACAGTAAAAACTGTGAATGCAAGTCCTAGTATCCAATGTTTGGTAAACAATGTAATTAGAACTCCAAATATTAGAAGCAATGAACTAAGAAGTTGAACAGCAAATTGAGACAGAAAAGAAGCTAAAGTGTTTACATCTCCATCAATTCTCTCAATCATTTCACCAGGTTTGTATTCGTTATGAAAGGTCATGTCTAAATTAATACAATGTTTTGTTAATTCGAATCTCATCATATTTGTAGAGGACCAAGAAAGGTTTTGACTGAAGTAGACAGAAAATAAGGATGCTATCTGTTGAATAAACATTAGAACAATGTAAAGAGACGCTAATAGAATGAGCGTGGATACTATATTGTTAGCATTAGCGAACGGTAAACCGATAGTCTGAAAGAAGTTGTTTAGATCTTGCAATGCTATTCCTTGAGTAGCGAGATTTATGTATCTTTCAATAATCAAAGGAGTAAAGATTTGAAGAACAGTTCCACTAATCAATAGAATAGCTAACAGCACCAATTGTGCTTTGAAAGGTGCTAAGTACCTCTTTTGTATATCCCAGTATTTTTGTAGTGGAACTTTCATTGTTCGCTTAACTCAACCTTGAAATCTTTATAAAAATATTTAGGCTTAAGTTTAAACGATAGTGGTTGAAAAATAAAAAAATAAAAATTTATGCGATTGTTTCATCTGGAAGTCTTGGTCTAGCTATCAAATAGGTTATTCCACCTAATAGAGGAATGCAGAATATCACAAATGCAATGTTGTTCTTCCAGTTTCTTCTTTTCATATCATCCCATATTACTATTGGATAAAACAAACATAGAAGAACAAAATCAATTGTCATAACATGTACAAACCGGCTTTCCATAAACAGTGTAGCAAAATTATTCCAATCTCCTGTATAGCTTCCCGCAATGATTCCGAAGAGTAATAGCACAACAGTTAGGTTGTATAATATAATACCAAGAGTACGTGAATCAATTGCTTTTGTGAACCAAGTTTTCTTTGTTTTTTGGTTCTTTTTCCACACTCCTCGTAGGGCAAAGTAAGGCATTAATGCATACATTCCAAATCCAAGAGCCGCTAATACAAAAAGCCAAGCTGGAATAAATCTCTCTCTGCTTTCTAAAACGAGAATAACAGCATAAAGAAGGGCGAACACTCCTACAAGGTTAAACAAACTCCAAGCCAAAGGTCCAACAAAGTCTAATTTAAAATCACTAAAAGACAAACCTCGTTGATCCTCTGGAGCCCAAATGAAAGAATACAGAAGAAAGAAAACCCATATTGCAAGAAATAGAAGGCGGGGACTCAGAAACTCTTTCCAAGGAATTTTAATATCTTTGATTGAAATCATAAGTATTTTACATTTATTCGCAGAATTATTTTAATTAACTGCTTTTACAATTTTTGTTTACGTATTGAATGCTCTGTCTCCTGCATCTCCCAAACCAGGAACAACATACCCTCTCTCGTCAAGTATAGGATCAACAGCTCCGGCTATAATGATAACTTCCGGATATTTTTTTAGTATTCTGTCTAAGCCATATTTACATGCGATAGCACATAGAATTACAATTTTCTTTGGTTTCTGATTTTCAATTGATTTAAGTAAATAAAGCATTGTAGAACCGCTTGCTAGCATTGGATCTACGATCATTGTAAATTTGTTTTCTAAATAAGGAATGTGCATATAGGGACAATCTATTCTAAAATCTTTCCCTTTTTCTTGTAACATCTTACCTCTGGACATTGAAACCACTCCTATGGAAGCTTCAGAATATGTTTCCAAAACCCCCTCAGACATAGGTAAAGCTGCTCTTAAAATAGATATTACGACCATATCTTCATCAATAGAATTAACTTCTGCTTTACCTAGTGACGTTTCGACTTCTGTTTTCTTTGTGTTCAGAAATTCTGCTGCTTCATAGGCTAAGAGTTGTCCTAGTCTTGTTAGGTTTGTTCTGAAAACCATAGCATTAGTGGTTTCATCTCTTATTATTCCAATAATCTCAGAGACAACCACATTCTTTTTGCTAACATCCATCCACATATTAAATCACAATAAGTTTTGCTACACTTAAATATGTAGTCGAAACTTGATTATATTGTTTTAGTTTTTGTTTGCTTTATGATTACAGAAAAAAAATAAAATATAGTAAACGAATTATAGGTTGATATGGATGCTAAACAAGTTCCCTGTGTACTTCTGATTCATGGTCTTGGAACTAATCATAGGTCTATGAAGAAAATTGCAGAAATACTTGAAAAACAAAATTTCATCGTAGATAATAATGATCTTCCAGGTCATAACACGACCCCTGAGGATTTAAGAAATACTGAGTGGACTGAATGGACAGAACATACTCAAAGAAGATTAGATAATTTAAGAACAAAATCATCAGAGGTATTTATATTAGGAACTTCTCTGGGTAGTGTCATTTCTCTTTACTTAGCAACAAACAACCCAGATGTTGCGGGTTTGATACTTTGCTCAACAGTTCTTAAACCATTCAACTTCAAATCCTGGTTTGTTTATAATTTTCATTTTATCCAATATCTTATTCGGTATATTCCATTAAACAAAATCATGTCCATGTATCTCGGAATTCCTAAGGGCTGGAAACGGTATGAAAAAATACCTGTCAGTAGTTTGATTCAATCAGCTAAACTTCTGAAGGAATTACGAAAAAGAACAAAGCAAGTAAACCAACCAATACTAATCATACAAGCTAAAAGTGATCGTATTATCAATCGTAGAGGAAGAAATCAGGTGTTCAATACCGTTAGATCTGAAGATAAAACCTTAGTAGAACTCCAAGCAGGGGGTCATATTATTATGCATGATGAGAATAGAGAACAAGCTTCTGAAATAATCACAAAGTGGTTGCTTGAACGGGGATCTAGCTCATCAGATTCAATATAACTGTTACACAAGTTCTATTTAGCTACATATATAAGAATCCAATTTTATTTGGTTTTTATGAGTAACCAATTTGATATAAAAAATGTGAAGATTAAAGAATTTGACCCTATGTCTTCTACAAAAGAGGATTGGAGACTATATCATGAATTTAGAAAAATAAGACATGAAGAAGTAAATCCAGATGATCCTTATACTGATAATGAAACTGCTGAAAATAATATAAAAACCTCAATGAACCATCCTGAAATTGATATTTACTTATACTCTATAATTGATAATACAAAAGACAAACAAATTGGAATTATGAATAATTTTGTTATCAAAAAAACAGCTTCTTCATATGAGGGAAATAAGCATTTGATTCAATTTGATATTTCGATTTTAGCTCCATATCGTCGTAAAGGAATAGGAATGAAAGCTTTGAAATCTCTTTACGATTTTGCTATCGAAAATAACAAAACTACTCTTATAACTAATTCTAATGAAGAGGATGGAAAGAAATTTCTAGAAACCATTGGAGCTCAAACAGCTCTAACTGGTGTTGAAAATAGATTGAATCTTGAAGAAGTTGATTGGGAGATGATATCAAAATGGGAAAAAGAGGGACCTGAAAAGTCACCTAAAACAAAATTACAATTCTTTTATACTATTCCAGAGAATATTATTAAACAATATAGTGAAACTTACACTGAAACCAATAATCAACAACCTCTTGGAGATTTAGATATTGGTGACATAATCTTTACACCAGAAACATTACGCCAAATGGAGAAAAGAACTAAGGATTTAGGTAGAAAACAGATGACATATATTACCGTTGAACATGATGGAGAAATCTCTGGGCTTACAGAGATGATTTATAGACCAGAAAGAGACTATATTATTGAACAGCTTCTTACTGGGGTTAAAGATAAACATCGAAGTCGAGGATTGGGAAAATGGTTAAAGGCTGTAATGCTATTAAGGGTTAAAGAGGAATTTCCAAATGTCAAGATTGTTTCAACTGGTAATGCAACAACAAACGCACCCATGCTTTCTATAAATGATCGCTTAGGTTTTAAGATATATAAAGAAAGCATAACTGGTCAACTTACAGTTGAGGATTTGGGGAAATATCTTGAATCAAAATAAACATCGCTTACTTTCTCTTTTTCCGCTTGAATAAAGATTTTATTGTTTTCCATTTTGGTAAAAATGCACCAGTAATTTTTTGATATTCAATATATGAATCTCCAAATCTTTTTACTAAATCTTTTTCCTCAAAATATTGAATTGTAGGAACGTAAATAAGAATGAATACGCTCATAATCAAAACTATAAACCATGAATTAACTACTAATCCAAATGCTGGAAACATAGGCATCTCTCCTGTTGTTTGTGGGTGTCTGATATATTTGTAGATCCCACCATACATCTCAGTATCTTTAGAAGGAGTAAGGGTTTCTTTTCCAGCATCTATTACTCCTTTAAGTACAATGATTCCTCCAGGAATGAAAATTACTAAAGAAACTACGATTCCCATCCATAATTTAGAAAAAATCTTCCAATTTAGTTGTTCAATTGGGAACCATATCCAAAGAATCACTGATATCAATGTAATACCTTCAAATACAGAACCAGCAATTCTAAGATTTCTACATTCATTCCAGATTTCTTTTCCTTTTTTTTCTCCACGAATAGCAGGCATAACACTAAATGCATATAGAATAGAAAAAAGAAGCATAGATAAGATTAGAATAGCAAGATTTATCCATTCAAACATATGTTTTCTAATCTTTTTTGACTAAAGTATGTAAAGTAGTTTATGCTTCAGGTTTGCATCTCTTGTAAACTATTTGAATAATCCCTGACGCTAGTTGGTGCAAAAAAACATACCAAAGCTCAAATATACCTAGTGTGATCCACGATAATCCGGATATATCTTCATTCCTGCACGTATAGGTATATCAAGTATATTTTCGTCAGGAGTTAGAGAACAATTCCAATTATCATTATATGCACACAAAGGATTGTAGGCTGTATTGAAATCAATTACCCATTCTTCTTTTGAAATCTTCTCAATTTCTACGTATCTTCCAATTTTGTAGGACTCTTTTCCTGTAGTTGTATCTTTGAAGGGAACAAACAGATAATCATCATCAATTGGTTTAAACACAGTAAGTTTATTCATTTTGCCTTCTAATTCGAATTCAATATAACCATAACGACTATATTTCCTATTATCGAATCGGGTAGTAGTGATAGTTATTTCACTATAATCATCAAATTTCTTCATTCTGAAGATGATTTCATATTTCTTATCAATAGGGAAATAGGGTATCCCTTTGAAATCATCCTTTTGTTCATGTGTTAAAGGAGAGTTTGGAGATTTCTTAAATAGAATGTCATTTCTTTCTCTTATTCTCTCAATTTTCTCTCTGTGAGTTCTCTCAGGCATAAGTTAAGGTCCCCTCCATTCTTTTTTAAAACTATGATTGAACAAAATTTAATTCGCTTATTACTTTGGTTGAAATCTCTTGTTTATTATTTCGAAGATTTCATTTGCTATCTCTTGAGAACCTCCTGAATCATCCCAGACACTAGTAGGGGCAAAAATATACCACAATTTAGATAAATCTTCTAAATCTCCATTTCTAGCTTTAGTAGTTACATCTTGAACAAATAGTCCTACATCATTACATGTATCAAAATAAGAAAAAGTTGATTCATCTCCATAAGAAAACATTTCGTCCACTGCTTTATCTAAAAGAGCTAAGAGGTGTTGGATCTCATCATCCATAGTATTTAGTTGAAAAAAGGATTATTAACTTCTTCTCTGTTTTTAACTTTGCAGCAAGGTTACTTTATTGTAAGTGCATCCTTCTTGGAAACTATAGGAAAATCAAGAAAAAAACACAACCAATTTCTTCTTTAAAAAATTGCATCAAAACCGAAAAACCTAAGATTTTTTCGTTCTCTGGTAATACTAAGGAAGGGAATAAAGTTAGGAATAGAAGAGTCACATATTCCTTTTTTCTTATTTTTCATCGTTTAAATCAATGCTAATTTTATTGTTGTTTTTATTACCAATTAAATAGTAAACAAAATAAATCACCGCTACCCCAACTACTACTATAATAGATGTTGCGATAAAAACCCAATCCACTCCGAAATTATTCCAAACAGGCAACATACTTACAGTCGAAACAGAACGTGCACAAGAAACATAAAACCCTAAAGCTCCAAGAGCCATACCTCTTTCCGCTATTTTTGACACTCTTGTTGTTCCTGTATTAGCTCCTAGATAGCTTGTTAGACTACTCGCACTATACAACATGTATACAACTATTAACCAAGGCAAGGCATCAACAAAAACCATAAAAATGAGCATTGTTGAAGAAAAAAGAAGAGTAACAAAGATTGGTATTTTATACCCTATTTTATCAACAAGTCTTCCCATGTACGGCTTAAAGAATAGCAATACACCTGCAGTTATCCAAAAAACCTGAGCCACAACATCGTCCGTGTAACCTTTTGAAACAACAAGAAATGGGAAAAAAGCTGCGACCATATACTCCAAGAAAGCAACAAATACCTGAAGTACATAAATGAAATTTAATTTCTTCTGTCGTGTAACTTGAACTAAGTGTCGAAAAGTTGCAAGAAATGAATCAGCCAAAGCTTTTATTTTGGATTCAACTTGCAATCTATCTTCTTTAGGGAGTACTTCTGGAATAAACAATGCCAGTCCAATCACTCCAATTAATGAAATTCCCGCTCCCCACGCGAAAAGCACCCTTATTTCAGTTTGAAAGTTCTTAAGTAAAAGAACTGCCAGTAGTGATCCAGCAACTGATCCAATATCTGTTCCCTGAAATACTCTACCTTGTAATCTTCCAATATTCTCTTTTTCAACATCTCCTATATATGCGAAGATAATTGGCCAGAAACAAGACATACCAACTGCAAAAAATGTTATAGCTAATAATACAAACCCCCAATGTGTTGCTAGTGACATAACAAACAAACTTACGGTGTAAAGTCCTACACCTGTTATTAAAAGAGGTTTCCTCCCAATCATCTGGGAAAAGTGCCCCAAAGGAACTCTCAAAAAAATTTGATATAGGTTTCTTAATGCCAATATGAATGTTATTAACCAAGCAATCGTCCTTAAATCCTCTAAATGAAGACCAACATATGACATGAAGATGATAGAAGAAAAAGCTCCAACAACACCGAGTAAAATTGGTGAGAGACGACGACGATCATTAAGGTAGAGGTGATTAACAATGAAATTTAATGATTTTCTATAAAAGTTACTCTCACTCAGATTATCCAAGTCCTTTTTTTAGATTCCAAAAAAAAGTATAGATATAAAGATAATGACATATACTGTGAGAAAGAAAAAGAAAATAGATTTATGAAAAAATCTATCCTTTCAAAATTCCTTTTACCATCCTTCCATGTGCTAAAGCAAGAGTGTTTGTTAGATGTAATGTAGCTGTAAGTAAGAAAAATCCTACTATGGGCATTAATATCAACAGAACAAACTTAACCCAAGGAGGTGCCCAATAATCGAAAACATAGTATATCCATCCACCGTAATTTCCTTGCAGGAGCTCAATTAAATAGACGATTGGGAAACTAATGGCTCCCAATGATACTGATAATAATGTAACTACAATGGTAAATGCTGCTATCCCAAATGGCATAGCTGGGAATAGGAAATAAAGTAAAGTCTTCCATATTCTTGAATCTCTTAAAGAACTTAGAGCTTTTCTAAAGAATGTGCCTTCATAATATGGTTTGTAAACTTTTTCTGGCATCTTAATACCAACAAGCCAATCTGTTAGTAATCCCATAATATACATAATTCTTGGAAGGCTCCAGAGAAAAATATACAAGAGAAATATACCTACTATTGTTACAACCAGTCCTATAGAAACAGAAAATCCTGTTACGGCATATACAAAAAAAGCTATTCCTAATGGAAAGATTAGAAGCAAATAAATCAAACTAGTATATGTCTTTGGATTTCTATAAACACTAAAAAAAGTTGTTCGCTCGAATGGGTGATAATCTTGTATGTACTCTACTTCACCTGTCATGCAGTCATTTATGCACCAACAATTATAAACCTACTCAAATCCAGTCCTACACTTAATAGAAGTTCCTTTTCCTTTTCCAAAATTTTCTTATAGCTTCACTACTACTGTACATGGGGGTAACTTATGTATTCACACTCTCCACAATCAAGTGTTCCACCAGATAAACTTGTTCAACAACTAATTATGCAAGCTATACAAGCTTTTTATATTAAAGATTATGAAACTGGGATTTATTTCTTAGAACAAATAAGTACTAATCTTCCAAGATATATGTATCAACTTAATCCTCAAAATAGAGCACTATGTAAGGAAATCGTAAAAGTGCTTCAAGATGGAAGCTTGGTTCCGGATCGTTCTTCTTCTACAGTGGCACAAGCTGCAGCTGATACACATCCTGGATTATCAGGTATTTCCGAACCTGGTTTTGAACCACAACCTTCTGAATCTCCTGTAGAACCAACAGAAGATTCTTCAACTCAACTCCCCTCAGAACCTTCTGAGACGACATATTTTCCACCTCCAGAAGAATCTCAACCTCCATTAGAGCCTGTGGCGGAACCAGATATTTTAACACCTGTTGATGATAACAATGTTGTTCCTTTAGATACAATGGGATCAGATTTTATGTCAGAATTATCCTCCGCAGTTGATGAAGTAAGGAGTAAAAAAGATAAAAAGAAGAAGAAAAAACTTGCAGAAGATTTAACTGGTTCTATAGATGAATTAGAGGATTTTGATTTTTGATTTAAACTACTATTTCCTCTTCTTTTCGATCTCTCACATGAGACCAATCTTGCTTTAGTAGTTCTTCAACAATAATTCCAAGCTCTTTAAAACTCTCTTTTAGTCTTTCTTTTAGATGCTCTTGAGGTATTGCTGAATAAAGGTGTCTTAATCCTCCTGTGGGCAAAATTTCTGATTCTTTGTTTATTAATCCATTTTCAATTAAGCTTTGAACTAATCTTACAACTGTGGTTCGATCTCTGTTTACTCTGTTAGAAATTTCTTTTATTGTTCTTTTATGAGTCAAAGTATAGAAATAGATGTGGATGTGAAGTGGCTTTAAACCAAAGATAAATTCAAAAATTGGGCATACACAAAAGTCACATTCCCAGTCTTCGCATGCACAATTTCTCAAACCTAACCTTAGTAATTCTCCTTCCTTCATTGCCATTGTTTTTCGAAAATTCTCAGGAAGATCAATTAGACATCTCTGCATATAATCTCGATTGTGTATTTTTTTTGCACATAATAAACCTTACGTTTTTACGAGACTATGTATTATTATGGTAAAGTAATCTATTCCGGAATTTTCAACCAGTCTAATTCTAGAAAATTATCCATACTTATATTCAATTCTCCTAAAGTGACTTTCAATTTTTCTTTCACAGTTTCTTGTGGAATCCCTAGATAAACATTCTTTAAACCCCCATATGTTAGAGCGACTGTTTCCTTTTCAAGCAATCCTTGTTTAATTATCCTTTGAACGAGTCTTACAGTAGTGGTTCGATCTCGATTAACATGGGATGCTATCTCTTTTATTGTCCGTTTCTTCTTGAGTGTAAAAAAGTAGATTTTTACATGTATTGGTTTTAAACCGAATAAACACTCAAAAATATCGCACCTTCCTCCGCTTTCAATTACTCCCGGTAGATTAATTAAGCACTTTTCCATCTCGTTTGTGTGTAAAAAACACACATATTAAGTTTTCTGCTATACGCAATGAATCAAAATTCTCCCTAATAATTAAGATTCGAAAAAACATAAGATTTAAATGGGTGTGCGAGAAACATACACAGGCCATGGTGATAGAGAATGGACGATGAACTTGAGCGAATAAGAAGAGAAAAGATGCTTAGAATTATGAAAGATGATATTCCTGTTGTAGGAACATTTCCATACGAAGAAATGGAAGAGCTTAACGATCAATCATTCGATATTTTTGTAAAACAACCAGGGATTGTTGTTATTGATTGCTGGGCTGCATGGTGTGCTCCATGCAGAAGTATGGAGCCTATTATGAAGCAATTAGCAAAAGAATGGACAGGACAAGTTTCGATAGGAAAATTGAATATTGATCAATATCCGCGTACTGCTATGAAATATGGAATTTCTTCAATTCCTAACTTTTTAGTCTTCCAAGATGGGAAGTATCTTGGGAATGTAGTTGGTGCTGTAGGCAAGAAACCTTTTGAGAAACTATTCAAAAAAATACTCTCGGGTGAGTTGGATAAAAGAGAGGGTTATTCGTAATCTCTCTTTTCTTAATCCTCTTCACTGAGATCTATCATAGTAGCATAAACGATTTTTTCTTCAGGTTTTAAGGTCATTATCCTTACTCCTTTGGTATTTCTACTAATTTCTCTAATGGTTTCAATCCTTGTTCTGATACTTATTCCTGAATTATTTATGATAGAAATAGATTTATCGCGAGTGGGTTTTTTAGGAACTAGCATCACAGAAGCCACTAAACCATTACGTTCTTCTGTTTTAATATCAATCACACCTCTCGCTCCTCTATGAGTAAAGCGATATTCTGTACAAGCTGTTCGCTTACCATATCCTTTTTCAGTAATTGTTAATATTGAATTATCATCCAATTCCTTTTCATGAACTCTTGCCCCACAGATGATTTCATCTTTTGGTGTTTTAAATCTCATACCAGTTACACCTCGGGTAGCTCTACCCATTGGTCTAACTTCTTTTTCATGAAAATGTGCTGTAAGTCCATACCTTGTAGCTAGATAGATATGATCATATCCTGTAGATATGAAAGCATCTACAACTTTATCGTCTTCTTCTATTACAATGCCTATAATTCCGGTTTTTCTAACATTGGAAAAGGCTGAAAGATTTGATTTTTTCACTTTACCTTTAGCAGTAACAACGAATAAGAAATAACCCTCATCGAATGAATCACGGTCTACTGGAACTATCTTTACTACTGATGAATCTACTGGTAAAATTGTTTTCCATGGACTCCCTCTAGCATTTCTTCTTCTAGCTTCTGGTAATTCAAAAGCTGGAGTGGAGTGAACTTTACCCTTTTCTGTTATCAATAGTAAAGTACTTTTGTTTAATGTAACAATAACATCGTGTAAAGAATCATTTTCTCTTAATGTTACTGCTGTCATTCCCTTCCCTCCTCTTCTCTGAGTTCTGAATTTACCTATTTCAATTGATCTTACATAACCTAGTTTTGTTGTAGTTATCAACAAATGTCTATCGTGAAGCATTTCATACATATCAGCATCTAGAGGAATATCTGCTTCATCTATGATTTCGGTTTTTCTCTCATCTCCATATTTCTCTTTTATCTCAAGAAGCTCTTTTTTGATAATTTTCATTCTCTTCTTTTTATGAGCAAGTAGATCTCTATATTCTGCGATTTTCTTTTCGATTTCTTTTTTCTCATCAGTTATTGCTTGAACTTCCATTCGTGCTAATCTTGCTAATTGCATAGCAAGAATAGCTTTAGCTTGAACTTCATTGAACTTAAATTTCTTCATCAATTTTTCTTGAGCATCAGTTCTATTTTCTGATTTCTTTATAATAGCTATAACAGCATCAATGTTTTTAAGAGCAATATATAATCCTTCAAGGATATTTAATCTCATTAAAGCCTTACTAAGGTTATGTTTAATTGTTTTTCGCACAACATATTCTCTATGCTCTAAGAATATGGATAAAGATCTTTTGAGGTTCAATAATAATGGTCTTCCACGTGCAAAAGCCATATTTTTTGCGTAAATTGTTCTTTGTAATTGTGTATTTTTGAATAGCTGCCCAATAATTACTCTTACACCTTTTTCATGGGAATAATCTTCACGAACATCAATTTCGATTCTGATTTTATCTTTTGATAAGTCCCTTGCATCAGTGATTCCTCTGACTTTTTTGGATGTAATCAATTCATGTAATTCTTCCATTAACGTACTTTTATTAGTTAAATATGGGAGCTCATGAACAATGATTGTTGCCTGTTCGATTTTATCTGTAGGCTCTTTAACATCTATTCTAGATCTGATCACTATTGGACCTTTGCCTGTGCTTGCATAAATGGGCATTACTCTACCATTCACTATAATGCCGCCGGTTGGAAAATCCGGACCTTTAACTATATCTGCTAGATCTTCTACTGGTGTTTCTGGATTCTCAATGAGTTGTATTGTTGCATCTATTACTTCTGAAATATTATGAGGTGGCATGTTGGAGCTAAGACCAACAGCTATTCCTGAAGTACCATTGACTAACAATAGCGGGAACTTAATAGGTAAAACAGTAGGTTCTATTTCCTCACCATCAAAATTCTCTTGAAACCTTACTATCTCAGGAATAACATCCTGCAGAAGTTCACTTGATATTCTTGCTAATCGTGCTTCTGTATACCTCATTGCTGCTGGTGGAAAACCATCAATTGAACCAAAATTCCCTTGACCATCTACAACTGGATATCTCATCGAAAAAGGTTGAGCTAAACGTACAAGAGCTTCATAAACTCCTCCCGCATGAGGATGATACTTTCCAGTTACTTCTCCCACAATTCTCGCACATTTCTTATGAGGAGTACCATGTGTTAACCTCATCTGATGCATAGCCCATAATATCCTTCTATGAACAGGTTTTA
>JAEOTE010000089.1 GCA_016839945.1 Candidatus Heimdallarchaeota archaeon | reverse complement strand
TGGTTTTGCAGTAATGAGAGCTCCTT
The DNA here is from genome assembly GCA_016839945.1 of Candidatus Heimdallarchaeota archaeon. Classification (GTDB taxonomy): domain Archaea; phylum Asgardarchaeota; class Heimdallarchaeia; order Heimdallarchaeales; family Heimdallarchaeaceae; genus UBA460. Next base: position 5,172 of record JAEOTE010000089.1, on the reverse strand, counting down.
CTTCCTCAGGAACAAGTAAAATGCCAAGACCTGATATATTAGCTGGTTGTGCAAAAAGGGATTTAATGTTAGTTTTAGAAGTAAAAACCTGCCGGCAAGATGTTTTTTACGTTCAAGAACCTCAAATTGAAGGATTATTAGAATTTGCTGAACGAATTGGAGGTAAAGCGTTTTTAGGCGTGAAGTTTGTGGGTAAAAGAACTGATTTTATGTTTCTCCCAGTACCTGAAGGACTAATAAAAAGCAAAGGTGATAGCTTTAGAGTTAGTTTTACAGACATTCAAGAGAGAGGTTTAGATTTTTCAACACTTATAAAATCACATGAACACAAAGGTCAAAAATGATAGCTTGAGACTTTAAGTAGCTATGCAAAAACATGGAGTGCAGAAAGAAAGATGAAAGCCATCAAAAAGGATTACAGACATGGATTTGTTGAACTAATTCCAGAAAATATTGACGATCTTTACGCTATCTATCGTATCCTCCAAATAGGTGACAAGATAAAAGCAACCACTTCAAGAAGGATAAGGAGAAAAGAAGAGGAAGGTCGTGCAGATTCTGGTGAGAGAATAAAGATGACACTAGAAATAGAAATTGAGGAGTTTGCATTCCATGGTTTTGGTGATAATTTACGAATAAAGGGAACAATTGTTAGTGGTCCTGAGGATTTAATAAGTATTGGAACTTACCATTCCTTATCATTATCACTAATGGAAAAAGCACGAATCACGAAAAAAGAATGGAGACCTATAGAAAGAGAGATTCTTGAAGACATTGAGAAATCATCAATGTTAGCGCAGGTGTTAATTGTTACAATTGAAGACAATACAGCTTGTATAGCAATGGTAACACAGTTTTCAGTCAAAATAATCAAGGAGTATGCCTATTCTGTAACACGCAAATTTAGTGATGAAAAACAGCACACAAGTGAGATGGGAAAATTCTTCAATGATACACTACAAATCTTGAAAGATGCCGACCAGCAATACACACCTCAAGTGATTATTCTAGCAGGACCAGGTTTTACTCCTGAAAATTTTCAAGAGTTTATTCGAACAAGAGATTCAGTTTTGTCAGGAAAATTAAGAAGAGTTCATGCTAGCACCGGAGGAAGAGTAGGATTAAAAGAAGTCTTGTCTAAAAAACTTCCTGAGAAAATTGCAAAAGATCAAAGGGTTGCATATGAAACAAGACTGTTAGAAGAAGTTTTCAAAAGAATAGGGCAAGATACAGGAACAGTTACATATGGTTTCAAGAGCGTTAAAAATGCTCTATCTATGGGAGCAATTGAAACTTTACTAATTAGTGATGATCAACTTAGAATTGATGACATCTCTAAGAGAATGGAGATAGATAAATTAGTAGAGGAAAATGCAACAATGAGAGGAAACACTGTACTAATGTCAATTCATCATGAATCTGGGGAACAACTTTCAAAATTAGGGGGAGTAGCTGCTCTTTTACGATTTCCAATAAGAGACAATTAAACTTTATGATCTTCAATTATTGGTTCTAGATAAGTTATAATTCCATCTGGATAAGGATACTGGTGTATAATATGAATTGATTTAATTCTATTTTGAAATTGATTGTTCAAATCCTGTCCATATTCCAGAGCATCACGCCAGTTCAAAAAAAGCATATTGTTTTTTTCACCAATTTCTAAGCATTCTTCATTTACTTTGTATTTATTAATCAAAGCACTTTGTATTTTATCCAGTTGTTCACTTTCACTTACAATTATTCTAGCTCTAACTATTAAACCATCGTCAGTAATTTCATCATAAGGTTTTGCATAATTTTTTGCCCTTCTTATATACCTATTCCGTAATTGGGTTCTATCTTTAAAACTAGAGGAACAATAGTGAATTGTTATTTTTGATTTCTTGTATTTCTTCAATAAATCATGAGCTAAATTCTCACTGCCTAACACTGCTACACTAACAGAATCTTTTGTTTTGTAACCTTTTTTTTCAAGAATACTAAAGTTAGCTTCTGTTATCTCTAGCTCATTTAAGTTTAAAAAATCAAGATTGGTTTCAATGGAATAATCTATAATATCAATGATTTTTTGCTTCTCATCAGGAATAACAGGGATTTCCACACCTACATCCCAACTTAGTTTTTTCGCATTGTTGATTGTTGATTTGATATCTTTAGAGAGATCTAGTCGGGGAGGATGAAACCGAATTTCATCTAATCCTGCTTTATGAAGTTGGTTAAGTTGATCTTCAGGAATTGCATAAGAAGTATAAAGATGACAATGAAAAGAGTTTCCAAATTCCTTTTTTAACTCTGAAATGTAAGAAAGAACTCTTGATATTGAGTTTGTAGGTTCTCCTCCAGTAATTCCAACTCCTAAAGCTGAAATCATCTTTGCTTCATGAATTACCTCTTGAACTGAAGTAATAAGCTGTTCATTTGCATAAATTAGATCTTTTCGTTTTTCTTTTGAAAGAGGACAATAAAAACAGTTTGAATCACACTCTCCTGTAATGAAGAGAACAAGTTTAGATCCAAGAGAACATAACTGACACCCCTTTGAGGGTTCCCCAATTACTCTATTACTAAACCATTTCATGATTCTTCTCATTCAATTTAGCATTGAGCTTTATCAATAAAAAGTATCAGATTACGTAGAATATGTAGAAGAATATTTTTTATAAACCCCTATTGTATTTTAGATTTCAAAGGGAATAAAATATGCTAACTGCTTTACAGATTTTACTTATAATCGTTATGGGATTACTGATTCTGACATCGCTGGGTAGGTTCTTGAAACTAGAGAGATTTGGGATACATTTCTTTCCCTTAGGTTTGATTTTTAAGACAGAGTTTTTTAACAAACTTCTAATAAGAATGGGAGACAATTGGAAAACATTCTGGAAGTGGGTTTATAACATAGGTAAAATCCTTGCAGGGATTATAACGATTGCATTGTTTGGATTCTTTTTAGTTAATCCATTTCTCATTCTCTTCAAATCTCCAGCAGGAATAGGATTACAGTTGATTATTCCTGGAGTAACAATGGAATTTAGAGTTGCTTTGTTGTTTATTCTTCCAATCTTGCTTGTTCTTGTACCACATGAAATTGCACATGGAATTATGGCTAGAAGAGAAGGAATTGAAATCAAATCCTCTGGAATATTAGTACTAGTTGTGCTTTTTGGTGCTTTTGTTGAATTAGCAAAAGAGAGTATGGAGAAAGCAGACTTAAAGAAAAGAATTAAGGTGTTTATGAATGGATCAGCGGTAAATGCAGTCTTCGCAGTTTTCTTTTTGATTCTTTATTTATTATCTCCATTTATTACTGCAATTGGTTACAAAAACCCTGATGGTGTTTTAGTCACCAAAGTATATGATGATTATCCTGCAATTAACGCAGGAATAAGTAGAGGAGATATAATTCAAAATATAGGGATATATAACACAACAGAACTAGCAGTCGTTTACTCTGAAATTAACAATGTTCAAGATTATAGCATAGTTCTTGCTAATTATATAAATGCAAGTTTGCTTTATGTGAAATTACTAAATGGGACAATTATCCCACTTACTCCTACAAGAACAGATCCTAACACCAATACGAATAGCACTAATAAAATATTTCTAGGAGTGAATATTTTCAATTATAAACCCCCAAAAGCGAGTTGGCAATCTGTTTGGTTTCCATACTATTGGGATATTGAGATATTATATACTCTGAATCTCAGTATAATGGCAGTTTTTCTAAACATGCTTCCTCTTTGGATAACAGATGGTGACAAAATCCTGAAGGATTATTTAACAATCAAAGGATATAATGATAACAAAAGCAAGAAAATACTAAATACATTAAGATTCTTTAGTCTCTGTATAATAATAATTAATATTACTCTCTCAATGATCAGATTTAGATGGTAATGTAAATGAAATGCACTCTTTGTGGAAATCAAGCTGTATACCTTCGACCATACGATAAGCTATCATTATGTATTCATCATTTTAATGAACAAATGAGAAAAAGAGTTCAGAAAACAATAACAAAAAACAAAATGTTTGGGAGAAGAGATAGAATTGCCATAGGGATTTCTGGTGGAAAAGATAGTGTAGCTCTACTAGATATTCTAAATAAAATTGAAGAAAATTTCCCAGAGAGCGAAATAGTAGCTGTTACAATAGATGAAGGAATAGAAGACTACAGAGAAGAGGGATTGCAGTATGCAAAAAAGCACGTAAATAGATTGGGTTTAGAACACCACATCTACTCCTTTGAGAAGGATTTTGGATATGGTTTGGATGAGATTATAAGAATACTAGGAGAGAGAGGGAAAGAAAGAGAGTTTGGTGCATGCACCTATTGTGGTATTCTAAGAAGGAAACTTCTGAACAATGCAGCTAAGGAAATTAACGCTGATGTTTTAGTTACAGCTCATAATCTCGAAGATGAGGTAGAAACAATCCTTCTAAATATAATTAGAGGAGACATACAGAGATTAACTAGGTTGAATCCAAGACCAAGAAAAATTCATGAAAGTCTAGTACCAAGGGGGAAGCCTTTTCGAGCAACTCCACAAGCAGAAATAGTAATGTACTGTATCATTAATGATTTAGATTACCAAGAAATACAATGTCCTTATTCTGTTGAAGCTTATAGAGGTGAAGTAAGGGAATTTATATTTAAGACACAGGAAAAGCAACCTATGCTTTCTTTTAATATCCTTAGGGGACAAGATAAATTTTTAAACTTAATCGAAGGGGAAAAAACGAAGGGAGAATTGAAAGAGTGTGAAAAATGTGGAGAAGCAACGTCTGGGAAAATATGTAAAAGCTGCTGGCTGAGAACACAACTAGATTCAAAATGAAATTTCAGTTATAATTCATATAGAAATAGTAGACAACTGAGTCGAACATAGCGACCTGAAGTTTGACATCGCTTCAGAAGCCGTTTTCTAACTTTAGGCTCCACGCCACTTGCTATGGGCACTACATATTAGTCTTAGGGCTGTTCACTTCCGTGCCTGACCCTTTTTGACATCAACCTTTCTAACACCTTCCTCTAAAGGCGCCTCCAGTGTATACAGTCTCATAGGGCAGCGCTTCGACACCATCCAGATAGAGCGTATCAACCTCAACGAAGCCTCAGCATCAGCATTCACCCCAGCATATAGAGCGCTTCTGGTACAAGGACGC
>JAEOTE010000088.1 GCA_016839945.1 Candidatus Heimdallarchaeota archaeon | reverse complement strand
CCCATCGATGTTTTTAATAATCCTTTTTCGACATTTTATTAGACAACTAAATAGAGAAGAGCAAAGTGGAAGAACTATACCAGCTTATCTACGGTTTTATTAAAAGTGCAATTCAACTTAAGAGACTTCCCCGCCAAGGTTGGATAAGAGTTGGTGTTCCTTTATCTGAAGTTGAAAGTGTCGCAGATCATGCTTACAATACTGCGATGTTGTCTTTATTATTATGTGATCTTCATAATGCTCTTAATGAAGATAAACAGTTGGATGCTGAATTAGTCATGCGAATTGCAATTGTCCATGACTTACCAGAATGTAAATACCAAGATTTTGATAGGCAAGTCGAAATTCTTTTAGGTCAAGATAAGTATCAAGAGTTTAAGAGTAGATTACTAACAACTGCTAGTACTGAATTGCTCTCTCTTGTTCTAAATGAAGATGTTAAGAACATGTGGAAAGAAACTTTTGATGAGATTCAAAGTAAAGAATCTTTGGAATCTCAATTTGTAGCTTATGTTGATAAGATGGAAGTACTAATACAAGCTCTGTCATATGAATCTTTAGGTTACCATGCTACACTTTTTGATGATTTCTGGAAAACATCAAAAGAATATCTTAAGGGTTGTCCATTTGAGGTAATAAATGAACTCATACCAGTTTTAGAATATGAAAGAGTAGAAATAAGCGAATAGTTTCACAAAACTTAAATTGTTCTTTTACTTACAATTTTTTGTCTTGGCAGAGGAAACTATGATTCAGTTTAAAACTGTTAAACTCTCATAATACTATAAGAAGAATTGATCTTCATAGAAATAATAGAGGTTTGGTGAATAATATTACAAGCGCTGATAAATATCAAGATCTGGAAGTATCACCATTTCATGTTCCATTTCTGCGTGATTTAGGCATTAAAGTAATCTCTATTATTAAATTCGATATAATTTATGGTCCAGTATGCTATTTGAGAGAGTTATCTCGATCAAATTTTGGAGATAAATTAAAAGATGTTGCCTCTCTTGCAGAAATCTATACAGGATTTGCACGCACTAATGCAGATGTTATTACAAGTCTGGATGAAAGAATTGTAATAGGCCGATATTCTTCTGTCTGGGAAGAGGTGGAAAATATTTCAGTTCTATTATTTGTCTGCGTTCCTTCCGCAAATCTAGATAAATTGACAAAATATGCTAGATCTTTATCGGAAAGAACTAAGGGTGAACCTATTCATTTTGATGAATCCTTAGAACAGTTAATTGAAGCTGAGAAGTCTGTTACTCTACAAATTCCTTATGAAAGAAGCGATAATTTAATGCGTGGTATAGTAATAAACGATGAAACTTCTGTTACAGGTAGCGAGTTCAATAACTTCTATGGTTTCCTTTTCATTCAATATCATAAAGGGATAATGGATAGCCGTTTTTTCCCAAAAATGATTGCAGGGAAGAAAATAGATTCTACTCATCTTTTTAAGTTCATTGACTCACAGAAAAACGAAGCTGATTTGCGAGAGGGTGATTTAATAAGCCTTTACTATAAAGGTCTTGAATTGCTTGTATACAAACACAAAGAGAAAGAAGCTCTTTTAGTTGGGGCTAAGAAACCTCACAGTAAGATAAACTATACTTATCTCGATGATTGGTTTACAATATTGTTTGATTCTTATATTAACATCCCTGGAGAATCTAAAAGCAACTCAACTTTAGAAGCATCCTTCTATATTGACAAAAACATCTCAAAACAACCTAAGAAGTATGTTATATCAGAAATTATGGATTTGATAATTAACTCTGAGGATGATTTCCCAGAGTTGTCTGATTCACCTACTAACATTGAACAAAAAGGATGGATTTCTCTAAAAGATAAATATGAACTGCTAGTTGATAATCTTAGACAATTTAAAGGTCAAAATTCAATTTATACTATAAGTCAAAATCTATCTATCCCTATTTCTCTAATCGCAGAATTCATAGTTTTCTTGAAATCAAGAGGTTTTGTTGATGTTTATCGTAAAAAATGATAGACTGAAACATCACTCAATCTTATGATTTTGTCTTGTTTTCTTTAAGCTAAATACATGAAAACTATAAGAAAATTAAAATTAGTATACAATAATTTAGTGTATACAACATTAAAGTAACAAAATTGGTGCATTGTATTGTCAAAATTCAATCTTACAGCAGAACCTTCTGAAGAAGAAGTTACAATTAATTTAGATTTATTGCTAAAACTCTCATCATTAAAAGCTTCTAGAATGCTAAACGATATAGGAGTATATGAGATTCTGAATAGACCAAGATCTCCTGAAGAGATTTTTCATATGCTAAATTTTAATACATTGGAAGAAGAGTTTTTCCGAATATTTGATTTACTCCATTTTCAAGAATTAATCACAAAGCAAGGAGAATTTTATGGAGACGATCCTAGAAGGGAATACTTAGAAGACACTTATGAAGAAGAACTAAAGAAAAGTAGTAATGGAATACTTGCATCATATTTTGATATGATTGATAAACACATCTCGAAATACAAATCCATACTAAAGGGGGAATACGGTAAACTACCTGAGAAAGACCTTATTTTAACATTAGACTCTTTATACGGATCTGAGTTTTTCTTTCTTCTTAGAGGATTATTTTACAATAATTTGTCACAAAGATTGCCATTACTCGATACTAAAGACTCTTTAACAATCTTAAATTGGGGTGTAGGTTCAGGATACGATGCTATTCACCTTGCTGATTATTTCAAGGATAGAGTAATGGTTCTCAGTGTTGAACCTGAAAACTCTTTGCACAGATGTCAGGTAGTTCAAGATATCTATGAAGTTTATAACGTTGAATTCATAGAAAATAATCAACCTCAAATTAACCAACTTAAGGACTGCGTTGATGTTTTTATGGGTACTACCTTTGTTTTCATGGATGATTACAAAGAATACATTAAGATAATTCAATCAACTCTAAATGAGGAAGGATATTTAGCATTAATGATGGAACCTAAATTATCATATTCACTTGATTGGTTATTGAGCATCTATAAACCATACGACTTCAATATAATTCAGGAAGATCACATTGCAAAATTAAGACATTATGGATTTTCCAGAGTTAAATATATAGGCATGGATAAAAGCTTCTTGCTAATTCATAGAACCTAAAAAATATCAAAAAAAGGAGAAGATTAGTTTTTCTTCTCTGTTTTAATTTCTGTTTTCCTAGCCAGCTCTGGAACTACCTGAAGGAAAGGCATGACTGCATTTGCAATTGTAGAAAATGCATCATCCTTATCTCCGGTAATAATCATTCTGTCAATTTCTAAATTCTGATAAATCTCCGGAAGTTTTTCAATTATCATTTCTTGGAACAATCTCGCATCTGACTTTGCTAAAGCTTCAATTCTTTTAAGAATACCTTCAGCTTCAGCTGTTTTTGCTTCTCTAATAGCTGCAGCATCTCCTCGAGCCCTTGCTTCCATTTCAGCTTGTTTCGCATCTGCTAGCTTTTTTATTCTCTCAGCGTCTGCATCAGCTTCTATCTCAATTTTTGTCTGATAAGTTAGAGCTTCAACTTCTGTTCTTCTTCGTTCCAATTCTTGTACCTTTATCTCTTTATCCTTCTCTTTTGAATCAACATCCAGTGAAACTTCTTGCTGTTCAATTCCTACCTTACGACTAACTTCTAAATCACGGAGTTGTGTTATTTCTTGCATTTCAGCTGATTTCAATCGAGCAAGCTTTTCTTGTTCAATTTTCATAATAGCACTTACATTCGATTTAAGGTTTGGATCTATAATTTCGATATCTCTGATCTCACAGGATTCTATAATTAAACCCCAATCTTTAGTAAGACTATGTAATTCCTTAGTCACAGCTTCAATGATAGCTTGCCTATCACGAATAATTTTTTCTAAAGCCATGTTTGCACATGTAGTTCTAATAATACTCTCTGCAGCATTTCTAATAATATTCTCAACATATGCATCTGATCTCTTATCCCATGCTGTTCTTGAAAAGGCTACTTCAGGATCTACTACCCTCCAAAAAACAAATGCTGTTACACTAATTTCTTGAAACTCTCTAGAGAGTACCTTTTCTTTTGCTTCTAGAAAAGTACTTTGAGTAGTTACAGGAATAACTCTTACTTCATCAATTAAAGGCATTACAACTGCCTTTCCACCAATACCTGCTTTTATAACTCGACCATTCCTAAAATGAATCATGTAAGTATCAGAAGTAAACTTCCTATATCTTGAAGCATAGAACAATAAGAATAACACTCCAACAATGACAATTCCAACAGGAATCCAAAGTGCTAAATTTTGTGCTAATCCTTCCACCATTTTTTCATGCCCTCTTTTGCTGGTGTGTAAATTACAGACGTGGAGGCTTTTTAAGGTATCCAAACAAAAATACAATTTAGAATACGTCACATTTATAAATTGAGTTGAATAAAAAAAACTAGTAAACTGTGAGGGGATAATTAGTGATATTGTATAGAAAAATATCTCAATTAAAGGTAATAGGATTAATTTTTCTGATTGGATTAACTTCTAATAGCATATTTAATGATGCTGATATTTCTCAAGTGTATAATGTAAATCAATTAATCAATTCTACAAATTTTGCTATAAAAAAAATAGTAAGTAATCAACTAACAATACATGATCCAATTGAAATAATTTGTAATGAAAATTTTACAGATTATGCTCTTCCTGGCTCTGGAACAGAAAATGATCCATTCATAATTGAGAGACTAAATATTACAACATCTGAAAATGTAGGAATTTATATCGGAGATGTGTCTGTGTTTTTCGTTATTCAACAATGTTATGTAAATGCATCTGAAGTAGGGATACAGATTATAAGTGTTATAGGAAACGCACAGATAATTGACAATGTTTGCTTAGAAAATAATTATGGAATAGAAGTGATATATTCAAGCAATTCAACTATTGCTAATAACTTATGTGTATATAATGATGAAGTTGGAATTAAGATTGAAGGTTGTTCCAATTCTTCAATAGCAAATAATACTTGCACAGACAATAAAGTTGGGATTAGATTCGAAAGGGGTTCAGATTCATTAATTGACAACAATATATGCTTTAATTCAGATACATATGGAATCCATTTACTCACTTATTATAAATCAAATATAAGAATAACAAATAATCTTTGTTCTTCAAACGCAATTGGTTTCTATGCTGAAGCAGTATTTCATGTACTAATAGCACATAATACCTTTTCATATAACCACAATGGTTCTAAAATGTTCATTAGACACTCGGTCATTATTAATAACAACTGTAGTCAGAATTTCAATTATGGTATGTTTCTTTCTGATTCAAGTGGGAACACTTTGACATATAATCATTTCATAAAAAATATTAATCATGGACTTTACATAGGTAATAACGCTGAAGCGAATCGAATACACCATAACAATTTTATTGGAAATAATGAAGGTGAAATTCAAGCTTTTGATGAAGAAAAATTCTTCTTATACAGGGATAATGTGTGGTTTGATAAATCAAGTAGAGAGGGTAATTATTGGGATAATTTTCAGGGAAAGGGAAGTTACGAAATAGAAGGACGAGCTAAATCAAAAGATAGATTTCCTCTAAATGAACCTGCTGTCTTTGAGGGTAATATTCCACCTATTCCGGTGACTCCAGAATTCAATCTACAAATTCTTCTACTGCTTTTTCCATTTTTGTTTTCCGTTTTTATCATACTAAAAAAGAGAAAAAGAAAAAAAGAAAAAGAATAATTCTATGTCGAATCAACTAAATATACTCTGTCTTTAACTGCTACAATTCTCACTTGTTCTTCTCTTTCAAATCTTCTATAAAAATCAAAACTCTTAGCATGCAGTTTTTGAATACCTAAACTCTCCCCTAGGTCTACATGTATTATTCCACCTTTAGAATCTACAGGGACGTAAACAGTCCCTATTTTTCCTACTAATTCGACTCCTCTCTTAATTGGTTTAACTGTTGTAGAAGAAATTTTTCTCCATAAGTGTGTTAGAGATAGAGCTAACAAGTAAGGAGAAACAACAATCAGAATAATACGAAAAATCCTTAATGCAACACTTGATGAAGGAATTCTTAAAGTTGCAACCCCTAATATTCCGAACATAACAAAATAAGTAGATAAGAGAAGGAAGATTGGAGCAGAAGTATGAGTGGAATCTTTTATACCATCAAGATGAACAGCTGTAACATCTTTATCTCCAATATCATGGTCTCCTATTCCTACATCATGATCACCAATACTAATGTCGTGATCAACTCCTACATCATGATCTCCTATCTCAATATCGTGATCAGCAACTCCAACATCATGATCTCCAACTCCAAAGTCATGAGCAGCAATGTCATGATCTCCAAAACCAAGTGCATGTGTAAAGTTTTCGAAATTAAGAACAACTGAAAGAATCACTAAAATCCCGCCCGAGATTAATAAGCCGATAGCAATATACCATAAGACATCCTCAAAACCGAAGAGAAAATTCTCAAATGCCATTCTTTCCACTAACTCTATTATTCCTAATTATATACTATTTGTTCATTCAATATTAAAAATATATAGAAATCAAGATTAAAGAATTCAAGAAGAATAATCTTATAATAAGAGAAAAAGACTCTTGTTGTGAATGAATTGAATAATGAGGATTCTCATCTTACGTTATGTATTCAACAACTTCAAGAAATGGGAATTAATTATAAAATTCATCCAATTCAAGAAGAGAAGTTAAAGAAAATAAACTCCAACGTTTTAGAAAAAATAGCTTCAATTAATGATATAGCATTAAAGAAAGATTTCTCAATTGCTATAGTTGGAGGTTTTGTAAGAGACTTACTTCTAGGGAATCCTAGTCAAGATGTAGATTTCATTATATTCAAAGGAGAAACTGATGCATTTACGGAGCTTATTGCTCAAGAAATGGGAGGAAAAATTGGGAAGATGAATAACCAAACTTTAACTACACAAATAAGATTTCCAGACAGTGTAGTTTTTGAATTTAATACAACACGAAAAGAAGTCTATGAGTTTCCATCACGCGTTCCAGAAGTAGAAATGGGAACGATAGTTGACGATCTATTCAGAAGAGATTTTACAATTAATGCATTCATTATGTTTAAAGATAAATACATAGATATTTTTGAAGGAACTAAAGATCTTCAAAACAAAATTATCAAGACCACAAAAATTCCAACAACTGTTTTTCGTGAGGATTATTTGCGTATGTTTAGAGCTATAAGGTTCGCTAGTAAACTAAACTTCGATATAGATGAAGAAGTAAAGGATGGAATTAAGGAAAATGTTACAAATATTCTGCGGGTTCCAAAAGAGAGAATACTCAATGAATTGAAATTATCTCTTATTTCAAATCCATCAAAAACCTTCAAGTTAATGACTGAATTAAATATACTACCAACCCTCTTTCCTGAGGTTCCTAATATCCCTCTGAATAAAGAAATCTAT
>JAEOTE010000087.1 GCA_016839945.1 Candidatus Heimdallarchaeota archaeon | reverse complement strand
TGTATGCAGAAAAAAAACCTATAATCAATCTAATTGCTGGATAGGGAGGAAGAGATATAAGGGAAGTTGACATTAGATTCATGTTTGAAAAAATAAAAGAAATTGAAACTATTGAAGCTATTGAAACTATAGAACCTATAATCTTTGTTAATACAAGAAGGTGAATAGTTGAAACTAGAAGAGTTACCAGATGAGGGAGCATACACCCCAGGCGATAATGCATGTGCTGGTTGTATGGCTGCTAATATAGCACTCAATGTTATGAGAATTTTAGGAAAAAATACTATTGTTTCAGTTCCTCCATCATGTATGTCAGTGTTTGGAGGTACTTTTCCAAATATAAATTGGGATGTTCCTTACTTTCATATGCAATTTTCGAATACAGCTTCAACAATAACAGGAATATCTCGAGCGTTGAAAGCTCAAGGTAAAGAAGATATTGTTGTATTAGGTATGGCTGGAGACGGAGGTTCAGCAGATATGGGTTTACAAACTTTATCAGGAGCAGCTCATAGAAATGAGAATATACTTTATATCTGTTACAATAACCAAGCATATGAAAATACAGGTATTCAAGCTTCTAGTGTGTCTCCTTATGGTGCTTGGTCTACTACAACACCTGTAACTGGAGATTTTGCTGGTAACGAATACATGCCAAAAGATTTACCTCGAATATTAATAGCCCATGACGCAAAATTTGTCGCTACTGCGTCTACATCACACATTCAAGATTTTATCAATAAGGTCGAAAAAGCTAAAAATATGAAAGGTTTTAGATATATAGAAGTTCTTTCTGTTTGTACTCCTGGTTGGAGAACTGAAAGTCATCTAGGACCTCAATTAGCTAAGGAAGCAGTAGAGAGTGGTTATTGGCTTTTAATTGAATTTGAAAATGGAGAACTTAATCTTAATTATGAACCCAAATTTACTGGCTTAGAAGATTTTCTTATGAAACAAGGAAGATTCAAACATATCTCAGCAGAACAAATTGAAGAGATGAAGAAGCATATTAAACGTCGATATCAAACTTATAAGAATCTCATGATGAATAATGAAAATAATTGTAAGTGAAAGCTATTCCATAAAGTTTTAATTCCATTTACTTTAATCATTGTATCATGAGAAGATTAAGTCTTTTAGATTTACTAACATCATTAGCAGGTATTTTGTCTCTTCTATTCTGGGCAGCTTCAGCTACAGGTGGAATACTTCTTAATATTTATCAATGGTTAGCTGAATATCAATCAACTTCTGAAATCATAGCTTTAATTATTGTAATAGTCTTATTCGCAATATCTGTTTTCTTAGCAGTAGCTTTACTTGTATCACTTGGTAGGATTTCAAAAGTAGTTTATATTATCTTAACTTTACTATCTCTAGCTTGTGCTTTAGTTCCAGGAATTGTCTTATTCATCCAAACTGGTAGTATGCCTTATATTGATCCTTCTCCAATGTATTTCTATTGGTTCTGGATGGCTGTTGGTGGATCATTATTTGCTTTCCTTTTTGGACTTTTTCTTAGGAGAGATTGAAATTTTTTTAAACTAGATGGATTTTTTCCATCACTTTTTTCTCAAATCGAAAATAAGTGAAATTTCGTATAATATTATTAGAGTGCCGACATTATCATTTAAACATGTCCTAACACTCAAACTTTAAATACTAGTATTAGCACAATATAGTTTGATAACCAAGGGGGTTATTTAAGTGTCCAAAAAGAAAAAGGTCACAGAAATGCTAGTAGTTAAATCCAAAGTTAAGGACTATATCAAAAGCCTTGGCGATTACCAAGTATCAGGAGACTTCGTTGATGCATTGAATGAAAAAGTTGGTTACTTAATTAAAAAAGCAACCAAAAGAACAGCTGCAAATGCAAGAAAGACTGTCTCTGCTAAAGACGTATAAGCTTAATTTGGAGAAGGAAAAAACCGAAAGTCCAGAGACCTCTAAGATTTTCTCTATTCTTTCGGTAATAAAGATGTAAACTTCTACTCTTTTATTTTTTTTCTTATTAATTTATCTAAAATTTTCTATGTTTAATTAACCAAATGTTTATTTAACTATTGTAGAGCTTTGTCTCACTCTTTTTGCTGACATTTTGTGAAATCAAGAAAAAAAATAGTATGGTTTCTATATAAAGTTTGGAGAAAACTTTATCAACTTCGTATCAACAGTCTAATGATAGATTTTTTAGTAAATTTATCTAAAAAATAGGTGCAAAAAATGAATAAAAAAAACAAAACCTTGTCAGGATTTATTTTTCTAATTTTGTTACTTGGATTAATAACACCTTTATTATCCCCTCCTATATTGGTTACAGCTCAGACAAGTTACATCGAAGTTTATGTCTATGACGCAATAACTTATGCACCAATAGTAGGAGCTAATGTTATACTTACTGATGGTAATACCTATGCGTACATTGCAGATATCTATACTGATGTTAATGGATTGTCTAATTTCACTTCTTTGAATCCTGGTTATTATTATGTTGAAGCTTTTGCAGCTGGTTATTCTAACAATAACACTTATGTTACGATTGTTTCTGATGGAGATGGAGAACTTGTCGAATTCTATCTAGGACTTCCTTATACACCCGGGGATGGTTTCATTGATACCTATATCTATGACTCTGAAACCATGAATCCCATACCTGGAGCAATGATATATCTACGAAATGGTACAGGATATGGTATAACACAAGTTATTGCTGATGGTAGTGGATTCTATAATTTCACCGGACTTGGTCCTGGAACCTATGAAGTTTATGCTACTAATGAAAGCTTCAGTGAAGGCTGGGAAATTGTTACGATTAATTTTGATGGAGAAGGAAAACTAGCAGAGGTATATCTTAATCCTGCTTATGTCCCTGGAATTGGTTTCATTGATGTTTATGTCTACGATAACGACACCCTCACACCAGTAGTAGGCGCAGATGTTATTTTACTAGATGAATATGGCGCATACATAGATTGGGGTGTAACAGATGGAACTGGATTTTACAATTTCACAGGACTAGGTGTTGGTGATTATGAAATACGAGCAAATGCTATGAATTATGTAGAGAATTATTCAATGATTTACATCGACTTTGATGGTGAAGGAGAATACCTGATGCTTTATTTACCTCCATTTACTCGAACCTTAGAGATCCTTTCTCCAACAGATAGTCAAACAGTTGAAGGTGGAATGGTTTTAGTAAGTGTATCAGCCAGTGAATTCAATGAATTACAAACAATAGATGTATATGTTGATGCTGCTTATATAACTACAATAAACGTACAAGGAACTCTTACTGATTTCTTTGTCCCCGTATTTGAAAATGGAACAAACACAATCTATCTTGAAGGTACCTGGTTGGATATGTCTACAGCAGATGACACTGTTGCCATCAATTCTATTAATGTTATTCCAATGGTAAATATCAAAGAAGGCGACTACTTACATTATGAACAATATGACCTAATGAATGTACATACCTATGAAATGAATTTT
Source organism: Candidatus Heimdallarchaeota archaeon (assembly GCA_016839945.1). Classification (GTDB taxonomy): domain Archaea; phylum Asgardarchaeota; class Heimdallarchaeia; order Heimdallarchaeales; family Heimdallarchaeaceae; genus UBA460. The sequence continues at coordinate 6,274 of JAEOTE010000087.1, read as the reverse complement.
ACATTCACTACTTGGCTCTTTACATTTGAGATGTTGACTCATTGTTCTGTTCACCAGTATGATTCTTCTAGTGGAGCAACAATTAGTCAAAATGAATTTTACATCACTGTTAATGTACTTAACGGCTACGTATCAGCAGATCCTGTTGGTGGATTGGAATATCAGCATTTCTACCCATTTGCTTGTTTACCACCTAACCCAGTTGTAGGAAATCAATCAGTATGGGTACCTTGGAATAATATTATGACAGTTAACGGAAGTATTACTTGGCAATATACTGAAGTTTGGACGTTAGAAGTTTATGGAGGTATGATGGTAGCTTATGTCGAAAAAAGCTCTAATATTGTGCATTATATTGCAATGCCTGGATTTATGGAGATGATTCTACTAAACACTTCTATTGATTTTCCTGTTCCATTCGTATCTGATGCAACAGATTTTGATTATGATGAAGGAGATACAGGTAATACTATCAGTTGGACAGCTACTGATATGTTTCCAGCGAATTATACTATATACAAAGATGGTATCGTAGATGATACAGGTTTTTGGAATTCAGTAACTCCGATAGTGTATAATGTTGATGGTTTAGCTGCAGGAACATATGTTTATCAGCTTGTAGTAGCTGATCGAGTTGGAAATACAGCACAAGATACTGTAACTGTAACTGTTAACCCAGTAGTTCCAGAGTTCGAAACACATTATCTAATCTTTATTCCGATTATAGTCCTTACAACATATCTACTTGTCCTTAGAAGAAAGAAAAACAACAAGTAACATTACCTTTTTTTTCTTTTTTTCTTCATTGGTTATCTTACTTTTTTGTTGATACTTTGTCAAATCTCGAAAAAATTGTCCAATAACAACAGAAATTAAGAGCACTTATTTCTATTTATAAAATGAGACTACATGGAGAGTTTTATAAAGCTGTTTTTCTCAGAAGACCAAATAGATTTCTAGCTTACATTAGGTTAGAAAAATCAAAAAAAGAGATACAAGCTCATGTTCCAGATCCAGGAAGATTAAAAGAATTATTTGTTCCTAAAGCAGAGCTTATTGTTAGAAAAGAAGACAATAAAAAAAGAAAAACGCAATATACAGTAGTAGGGATAAAAACAGGGAGAATCTGGGTAAATATTGAATCAATATTTACTAATAGCATCTTCATGAATGAACACAACAAAATACCAGATTTCAAGAATTACGAAATCATACGAAGTGAATATACATATGGGAATAGTAGATTTGATTTCTTAATGAAGTCAAAGACATCTGGAATGAGAACTTTAGTTGAAGTTAAAGGTGTTACTTTAGTAGAAGATAATATTGCTCTCTTTCCCGACGCACCAACAAGCAGGGGAGTAAAACATCTAAAGGAGTTAGTAAAGGCAACTAAAGACGGATATGAATCATTTATAGTTTTTATCATAAAAAGAAATGACGCTACAGTTTTTACTCCAAATTGGAATACAGATAAAAAATTTTCAGAAGAACTAGTAGTAGCAAAAGAAAATTGTGTTAGAATATGTGCTGTTAAATGTAATTATGATCCAATAAAAGAGAGAAGAATCGATATAATTGAAAGCGTTCCATATAAAAAAAGGATCTAGAATAAATCTCTTGAAACCATTGATATAACTTCTTTTGCTTCTTCTGAAACTATTTTTCTTTTAGGAGTTGCAGCTGCTTGATATAAATTATTTAGAATTTTCTCTCTGTTTCTATCAACAACATCCAGAAGTGTCAAATCATCTACTTGACCTTGATCCTTGTATAAGTTGATAATTTCTTGAGCAAGATCATTTGTTGATTCTTTCATTGCTTTAATAATTCTTTTTTCTGACGCTGTTATTTTCCCATCCTTTTCGCAATATGTTTTGACAGCTACTAACATGTTATCTAGAACCATCTTTAACTGTTCTTCTTCTTCAGCTGTTAAAATATCTGTTTTTTCTTCTGAAGTCATAAGTCCACCCACTTATATTGATTTTATGCTACAAATACTTTTTAAATCTGATTATTTGCATTACAAAATACATTGATTAAGGTAGAATGAAAAAGGTAGAACGTTGTTTCTGATAGAATCTAGCTTAAAAACCAAGTTCTTCTTTTAGTAACAACTCCAATCCTTTATCTATCGAAATTTTAGAATCCCACCCTATATCTTTTTTAATTTTTGAAATATCAGCTTGTAAATTCATTCTATCTGATTGTCTATATCTTTTTTCAGAAATTTCTATTTCTATTTTTTTCTTTAATATATACTCAATTTTGGAAATGATTTCCTTTATACTCCAACTTTCACCTGAACCTATATTGTATGTATGAATTCCGGATGTATTTTTTTCTATGATTGCTATCATTGCACTAACTAAATCATCTACATGAATAAAATCTCTTTTTGGCTCTATGTTACCTAATTCTAAAATTATCTTTTCTGATGTCTTTTGTTTCTTAATTTGATTTATTATCTCTGTTATTACATGTGGATGTGTGTCTCTTGATCCATAAACATTGAAGAATCTTGCATTAACTCCAAAGATATCATCATCTGAATCATCAAAAAAGAATTTCAATGTTTCCTCATTTACTTTCTTTGAATACCCATAAATATCCATAGGTTCAGTTTCAGAAGTTTCTTTGTGAGGTTCATCATCAGGACTATAGATTGCAGCTGAAGATGCTTGTATAAGGTTACATGAATATTTTTTACACAAATAATGAATGTTTGAGGTTCCTTTGATATTAATATCTACTACATCTTTTGGATGTTTTTGACAGTATGGAATGAAATGAATTGCAGCTAAATGAAAACAAAGTTTTGGATCTTTTTCTTTGAAAATTCTTTCCAATGAATCAAAATCTCTTATATCAATTTTCTCAAAAATAATTTGGCTCATTGAGGTCTTTGGAAGAACATCACTAGCAAAATTATTATCCACAACAACTATATTTGAATCATAGGTAGTTAATAATTTTTCAACTAAATGACTCCCTATAAATCCTGAACCACCTGTAATTACGATGCATCCAAAATCTGTTTTATTCATAGGTTAAAGTTTCAACATATTTTTTTAAAGTTTTCACTATCAGAATAATTTCTACATTTTAAGCTGTTCCATTCATTATATCTGAATAGTCACCTACTTTGAGAGAATGAGCCTTAAGACCAACTACACGGCTGTTAGTTCCAACTACAGAATCATGAACAACTGATCTGCTTACAGTAGATTTTTCAAGAATAACAGAATTAGATATTTCGCTGTGTGAAATGGAAACACCATCTTCAATCATCACATAGGGACCAACAATCGAGTCTTTGATTTCAGTTTTTTCTCCAATGTAAACTGGAGGTATAATAGTGGAATCATTTGCATTTCCCTTTACTATATGCGTTTTATCATTCATGTAAAATTTGTTTATTGATAAAAGATCTTCTGGGTAACCTAAATCTTGACGCCATCCATCTATTTTGGAAGCTTTTACAATATAATTTTGATCCACTAAAAGTTGAATTGCATCAGTTAATTCGTACTCCCCTCTGGCAGACGGCTGCAGACTTGCTGTAACATCAAAGATTTTTGGTGAAAACACGTAAAATCCAGTTATAACGTTATTGCTTTTTGGATGTTCTGGCTTTTCTTCTACAGATATTACATCATCTCCATTTAGCTCTACTACACCGAATCTTTGTGGATTTGAATGTTCTTCAATATGCAAGGTTCCTGATGCATTGGAAGAAAAATGTAGATCTATAACTTTTTTTAGATTTGCTGAAAAAAGATTATCACCAAGTAGCAAAACAAAATCACTACTTATTTTTTCTTGAACCAAATTTGTTGCAGCTGCAATACCTCTTGCTTGATCAGTATGTTGCACAACATATGAAATATCTACTCCAAGCTCGTTACCATTTTTAAAATAGTTCATAATAGCTTGTCGTTGATATCCTACGACTATTATAATTTCTTGGATATCTAAAACATCACGCATATATTCTAGTGAATGACAAAGAATAGGTTTTCCTGCAACTGGGAGTAAATGTTTTGGTCTGAAACTAGTGAAAGGTAATAATCTACTACCATATCCAGCTGCTAGAACCACACCTTTCATTTCATCACCATGAAATACATGCTAAATTGTTAAAAATGGATTATAAATATAGCGAAATAGGTTTTATTTTATTTACAAAACGTTATATCAAAGAATCCAAAGTAGATTTTTTAGAAAAAACCAATATTCTATAAAAATCGATAATAAGTTTTAAAAAGCATAGTAATATAATTATCTGGGTCAAAAGGTGTTGTTATGGTTTATAATTTCATTAAAAAAATAGGTTTAACAACATCAGTTCTTATGTTTCTAATTGCTATTGTTATATTACTTGTTTATCTGATTAAAGGTTTTGTTGAATCTTTAATATATTGGATAGATATAATACAAACGATATATGAAAATGTATCTCTCTATATAATATTGCTAACAATTGTTATTTTATTCACTCTTGGAGTTATACTATATATAATTGGAGAAATTTCTGAATTTCTGTTTGGAAGATATTCTTCGATTTTGTTAGAAAAACCTGAATTCAGTTTTACTGAAGAAGATAGAGAAAAAATATCAGTGATCATACCTGCTTATAATGAAGAAGATACAATCAAAAAAGCTATAGAAAGTGTAAAACCATTCTGTAAGAATGTTATCGTTGTGAATGATGGTTCAAAAGACAAAACAGGAGAGATAGCGAAAAAGAATAACGCAATAGTCGTAGAACATAAACTAAACATGGGTCTTGGTCAATCTCTAAAAGATGGAATCAGACATGCTTTATCAATAAATTCTGAAATAATAGTAAATTTTGATGCAGATTTACAATACAATGCAGAAGACATCCCTAATCTAGTTTATTATGTAATTCATGAAAATTATGATTTAATTATGGGTTCAAGATTTGCAGGAACTATTGAAAAAATGTCTTTCTTTAAAAAATTTGGAAATAGATCATATTCTAGACTCTTAAGATATCTAACAAAAGTAGGTATTTCTGATGGTCAAACAGGATTTAGAGCTTTTACAAAGGACTTTGCTGAAAAAATAAGAATTAGAGGTGATTTTACTTATACTCAAGAAATGATACTTGAAGCAACAACAAAGAAAGCTAAGATAGGTGAAATACCAATCTTCTTTGCAAAACGTGAAGATGGTGAGTCAAGGCTTATGAAAAATCCATTTCATTTTGCTAGATCAAGCAGCTTATTTCTAATAAAAGTACTAATTGATCTTAATCCTTTGAAAATTTTCGCAATATTAAGTAGTATTCTTATTGTAATAGGATTCTATTTTGGTGGTTCTGAAATCTTGGATTGGTTGATAGCTGGAAATATGGAAAATCCATTTATGATTATAGTTGGGATTATTATAATAATGGGTGGTATTATTATTCTAAGTATTGCATTATTAGTATCTGCTCTTAAAATGCATTTTAAATAAAATTTAATCTTCAATTTATAATCTTTTTTCGCTTTCTTTTCAAGTATATAGGTGAAATCACATATCCATAACCAACCATAAAAACTGCGATTATTATAAACAAAACATAATTTAAATTTTTTCGAATCTGTTTTAGCAATAAAATGTTTAAGAAGTATTTTGGAATTGATTTAAAAATTAATTTCGATAAATAACTGTACTCTGTGCCTAAAGGATCTTCTTTCTTCATTTTGTTTTTAATGAATCTTTTGGATACACCTTCATGGAAACTTCTTTTTGTAAAATACTTGAATGTTAGTCTTTTTGTTGAAACGTTATGAAACACTACTCCTGATGGATCATATACAGCTTTGGTTTCAGGAAATTCTTTGTATATTCTAAGAAAAAGATCAGGTTCTTCACCCCCCAAAAGCAAATCAAAGTCTCTTCCTAACGATTCATCAAATCCATTTATTTTTAATGCATTTTCTCTTCTTATTGCCATATTACATCCTTGCGGATTTCTCACAATCTGCTTTTCTTCTACATTATATCTATATGTACACCCTATTACCCAGTTTAATTCAGGTGGGAATTTTATCTCTTCTTCACAATAAGGTTTTGTTAACCCACCAAAACCTACCACACTATCTTCTTCGAAGTTTTTCTTGATTGCATTAGTCCAGTTTTTATCAGGAAATGCATCATCATCAATATATGCAAGAACCTCTTTATCAGAATTTTTCAATGCCATATTTCTAGAAGCTGAAAGATTTTTTCCTTTTGACTGAATAATTCTTGCTTT
>JAEOTE010000086.1 GCA_016839945.1 Candidatus Heimdallarchaeota archaeon | reverse complement strand
TTTTCAGCTCTTTTAGATCGAGAACTTCTAATCTATGAAACATCTAATTTTGAAGTTGATTCCTATGAAATGCCTTTAACAATAATTTTCAACTATTTATCAATGCAGAACTCAACTTAGGTGGCTATTTCTAAATATCATGTTTAGACTATCTAAACGTTTATCTATTTTGTATATATGTCAAACATGACTGATATGAAGCATATCAAACAACTTACTTTTAACATCACTCAGAGTAGAAGAATAAAGAATTTCGCTCAGAAGAAAAATATACCAGAAAAAAAAGTACTTGGAACATTTCAAAATATCCTGCATATTATTCATCAAGCTTGGAAAAAAAACTATGGAGATACTAGTGCAATAAGTTTCAAGGAATATTTCATGAAAGTCATGAAGCATGCAGAAATGGAATTTAGAATGCATGAAAGGCAAGAAGAAATGAAGATTATTACAGATCATGTTGAGATACTCCGAGATGCATTGGAAGAGTATGAAAGAGATTATCTCAAATTCATAAGTATAGAACAGAAGGTCAAAGAATTGGAAAGGAGGGAACTTTAATGAAGATAGGAACTACAATGTTTACAATCAAATTCAAGGATAAAATCCCTTGCGAAAATGAAGCTGTAATGTCAAGTGATTTGGCTTATTATCTCCACTACTTGGAAGAAATCCCTGATGAATTAATAAACTGGAAAATAGAGGATTTGGATGGTAAAAGGGAAACTGAAGAAGTTATTTTCACAAAATTAAGTCGTGAATATTCTAATCTTTTCAAAGAGTATGCTCTTATCAAACTCAAAGCTAATGAGTTATATCAAAGAAACAGAACAATAGCTCTTACAGCTGGTATCCTCAGACAAAAATTATTGAGTATAAAAAATCACGGAACTCCAATCAATATTGATGTAGATGAATCAATAGAAATTGTTGAAAATTTCATTTATAGATATATAACAAAGAAACAAGATGATAGACTAATAGAACAGATTGTTTTCGAGGAAAAATAATTTTGAATATATTATCCAAGTATTACTCCTTTTATTGAAGGTTATCAACCTTCTTAACAAGGTTATAATGATTCGATGTCTAATTTATGTTCGAACTTCAACTGCAGATCAAGAGTCTGGATTAGAAACTCAGATAGATGATGTATCTGCGAGAATATATCAAGTTGGAGAGAGAGAGATTGTAAAAATAATAAAAGATGAAGATACTCCTGGAGATAGTGATCCAGAGTATAGAGAAGGTTTCAAGGAAATTCTTGAAATGGTAGAGAATAATGGTTTTGATGAATTATGGACACAATCTAGAGATAGGTTATCGCGCGACGTTGACATCCTTGGTTATATTCGAATCTTACTTAAGAAAAGAGAGATTCCTATAATTTGCTTGGATGATGAGGACAATAAAGCTTTTGCTAGAATTAAAGATCTTTTTGGTGAAATGGAGTTAGAAAAATATCGTGAAAAACGCTACAAAGGGATGTTAAGACGAATCAAAGATCAAAAAGTTATGTCGCGTCCACCCTTTGGCTATCACGTGGATTCTGCAGGAAGCTTAGCTATTGATGAGAGTACAAGAGGATTAATTAGAAGATTATTTGGAGAGTTTGATAATCCTTTTGCATCTTTGAAAACCTTGAGTATAAAGTATAATATCCCCGTTTCAACTTTGAGAAATATTAGATCAAATCCAATTTACCGAACAGGGGAAGTAAGATGGGCTGGAAAAATTGCTTATTATGTAGACCCAATTGTTCCAGAAAATAAAGATCAGATGCTAGAAACCTAATAGTGCTTTTCATTTCTTTTTCTTTTTTTTTCTTTATTCATACATCTTATGAATATAATCTTTTTCTATCTCCATTTTAACATCTGGTATGTTCTTATTCATTCCAAATTCTGTGAAATATCCTGTAATAAGATTTGCTGGAATGACTTCAAAATATGGATTAAACACTTTTACTGATTCAGGTCTACTTTCTTTTGACCAGATTTCAGCTGATTTATAGCTTTGAATTGGGAAAGGCACAGTTTTTAGAAGAAGCTTTAACGATGTACTTACAACATAATATGGTATCTCAAACTGATACGCAAATAATGCAAGAGAGTGGCATCCTATTTTATTAGCAACATTCCCATTTGGGAAGATGGTATCAGCTCCAATAAGAACACAATCAGGTTTGAACGTTTTCATGGCCATTCCAGCAGCTGCATCAACAAGATAGTTTACATTATAACCAACTTCTGACAATTCCATAGCAAATTTCTTTCCTTCTAAAGCTGGTCGTGATTCAAATAAAATCACTTCTGGTAAATCTTGCTTATTTTTATTATCACTTATTTTTAGTAATGCATGGGCAATAGTACTGGAACGTGAAAAAGTCATTATTTTTCCAGATTGACTAATTTGAGGGACTAGCTTGCTTATTACTTGTTCTCTTTGATAGTCTAATTTCTCAAGAACTCTATCTGCTAGATCAACAACAGGAACACCAATTTTATAGAAATCAATGAAGTAAATTAGAACATTCTTTAATGCAGCCATCTCTTTTTTTATCTTACTTACTTCAAGTAACATCATCATTAAATCATTGATGTTCTTGTAAGTATCAGGTTCTCTCTCAATTTCATCATCAACAATCTGAACTGCTTTTCTAACTATTTCCTCTGAACCGCTGATTTTATCTGCCTTGAGAGATTCTATTGCGTCTTTGTATGATGTAGAGCTCACAAAAAAACTGGGTGAAATACCTTTTTAAATCTGTTTCTTATCGATTTATCCTTTTTTTAAAGAAAAATGGAGAATTTTACTTCTAATAACCAAAAAACTCCTTTTCTTCTTCAACAATTTCAAGAAACAATTTGTCATATTTGTGTGTAAGATGAATTATATCAGATGGTAGAATCCTTTCCTTAACTTTAGTGAAAAAGGATTTTGT
>JAEOTE010000085.1 GCA_016839945.1 Candidatus Heimdallarchaeota archaeon | reverse complement strand
GCTTCACATATAACAGGTTTCTTTACAATACACGATGAGCATCTTGATCCATTATTCAGAGGATCAAGAGGAGCAGGTTTTTCAATTTCTAGAGGAACAACAATAAAAGTAGAATTTTCAGACGACAAAAAGAATCATTTCTATTTTAACGATAATGAAGTATCATCTGATATTGCTAATGTAACCAACAATGTACTCAACCAATTTCTTACTCTAATGAAACCTACAAATGCTAATGATTATAGTATCTCAATATATCATGATTTTGAGGTTCCTCTTTCTTGTGGTTTTGGAGCTAGTGCTTCAGGAGCTCTTGGATGTTCTTTCGCGTTAAATGATTTATTGGACATAAATTTGGAAGAAAAAACTCTGTATGGCATTGCTCATATTGCAGAAATAAATGAAGGTGGGGGACTAGGAGACATATTATCTCTTTACCAAGGAGGATGGGAATTTAGATCAAAGGAAGGTGCTCCTTTTATTGGAAAAGCTGAAAACATCGTTCAAAATGGGTATAAAATAGCAACAGCTACTTTTGGAGAGATAGCAACAAAATCGATAATTAAGAATAAGGAATGGAAAGAAAAAATCAATGTTGTTGGAAATCATTTTGTAGATTGTATAATCAATGAACCAACCATTAGTAATTTTGCAAAAATGTCAAAAGAATTCAGCTTAGGAACTCTACTAGTTACTCCTGAAATAATAGATATTTATGAAGAAAACTCAGAAGAAGATGTCTTAATTAGTCAAATCATGTTAGGAAATGGTGTCTTCATTCTTTACGATAAACCATCATATCTTCCAGAAATAGATGATCTAAGAGAAGAAGAAATCTGTTTTAAAACTGTAAGAAAATTGTAAATCTAATCGTATCTATATTCTTCTGAGGGATACTTTGTCTCTTTAACATCTTCAATGTAGGTCTTAACTGCTTTTTGAATTATTTCTTGTGTATTTGCGTAATGCTTGACAAACTTTGGTTTAATTATGTGACTTAAACCAATTAAATCATCAATAACTAAAACTTGCCCATCGCAAAATTCTCCAGCTCCTATCCCTATTGTAGGTATTGTTAGTTCTTCAGTTATTTTCTTTCCTAATTTCCAAGGAATAGCTTCCAAAACAATTCCAAAAACTCCAGCATCTTCTAGTAACTTGGCATCCTTGAGTAATCTTTCTTCATCTTTACTTTCTCTCCCTTGAACCTTATAACCTCCATACATGTTGATGTATGTAGGAGTCAATCCTATATGACCTAAAACAGGAATACCAATCGATTTTATAGCTCTGATGTCATCTATTCTCTCCTTTCCTCCTTCTAGCTTCACAGCTTCACAATTTCCTTCCTGAACCAATTTTCCGGCATTTTTAGTTTCTTCTTCAACACTTACCCCAAAGGATAAAAACGGCATATCTCCTATTACTAGAGCTCTTTTTGCACCTCTAGCTACAGCTTGAGTGTGTCTGATTGAATCCTCTAAAGTTACATTAAGGGTATTTTCATACCCCAAGATATTCATTCCTAAGGAATCTCCAACTAAAATAGAATCTATTCCAACTTCATCTAATATTCTAGCTATTGGATAAGTATAAGCTGAAATCATAGATATTTTTTCACCTTCCTCCTTCATACTGGCAAAATCTTTTACTGTTATTTTTTTCTTCATTCTTCTCACTTTAGATTTTGTTTATCTATCTCAATTTTCTTGTAGGATCTTTTAGTTCTCCTTTTGCTAAATTATCTAGTCCTTTGGAGAGCACTGATAATGTCTTTTTCAAAGAATTAAAGTTATTGAAATCAGCTACTATTTTCTTCAATTCAAGATTATCTTTTTCCTTGAGTTTCTTAGCTGTTTCTATCATCTCAGGAAATGCTCTAATAAGATTGTTTACAATCGTTATGTTTGACCATAGAGAAGTTCTAGACAAAGGATTTAGATCAATAGAAATAACATTCTTCCCCATCTTTCTTAATGCCATAGTTCTATCACCGTCTTCTAGGGGTACAAAAACAACATCAGCTGAAAAGATACCCCTTTTATCAACAATTCTTCTAAGATGAGACAATTCGGTTATGTAAGTATGATATATTGGGTCAATCCCTAAAATCTCATCACAACCTGCTTCTTTTAGTACTTCCTCTATAGCTTTTTCTCTTTCAGATTTTCTATAAAAAAGATTAATTTCAATTGATGCTCCAACTATTTTTGAGAACTCAACTGTTTCCTTAGGACATAAAGCTGCTACATTCCCGTTTACACTTATTACTGGTTTTTCAGCTAATAAAAGTAAAGCAACAGCTGCTTCTTGTTGTTTAACCGCGAATTCAGGAGTTTTTTCTCCAATAATATAATCAAAAGCTTCTCCTCTACCATGAGCAATTAAACCAGCTTCTGCTACAATACTTTGGTGCATTCCTTCGATTATTTTCTCTCTTACCTTCAGTGATTCTGCTCTTGGATGATCTTCTGGAACTGACATTAGAACAACATTAGAATTGGTTATTTATATTTTTAATTTTTTTAGATAGATAACTTGATTTTTTTTGATATCATTTATTAAAATTTAAATAACCTAGTGTATTGAGCAAATACATGACCAATAAGAAGCTATGGAGCAAATTAAATCACACAGTAGGTTATATTATTTATATATTTATCATAGCTTATTTTGTTTGGTCTTTAGTTAATATCATTGGAGATTTTGATAATGAACTGAGAGCAGGAGGTCAAGTACTAAATATTATTGCTCTCATTGTTGAAGTAATTGGATTCTTCTTTGCACTTTATTTTGCAATTCAGCTAATAGATGGAGTGCTAAAAGTAGGAGAAGAACCCTATGATTTGAAGAAAATAACTGGAAAAACAAAAGTTAGTGTAATTGTTCCTATTCACAATGTTCAACATCAAGTTTTGGAAGATACATTAATAGGCTTTAGTAAACAATCATACACACATTTTGACTTGTGGGTAGCTGATGATAGTCCTAATGAGACACTAAGAGCTAAGTGTGAAGAAGTCACTAACAAGCACAAATTTACCTATTACTATGAACCTAATGATAGATTTAAAGCTCATATGGTTAACATAGTTATTCCAAAAACTGATGGTGAACTACTGGTTTTTTTTGATGTAGATCATATACCTGATAAAAATATTCTTGCTAAATTTGTTGCAATAATGGAACAATACCCAGAATTCGCTTTTATTCAAGCAAAATTCGGTTTCAGGAATGTAACGAATCTTCTACATGTCTGGGAAGCTATGTCTTTGATGCAAACATTTTGTTCAGAAAATGCCAGAAGGAAAATAGGGACTGTGCTTTACAGTGGTTCAACAGCTGTTTTCAGAAGAGAATATGGTTATCCTCTTCCTGAAGGGCAAATGACTGAAGATTTTGACCATTCTATTAAACTCATTATGGAAGGCAAAAAAGGTTATTTTTTGGATGAGATCGGATCACACTCTCTTGTTCCTGAAACCATGCCACATCAAATCAGTCAACTTTTCAGATGGTTTACAGGACAATCTGGAGCAATGTCTGATCATACTGGAAATTTAATAAAAAATGTATTGAAAAGGAAAATGAAACTCAGACAAGCAATCGATATAGTCTTTTCTTCTTTACTTGTTGTAGCTGCAACTTCATTCTACTTTCTGGGAATAATTTATACAATTCTTTATTTCCTAAAAGTACCATTAGTTAGAGCATGGTTCTTAGGTCAACTTTGGTTAATTGTAATAGTTTCTTTTACATTTATCATTTATTTCGCAACAATAACTGCAACTACACTTTATTCTATGAAATCAGCTACTTTCCCACTAAAACTTTGGCATGTTCCTTTCTTCTTAACATTTGGAAGTCTTACTGCACCATTTTATCTAATACCAGCTTTCAAAGGTTTATTTGGTAAAAATAAAATGATACCTGGAAAAACACAGTGGAATAAGAAAGTTCCAATCTATGCTTGGGGTTCATTTTTTTCAGCAATAGGAATTTTCTTCCTCTGGTTAACTGTTGATGCGATAATTCAACAATTATGTTCAAATAATTTAATTTCCTGTTATCATTCAATACCTTATGCTAACTTTTATTTCATGCTTTTTGCATTAGTTGGTTTAACTCTAGCATTCTGTTTACCTTTTGTGTTTGTTACATCAAAAATATTTAAACCAAAAATATATGAAGAAGAGCATATATATCATTAAAAATAATGGAATTATTTTTTCTGTTTCAAGCTGTAAAATAATCCAATCAAACCTAAGATTCCACCAGCAATTGCAAAAATAGGTATATTAGTATCAAAAATTACTCCAAAGTCATCGGTTACAATTAAGAATGCTATAAGTGCCATTATTGCACAAGCTATCATTATTATATCAGCAACTAAAGATATAGTCTTATCATTAAAGAAAGATAGGAAAACATAAAGTGCAATTGCAAATAAAATGATTACTGTAAAAACACCTGTAGTAGACATATCAGTATCAAGAAATTCTATTTGCATCATCCACAACGAAGCCCAGATTTCTGCAGCATTTTCCCAGTCCAAAATATATTCTACTCTTCCCCCATCTGAATACCATTTGAAAGTATGAACTGCAAAACTAGTATCTCCACTATCAGTAGCTAAAGCACCTATTGGTGCCATCATAAAGAAACCTGTGGATGTTAAGTGAAATCCAATAGGAACTACAAAAAGCAGAATTCCTAAAATAATTTTAATTAGCTTCATAGAACTAAATTTAGTGCTTCTTTTTCTTAAATTTTATGGGTGATTTGTTTTTTCTACAAAAAGAATTATAATAAATTGGAAGTAATATACTCTAAAAATTTTTATAGTCCTCAATATTATAACGTCTATGAAAGTTAAAATTGTTACAGACTCTCATGCCAGTCTTCCATCAGATTTAGTAAAAAAAGAAAAGATTGGTGTTATAGAGAGCAAGGTTTATTTTGGTGATGATGCTCTCAAAGAGCTTTCTGAAATAGATAGAAATGAATTTATGAAATCATTATCTGGAATGAAAGAATTTCCAAAAACGACAATAGCAAGTCCTCAAGATGCATTAGATATTCTAGAACAAGGAACCAAAGAAGATTTTGATGAAATATTCTACATTGGTGTATCTCCAACTGTGTCTAATCAATATAATTCAACTAAAGTTGCAGCAAAACAATTAGGAAAAGATGTTAAAATCACACTTTACGAATGTGGTTTGAGTACAGCAAGTCAAGGAGCTTTAGTACACAATGCAATTAAACTGTTAAACAAAGGAAAGACAGTTCCTGAAGTAATATCTGAATTAGATGTAATGAAAACTCAAACTCTCACTGTTGGAGTTTCGCCTTCATTTGAAGGTTTATTTAAGACAGGTAAAATTCAAAAGAAAGCATCTTTGAATATTATGTCCAAAGTTATGAGCTTAAAACCTCTATTTCACATTGTATTAGATTCTCCTCCTCAAAGTATAGGTGCAGGAATGGGATTCGGAGGAGCTCTCAAGAAAGTTTTTGAAAGATTTGATGAATTCATATCTTCTGACATAGAGTATGACCTACTATTTACTGATGCTAATAATCAGAAATACTATAGTAAAATCGAAGGTGAGCTTAGAAAGAAAGTTAAGATTCATGAAGTATTGAAATGGGAACTCTCTCCATGTGTTTTTAATTCTACAGGAGTTAAAAGCTTTCAGATCACACTTTTCCCACATGTTGATTAAACAAAAACTGGAATCGATGATAACAAGATAAAGATATGATGCACTATGCTGGGTGGTAATTCCTATAACTTCGATGAAAATTATGTTCAAGAAAGAACTTTCGTTAATAACTCTAACAAAGAATATATCTTAATGTCAGATGGAGAGGAAATTTTCTGTTATCATTCGATTAATTTTGAAGAAAAGGGGAATTTAGTCTTTTTCTTCGTTCAAGGTTTTGCTTCTGGTGTTTTTCCTTGGTCAGATTTTTGGGATGCATTGCATGAGAAATTTAACCTTATTGTGTTAGATCCAAGAGATAAACCTACTAATAAGTTAACAAAAAAAAGTGAATGTTCAACTCAAAGAATTGCATTAGATATTACTGAAGCATTACATTATCTCGGAATAGATGAAAAAAAAGTTATATTTTTTGCCTCTAGCAGTGGAGCTAGTTATGTATCACATTGTATAAGTCAAAAGATGGTTAATCCCCTCCTTTGTTTTTTCACAGGACCAGCTACTATACCAAGAAGTCCTAGTTTGATAATCAAACTAATACTTCCTTTACCACTTTTCTTACTAGATCCAGTGGGGAAAATGGTTGCTAGAATATATCTGAAGAAGAGAGTTTCCGATGGTTTCCAGAAACAAATTTTCTATGAAAGGATTAAGAATGTTGATGTTCGAAGATGGAAGCTATGTAAAAGTTTACATGACTGGAATGCTACTGAAGATTTCTCTGAAACAAATTGTCCAGTTTATATAATCAGGACTTCAGGTGATAAATATCATAAATTTGAAGAAGTAAACAAAGTAAATCAATTGATAAAAAACAGTAAAATATTAGATGTTCCTAGTTATGATTTTATTCATATGAAACCTGGGGTTGATGAATTTACTATTATGCTTAAAAAAATTATAGAAGAAGAAATATTATAAAATAAAATTCATTCCTAATAATTTTTATATAACTTCTATATGATGCTTTCCAACAATGAATTCCATGAAGAATCAGTTATCACCAAAGAAAGAATTATTCTACAAAGAATCAACAAAAGTATATGTACCTGTTTCTGATGGAGCTGAATTGCTTGTTTACTATACAACAAAGAAACCTAAGGGGTACAATATTTTTTATATCCCAGGTTATGCATCATTACCTATGTCCTGGAATGATCTCTGGGATGAGTTGTATGAAGATTTTAACCTTTATGTTCTTGAAACCAGAGAAAAGAGTACTTCGAGGGTAAAATGGAGTCATAAAGGAGATATGAATAGATCAGGATTAGATATCAAAGATACTTTGGAAAATTTAGATTTGGATCAGAAAAAGACATTCATCATTGCTGCTAGTTCTGCAACTCTGTATGTTGGACGAGCTTTAGCTGCAGAAATGATAGATCCTATTGGAACTATAATGGTAGGAATAATTAGAACACCTATATTACCTTCTAAACTCATTTATATGTCGAAGTTTACTCCCTCTTTCTTAATAAACTGGTTGTTGAAAACTATAGGAAAATTATGGCTTACTTTAGTTATGCCTGAAGGACCTCAGCGTGATGCTTACAAGGAATACATGCAGAACGCAAGTGCAATGCGATATAAGAAAACTAAATGCTTAACTTGGTGGGATGCAACTGAAGATTATAAAAAAATCAAAACCCCTACATGGATAATCGGAGCAGTTGAAGAAACAATGCATACTGAAGATGAATCAAAATTGATTCATGGATTTATTAAGAGTAGCACATATGTCCAAGTCCCAGATTTTAGCTACATGCATCACTTACCTGGTGCAAAAGATTTTGCCAAAGTAATAAAAAATATAATAGAAGGGAAATAAACTCCAAAATTTAAAAGAAGTTTCTAGTAATCCCTATATGGAAATTCTTTTTTAGTAGGATTTACAATACTTTTTAACTTGCAATCTAAAGCCTTACAACTAAAAATTCTTATAAGCATTACACTCTTATTGGCTATTTTCACTTTCAATGTAAACCAGACTGTAAGTAATCATGATATTATCCATTTTTCTCCGTCTTCTATGATGATAAAATCACATCAGACAGAGATTGATATTTACTCTATTTCTATAATCTCTTCGAGTGAAAATTTCGTGGTTCAAAATACAGAGAACACTACAATAGGTTCCATCGATTTGTGGTTGAATTATTCTCTTAATACTCTAATTGTTGAGGATGGTGAAGGGACCTTAAATTATGATTGGAATGTTATAACCAATACATCAAATCTAGTTAAAGTATATTTCCGAAATTCTCTAGATGAGAATGATACAGCTTCCTTCACACTGAATTGTAATCTCGATTACTCACTAAAACTCTTAGAGGATATTCCATCTTATTACTCCTTTGAATTCTATTCAACAATTTCACATCTAACTCAGAATTACAGAATGACAATAAAGTTACCTGAACGGAGTTTTATACATGAATTCGAAGATACAACTCATTCTTTCCATCCAAACAATGCCACTCAAGTTCTTATTCAAAATAGAATAGAAATCTCATGGAATCATGAAAATCTCATTCAATCTTCGAATCCTTTATTCATTGTAAGGTTTGATGAACCTATTATCCCAGAAGATGAAATAGGTTTCTTTGATTCTAAATTTGCTATGTTCTTGGCTGGTATTTTGGTGGGCATCTTTCTTGGAATTAGCGGAATTTCTTGGTTGATAAGACATCGAGAGAAAAAAGCAATGAAGAAAATGGGAGCTACTCTTCTTACAGAAAATCAAAGATCTTTAATTAGGATTGTCTTTGAGAGAAAAGGTAAAGTTTCTCAAAAGGAATTATGTGACATTACAGGTTATTCTAAATCGAAGATATCAAGAAACCTAGTCCCCTTAGAAGAAAAGGGATTAATTAGAAGAGATAAATTTGGAAGAACCTATGTTGTATATCTGACAGATGATGGAATTGCAGTTATTGAATAAATAAATTATTAATTTTACGTTTCATTTCGTTTCATTTCGTTTCATTATGTTGCTTAGCGTCTCAATCAAGTTGCATTGCAACTTTTCATATAGTATGGTTTTCAATATTTTGTTGGTGATAAATTGCAATTGAGCAAAAAATTTCTAGTAGCAAGTTTGCTAACAATATTTTTAGTCTCTGCTCTTACTCCAGCTTACGCAGTTCCTAGTACAGGAACAGGAGTAGAGAATAGAGAAGGATCAGTTTTTATTGTTACTCCTTATGTAACTGTGAAGCTTAATTCTGGAAAGCCAGATATATTTATATGGAAAACAAACAGTACAGACAAACCTAAAAGACAAGCTCTTTTCCATATTGGATTCTATCATATAGCTGAGTTGTTTGGTGATGATCTTATTGTTGATAGTAGAACTGAATTAACAAGTGGAAAAGTATACAATCTAGTTGATAGTTCTATAACCTGGACTTTAACAGTTAATGATACTCTAGAAGATGAGATTTCAGTAACACAAACTTCATCCCAATTAGATAATGGTGCTACAATTTCATTTGAATATCATATATATTTGGAAGAAATAGAAGTAACAAAGAAATTGAATGATACAACAATTGTTTATAAAACAAAAGGATTGCAAGAAGTGAAATTTGATATTATTGTAGATAATTGGAATTTCACTCCTGGAGCAGTAGGTTTAATTTTCAACATTAAAGTCCATGAACTTCAATATAAACATCGAATCAGAACTGGAGAGAGAGTAAATAAACCAGAAGAGAATATCAAGCCTGAAGGATTAGAAGAACCAAGAACTAATCGAACACAAGATCCAAAACAAGATGGAATAGAATTTAGAGATGATAGAGAAAGACCTTATGCTTATTTTGCTTGGACACCTGAAGCTGATGTATTTGATGAAAATGGTACTTATGTAGAAACAATTACATGTACTACAACTGCAACCAGTTATGGACTAGATGAAATGTATGGAAAAGGATACAAATTTGGTTTAGAATTCATAAATTTACAATTGGTTTATCCTAACTATGGAGATGGAATGAAACTAATTCATGATCCAGTTGTCGGAATGTATGACACTACTGGTTTAGGACTATCCATAGTTGCATTACTTGCAATTCCTATCCTAGCAGCTGCTGTTCTTGTAATAAGAAGAAAAAGGTCTTAGAGCCTTGTTTCTCTTTTTATTTTTACACAAACTTAATTTAATGGATATTAATTACATATTAACATCATGAAAAGAAAAACAAAAACAATATCAATACTAATACTAAACTTACTACTTCTTTCATTGTTGCTTTCCAATTATACTCAAGGTCTTGTTGCACCTGATCAGCTTGAAGTAACAGTAGGAAGTTATGTAAAAGGAAAAATGCTTTTTTCAAACACAACACATTCAGATGTTCATACTGCTAATATAGAAATTTCTGTGGATGACATCTTTAATGCAACTGATATTTCACTGAATATAGTGGCAATTTCTGTAACTACAGAATTATTAGATCCCAATGTTTTTGATATAGCTCCATTCACTACTTTCACCTATACTAGCTTAATTTTTGAGCATAATAGAACTACATTATTAGGTGTAGCAAAATTGATACTCTCTAATTCTACATATACAACAGAGATGACATTACTTCATAAAACTAAATTCTCGGAATTTACAGACCTTGATAATGCTCAAATAAACATAGGGTCATACTCAATAAAATATGGAGATTTAGATGTTGCTGATCCCAAGTATGATGAAGTAAATATACTAATGAATAAAGCTTCTACTATTGATACTGCAATACTTAATGAATTTCCTTATACAATTTTAGCAATTTCTCCCAAAGCAAACGTTGGAGACACAATTAATTTTGAAACAGTAGATGGTACAGTCAGCAATAATCCAACAATTAACACTCCTGATGGAACATCATACGATGCAATTCAAGTAGAGTATTCCAATACTTTTGTTGTGGGTTTCGACGATGTTGGTGAAGTAGAAGTATACTATGATGCTACTACAGGCTTTATTCTAAGATCTATAGAAAAGGATACAGCTAGTAATAGTCAATATGAGTTTGCTCCTCAAGAAATTAAGATTGCTAAATCCGGATTACTACCATTTCCATTTATAGAAGTATTGATGGCAGTCACTGTTTTTAGTATTATTTTAGTGGTTTTTAGAAAAAGAAAATAATTTTAATTTTCTTTCACTTTTTAATCACAAAAAAGGATAATCGACATAAGCTTGTTTTAGAGAAACTTTGATATATCTTCAAATATTGCTTTCTTGAATATAATAGTTGTGAAAAGAAATGAAGAAAAAAATGATTACTTTATCTATGGTTTTGTTATTTCTATTTGCTCTATTTCCTATAATTACACATTTAGGAAGTACTGTTGTAAAAGCTGAAGATGAATCTTTTGAACCATGGTATTTTATTGCTTTAGGTGATTCAAGAAATTCGGAAGAAAATTCAACAAACAGTATTAGAAGAAAAGTTTTCGAGAGTGTAGTTGAGAATAATCCCAACCTCGAATTCATTCTTCATTCTGGTGATATGGTTCTACATGGTGGAGAACAAGATGAATGGGATAGATATTATGAAGATATTGATATTGCAATTCAAAATGATGTTCAGCTTTATTATGCTGTAGGTAATCATGAAATATATACTCATAGTCTTCCTGATGGTTCCTATGGACCTATAGAAAGCAATTTCTCTACATATATGAAAAATGTTGAAATGCCAGGGAATGAGAGATTTTATAGTTTTGATTTTAATCAAATTCATTTCATTGTTATCAATACTGAAGAATATTGGAATCATGGTGAGTTAGATCTAACTATAGAACAGAAAAATTGGATAACAAGCGATTTAGAAATGAACGTGGATAAATTTGTTGTTGCAATGTTCCATCGTCCTTGTTATTCTGTTAGGAGTGAAGGTAGAGTTGAAGACGCTCTCGCAGTTCGAACTGTGCTTGAATCTATGCTTACTGAATATGGTGTTGATCTTGCTTTTTCGGGACATGATCATTACTACTATAGAACAACAAGAGAAGGAATAACACATATCGCTACTGGTGGATCAGGAGCTCCATTATATACTCCATCATCAACAAGTTATGCAATTGATGGAGACGTTTACTTCGCAAAATATCATTATGTGAATATTACAGTAACTGATGATAATGTAAAACTTGAGTGTGTTTCTTTTGATAATGATATTATAACAACAACTATTGAAGATGCCTTCGAAATTAAAACCAAGAAAGCAAGTTATGAGTTGATTATTCCAACACTAATTGGATTAATTGTGATTGTATATTGGAGAAAAAGAAAATAAAAAAACTCGTTCAATAAATTAGTAATCTCTAATATCTTGGATTCTTACTCCTTCTTCAGCTTTCCTTTCTTCTTCTTCAAGGAACTTATCGAATCCTTCTTTCTTTACGAATTCAATATAATCAAAAAGGTAGGAGTATCTTTTCCTTTGATAATCAGTATGTTCACATTTTGCAAAATCCTCACAAATTAAACAATTATCAATAGTATTTTCCTTGATTTTTTCACATTTTTTAACTTCACACCATTTTTCTGTTGAATCTCGACATCCTGAACATGAAGAATTCATGAACCAATCCAATCCTTTAATGAAATTATCATAATCAAAAGAATCATCTACTTCCTTTAACCAGGAATAATCTTTAACAACCCATTCTTTGAATTTAGTAGCAAGATCTGTTATTTCAGCTGTAAAGGCTCTACACTGACCACAATATACTCCACAACGTGCTAATTTGTGATTAAGGGACATAGATTAACAATCAGATTTTGATATAAAAATAGTAAGGTGATTATATGAGAATATTTAGCTAAGTAATTTTCTCATATCATCCAATTTGGGATCATCACCTATTAATCTCAAAACATTCCTTTGGTTCATAGCTTCGATTTCTTCAGGAGTTGTATTTCTTATATCTGCAATTGATTGTATTATTCTTGGAAATACCTCTGATGGTGGCCTAAACTTCTTGTCACGTTCTAGAACATCTATTTCTAAAATCAACAAATCCTCATGAACTTCAGAAATTCTTTTCTTATAGTAGTCTTGTTGAGGGGTCTTTGATGGATCAAATCTTGAAGAACCATATGAGATGTAGAACCCTTGGTCATTTATCTCTTTTATCAATGCTGATGGTCCTGAGTATGAATGAATTATGGCTTTCTTTGCATTATAGCTTTTCAATAGCTCAAATCCTTTTTTCTCCAATCCTCCACGAAAATGAAGATTCATGATTAAGTTATGTTTTTCAGCTGCTTCAAGAAATACTTCAAGCATAGATATCTGATAAGGGATGCTTCTTTTATCTTGAGCATTCTTTTCATCCCAGCCAATCTCTCCCAACATTAAAGTTTCTTCACAGAGTTTGGCTATTTCATCAAATCTATCCTTGTAATCATAAGCTTCCCAAGGTAAAACACCAAATGCAGGAAAAATATACTCTGACTCTTTTGAGTATTCTAGAGCATCCATATAGGAAGGAATATCCCAGGATTGTGCCCAAGTTATTATTTTGTTTTTAGCTATGTCTGAAATAGCTTTTGGACGACGGATGTCATCACACCAACGATTACATAAATGTAAATGAGTATCAATATACATAATTTTACCTCCTCCCTGTGCTGAATGTATAAACACTTAAGAAAATATCTACTCAAATCTTACAAAATTTCTTTAGCTACATTTGATGTTATGATGAGGTGATAATTTAACAAACTTTTAAAATAGCATTTATCAACTCAATATATCTTTAATAGAGGAAGATGTATGGCCATAAGCGAAGAATCAAAAACAAAGAATCCTTATGTCAAGTGGTTTTTTGTTCATGTACTGAATCATAAAACTCTCTTTATTCTAAATTTCATAGGGATAGTTTCTGTTACCTACACTCGAACGATTATTCCAATGCGTATTGGAGATCTAACTGATTCTATTGTACTCAAAGATTTTTCTCAAAGTCTCGTAATTACTATGTTAATTCTTCTAGGATTTTACTTCCTCAGAAATACAGTTGAATATGTTACTTGGATGATTGGACACCAATTAGGTTCTAAAGCTGAGCAATCGATGCGTAGAGAGTTCTTCGAAAATGTTCAAAATAAACCTCTGAGTTTTCATGATAGAATTAAAACTGGGGATTTGCTAGCTTTAGCTACAAATGATTTGCGTGTAGTTAATACGTTGATAGCGCATGGTTCATTTTATGTATACCCCTTCATTCAAACAATTGTTACTCTGATACAAATTCAGACATTTAATTATAGAATGGCTTTGCTTACAATACCTTTTTTGGGATTATATGTTTATTTTGTGCTACGATATCGTAAGCATTTACTCCCCTATTCAAAAGCATCTTTAACAAAACATGCAGATGTTGCAGTTTCTTTACAAGAGAGTTTAAACAGTGTTCAAGTTGCAAAATCATTTTGTGCAGAAGAAGTAGAATATAAAAAATTTCGAAAAACTGTTCAAGCATTCAGAGACAATAGGTTAGGGGAAATAAGAATTCAAGCTCGATTTTATCCCTTACTAACTCTCTTTGCCGCTATTGGTGTTTCTGTAGTATTTGGGACAATACTAATCAGAAATAATGGTATGACTATAGGAGAATTAACAGCTGTGTTACTTCTACTCATTGCTCTCATTCATCCCACACAGATGATTTTCTGGGCTACAAGGGATATGATTAGAGGTTTCGGAGCTAGCGAGAGGTTGTTTTCTATCCTCTCAATTGGGGAAGTTGAACTTTTACCTGCTAAAAAAACTAACTATTCTAATGTCTTCAAAGGTGCAATTGAATTTCAAAATGTTTCATTTATTTATCCCAATGGTAATCCCAAGAATCCTCATGTTCTAAAGAATTTAACCTTTAAAATCAAACCTAATCAAACTGTAGCATTAGTTGGTCCAACAGGTTGTGGGAAAACAACTTTAGCTAAGCTTTTGTTAAGATTATATGATCCACAAGAAGGAACAATTTTACTAGATGGAAAACCAATTCAAGAATATCCTCTAGAAATGGTTCGTCAGCAAGTATCCTTAGTTGAACAAGATATCTATCTATTTTCTCAAACTATAGAGGAAAACATCAAATTTGGCATTCCTGAAGCGTCAAAAGAAAATGTTATAGAAGTTTCTAAGCTGGCTCATGCTCATGATTTCATAAACAATTTCGATAAAGGTTACGATTCAATTGTCGGAGAAAGAGGAATGACTCTTTCTGGAGGAGAAAAACAGCGTATAGCAATAGCTCGAGCTTTTCTTACAGATCCTGATGTTCTGATACTCGATGATTCTATGAGTTCTATAGACAGTGAAACTGAAGAGAGAATAGGCAAAGCAATCAAGAATATTCTGAAAGGTCGTACTAATTTGATAATCACGCACCGATTACATAGTATTCGTACATCAGATCTGATTTTAGTGATGAAGAAGGGGGAAATAGTAGCTCAGGGAGAACATGATGATCTATTAACACGTTCTGAAGATTACAGAAAGGTTTTCGGAAAACAATTGGACGATGGATATGTTGCACAGGAGGTTAACTAAATGGGCTTATTCAGAAGCTCTCTGAGACAAGAAGATGAACGACAGTATAAAGATAGAGAACTTTTCAAAAGATTCATAGAACGTATTGCACCTTATAGAAAGAATATTCTGTTAATTGCTCTATTCATAGTTTTTCAAGCTATTGCAGCAATCACAGCTCCTCTGCTAGTTGGTTTTGTCACCGATGAGTTAATCCTAACTGATCCTCGTTATAATTTGACTATAATAGCCTCTGTGGGATTTTTGCTGCTGTATTTAGTCAACTGGGGTGCATTCTCAATGCAGCAAGTACAATCAGGAAAATATGTACCATATTTCTTAGAGGATTTACGTCTTGATCTCTTCACTAAATTGCAAGAACAAGACATGACTTTCTTTGATGAGCATATGAGCGGGAAACTTAACAGTATTGTAGTAAATGATACTTTAGATTTCAGTAACACTGCTGTACTCATTAGTAATACAGTTGGTAGTCTTGTAATTGCATTCGGCACTCTTGGTATACTTTTCTACTTCAATTACATACTGGCTTTAATTACTCTTGCTGCAATCCCTGTTCTATTCTTGCTAATGCTTGCACTCCGTAATCTTGCAAAACGAGTGAGTAAATCTTACAGAGAAGCTATTGGTAGTGTAAATTCAGCTATGGTCGAGGCAATTGAAGGTATACAGATATCCAAAAGTTTCGGTCAAGAGCTTAGTATTGCTCATCAATTTGAAGAAATTAATGAGAACTATTTCCGTTCGTGGATGCGTTTAACAGCAACAACTCATTTCTGGAGACCATTGCTCAATACTGTCACTTCAGTTATCCTCTGTGTTGTACTGTATTTTGGAATAAGCATGAATTTACCAGTTGGAACAATGATAATTTTCATATTATATCTCGAAAATTTCTTCAGACCAGTTATGCAATTAGCAACATTCTTCCCTGAATTAAGTGCAGGAATGGCAGCTTTTGAACGTGTCCTAAGTATAATAGATAGTGAACCAACTGTCAAACAAAAACCTAATGCTAAACCTATTGATGAACTCAAAGGCAAGATACAATTTGAAAACGTAAACTTCTGGTATGATCAAGATAATGTGGTTTTCGAAAATCTAAATCTTTCAATTCATAAAGGAGAAAAACTTGCCGTAGTTGGACATACGGGTGCAGGTAAGACTTCTTTAGTTGCTTTACTTTCTCGTTACTACGAATATCAAGGTGGAGATATTCTTATCGATGGACAGAGCATTCGCAATTATACATTAGAATCGTATAGAAGCCAAATTGGAAAAGTAGAACAAGATGTTTATTTATTCCCTGGTACGATTAGGGATAATATTCAATATGGAAGAGAAAATGTTACAGAAGAGGATATCTGGCAAGTATTAGATATTGTTCAAGCTAGTGAATTTGTGCAACGATTACCAGATGGTTTAGAAACAAAAATTGGTGAAAGAGGAAGTGACCTTTCTGCAGGGCAAAGACAGCTAATTAGCTTTGCACGCGCAATTCTCTTAGATCCCAAAATCCTGATTTTAGATGAAGCAACCTCAAGTGTGGATGCTTACACTGAAGCAATGATTCAAGAAGCGCTAGAAAAAATACTTGAAGATAGAACAGCTATAATCATAGCCCATCGCTTATCAACAATTGTGAATGCTGATCGAATTATTGTGATGGAATATGGTGAAGTTGTTGAAGAAGGAACACATGAGGAACTTTTAGCCCAACAAGGAAAATATGCATCTCTCTATAATCAATACTTTGTACACCAGAGTCTACAATGGCAAGAACAATATATCTCTTAAATTTCCACTCGAAGTAAACCCTGCTCCAGTGGAAGCAAATGTAGGCTCTTCCAATATTGTCTCATATACAAGAAGGTAGGTTGTTGGACTCACTGTTTGCAAAATAATGAAAACTGTTAACCTTTATATAATGAATTCTACTAATTATTTCAAAACTCAAGAATTTAATTTTCTGAGAAAATATTGGTGGTATCAATGCAAGATGAAATGTTGGAGTTTTATAAAAAACAAAGTAAAATAAGTGATCCAGGGAAATTTGTAAAATATTATGAGGATTTACCAGATTCAATACCAGAATTGTGCAAGATTGTTCAGAATACTTTCAATCACATTTTTTGGATTAAGGACAAAAAGAACTATGGGATTACTCTACAAGATATTATAGATTTAGGAAGAGATCCAAATAAAGAATTGAATATGAGAAATATTGAAGAAAAACTTAAAAAATATTTTTCAATCGAGGAAACCTCATTTATAGAACCTAGAGAACAGATAAACAGAGTTGTGGGAAATTGTCGAGATTTTGCTTTGCTTCTAGTCTCAATGTTAAGACATAAAGAAATTTCAGCTCGAGTAAGAAGTGGAGCAGCTAAATATTTCTTCCCTCCTGAAATGGAAAGGTTTGAGGATCATTATATCTGTGAGTATTGGAATAATGAAGACAATCAATGGCACATGGTTGATCCACAAATTGACGATATAATGAAAAAAGCTTGTAACATGACAATCAATACTACTGATTTACCGTATGATCAATTCTTAGGCGCTGGTCGAACTTGGAAGGAATTCAGAAAAGGAAAAGTTAAACCAGAAAACTTCGGCATTGGTGAATGGAGAGGACAACATTTCGTATTTGAGAAACTAATAATGGATCTAGCTAGCTTGAATAAGGTAGACGTTTGAGCTTGGGAAAGATGGGGAGTTTGTGGTGATTTGAAAAACCTTGAGAAACTTGGTTTAGAGTTTTTCGATAAACTAGCTGATAAAATATCGAAAGTCAACAATCCTGAAATTTTCTTCGAACTGAAAGATATGTTTGAAAACGATTCGAAGTTCAAGGTCCCCGAAGATTACAAACCATGGTTTATGAAGTTTAATTTCTAAACTTCTTTCTTTACGAAAGCATAATATAGTTACAAAAGATTTAGTTTTTGATACTCATGGAATGGTATTATATTCTAATAATCTGTGTTATTGTATTTCTATTATTAATTTTCTTTATAGTCACTTGGTATATGTCTTACATCACACCATATGATACGGGAAAGATTTCAGAAAGTATTTCCGTCATCAAAAATGGTATAGTTAATTGTTATGTCTATAGTAAAGGCTCTGAAAGAATTATAATAGACACAGGAATGTCAGCCAAAGTTGTAAATAAAGAGCTTATCAAGCTTAAAATAAATCCTAAATCTATTGGGCATGTTTTCTTAACTCACAATGATGCAGATCATACTGGTGGTTTATCCATTTTTGATCATGCTAAGTTGTATATTGGAGAAGAATCCAAAGTCAAAAATCCAGATAATTATCAATTTCTAGAAGATAATGAAACTGTTGTAATCGGTGAAATTCAAGTAAAAACTATTAGCACTCCAGGGCATCGATTGGGACATTCTGCTTTCTTAGTTGATAACGAATTTCTTTTTACTGGAGATGCAATTCGATTGAAAAAAGATATGGTTCAGCCGTTTTTAAGATTGTTAAGTTCGGATTACAGAAAGCAATTAGAATCAATCAGAAAAATATCAAAACTAAAGAGTATCTCTATTATGTTTACAGCACATAATGGATTTACTACCAATTTTGAAAAAGCTATAGAAAATTGGAAAGATTGAAAAAATTATCCTTATTAATGCCAATGCACCTAGGTTATAATGAAAAGAACTTCATCTCTCCCTACTAGTCTTTATTCTTTTTTTAGCAAAATCTTATTGTACTATAGGAGTTTCAAAGATGAATAACGAATAGTATGGGAATGAATCATTTAAGGTTCTATTTGAGTTCTGTAAAACATTTTTGCTAATCTTTAATAAAGTCAATGAACTAATTTAGCTAGGTTATAATGAAAAGAACTTCAACTCTACTTTTAGTCTTTATTCTTATTTTAGCGAACTCATGTTGCACTATAAATGTTTCAGTAAATTCTACCAACCCTCAATCAAACCAAATAATAACAAACGATGATTTAGTAGATAGTTTCGTTTCTGCTTCAAAAAAACTTAAACTACTTCCAGAAGAGGAATTTGGAGACCAGAGATTATTTTGGATTAATATTCCTGAGCTAGTTCAGATGAGAGCTACCCTACTTGCTGTAGGAAATTGGAGTTATGTATACATGGCAAACGATACGATCGAATTAATAGGAGAGATCGAAGCAATTGATAAGTGTGAACAATTAAGAGATGTATTTGATGATAATATTTATCCTAAAGCTATTGAAGTTGCAGGAAGTCCTGATGGCAATTTAGGGGATATTGATGGAGATCCACACGTTACTCTATTTCTAGCTCCCTTGATCAGAAACTATGGAGATAATTCCGTTTTAGGTTATTATGACAATAAGGATGATGATCCTTATAATCCATATTCCAATATGAGAGAAATGTTTTATGTTGATTCAGAAAGAAGTGTAGATGATACGATCCATACTATTATTCATGAACTCAATCATATGATCTGGTATAACTATGAGCTTGATGAAGCTCAGTTTCTAACTGAAGGTTTAGCTAATTATGCAATAGATTATGCAGGTTATTATTCATGGGTGACTGATGCTGTTACTAATTCTTTTTTAAATCATCCGGAAATTTCTCTTCTCTATTTCAATCGAGAGTATGGTACTTTATGGGATGCATCTTATGGTCAAGCATATCTATTTATGACATATCTCGTTGATAGGTTTGGACATGATTTCGCAAAAAGCTTGGTTTCACAATCTGCAGATGGAGCTCTTGCAATAGATGCTGTATTAACTTCAAAGGATTATAATCTCTCCTTTAATGACGTTTATCTAGATTGGATTACTGCTTGCGTAATTGATGAAATTAGTTTTGCTGATGGAATTTATGGTTTTGAATCAGTAAACTACAAGATAAGTACCTTTACTCCTATAGGATACTATTTTCCTATTGAAAGAAGTGAAATTAGGCATTATTATTATGGTTTTATTGTAAACAGAATCTCTTCACCTTATGATAACTTTACTTTTGTTATAGATAATCCCTATCCTTATGCTCTAGGTATTTCGATTATTGTTAAAGATGACATTGGTTGGAATGTGACTCAAATCCATAACACAAAAAAATCTAATGAAATCTCTGTTTATATCAAAGGAGAAAATATCCAAGAAGCTTATGTAATAACAAGCTTGATGTCCAGAGATACTCCATCTGAATATGGTGTAGTGATGGCATTAGATGATGTTGTTTCAGTTGATCTGAATTATGCTTTTTATGAAGGTCATTTAGAAACTAAAAAGAGTACATTTAATTCCTTTGTCATTATCGGTTCTATATTCATCTTAGGAACTATAATATTACTTAAGAGAAGAAAAAAACATTAATTTCCTTGCCATTTTAATGATATTCATTATTAATACAATAAGAGTTGTAAATAGAATTTAAGGCATGAATATTAACTCAATTTGATAGAAAATAATTTAATTATATTTATTAGTGTTAGTATCCAAATTTAATAGATTATATGAAAAAAGTATTATCAATTTTCATAATTCTACTTTTACTTTTTGTTTCTCTGAATGTTTATTCAACTAATTCTGAAAATATAACTATTTCATTTAATAATTCTAACAGTTCTTATTCAAACATCAAAGACAAAACCACAAGTTTTTCACAAAATATGATTTTAACACTTCAAGAAAATTTTGGTGATCAAAGAGATTTTTGGACATTAAATTATGATTCTGGAGAATATGAACAAATTCATGCCACTTTACTCGCTGTAGGTGATTGGTGTTATATCTATGTTGATAACAGAACAATAGCTCTAGAAGGGCAGCAATCAGTGACAATTAGAAGTGAAATGTATGCAGAAGAATTTGATGATACTATCTATCCTAAGAATATAGAATTTATGGGGAATCCTGATGGTTTGTCTGGAGACATCGATGGGGATCCCAGAATAACCGTTCTTATATATCCTATTGTATCAGGAGGAGGTTATTATTTGTTGGAAAATGAATTAGATCATGAGTACTCAAATTTCAGAGAAATGATTTACGTTAGTCCAGTATTGTCTTCTGAAGAATGTATAACAATAATCTGCCATGAATTTAATCATTTAATATTATTTAATAGTGATATGAATGAAGCTGATTTTGTTTTAGAAGGGATAGCTGAATATTCAGTTTATCATGCTGGTTACTTCTCAGATGAAACATATTTACCTAGTTGGGGAAAATTAAATTTCTCCTATCATGCAGTTCATTTTGAAGACCATCCTGAGTTTTCACTTTTCTATTTTGACCCAGAACTTTCATACATTACTTATGGAGCAAGTTACATGTTTTACTTTTATCTGGTTGAACAATTTGGAATAGAAGTAATTACAGATTCATTGGCAATTGAATCAGATGGTCCAAAAGGATTAGAAGAAGCTCTTTTGAAGAATGGATATAGTATCTCTTTCAATGAAATTTACTTAAATTGGATAACAGCATGTACTATTGACCAAATAGGAGTTCATAATGATATTTTTGGATTTGTGAATCTGGATTTTAATTTTGCAATAAGTACAAGAATAACTGAATTTCCTTACTCACAAGATAATGTTAAACACAATTATTATGGTACAGATGTTAAGAAATTAATTTCTCCTCCAGATAATTTTACACTAAAGATTGAAACTCCAAAATCCCCAAACTCCTTAGGGATTTCCGTGATAATATATGATGAAAATGGTTGGAATATAACAAAATCAATTGTACCTGGAAATGGTAGATTTACGTATTTATATTACACAGGCAAAAATATAGAAAAAGCTTATATTCTTACTAGTATGATAAAAGAAAATGTTGAAGAAGCCCCAACAGATTTTATAGAAGCTCCATTTGAAGAATTGGACTATATAATTTCTGAAGGATACAATATTCCAGAAAAAAGCAGTTTTGATTTCACTACAACTACAATTCTGGTTATATTTTTAGGGAGTATGCTATTAATGACAAGAAGAAAAAAGAATTGATTTTCTTCTCTTTCTTTTACTAATCTTTATTAAAGAAAAAATATTCAGTTAGTAAGAATATAAAAAGCTAAGGTGATTCAACATTCCAAAACCTTACAGTGTAATCATGGAAGAAATCAAGGATGCTCTAAAAGGAAAAACAGGTGAAGATAGAGCAAAAGAAATCAAAAGATTACTAAAGGAAATTCCTTGGAATGTTGGCGATTATAAAAGAATAAAAGATAAACTGAGAAAAGAATTAAAGGAAATTGAAATAGTTGAACATACTAAGAAAGCTTCTCGAAGATCTGGTCAGATAAGAAAGGAAACTCCACAATTTTTAGTTATTGGTGAGACTAATACTGGAAAAAGTACGTTAATAAATAATCTAACAAATGCCAATATACCTGTTGGAGATTATCCTTTTACTACAACAGAACCTCAATTAGGTTCTTTGATGTATGAACAAATTAAGTTTCAGCTTATCGAACTTCCTGCTGTCTATGAAGATTGTTGGGAAAACGATAGAAGTACACTTGCCATGGTTTACTCAACAGATTGTTTGATGATTTTGAGTCGAACAATAAATGAATATAAAACAGTAATAGAAGAATTAGAAAAACAGAATGTTGAATTGATTTCAGAAAGAATGGAAGATGGTTTTGTTCAAACTAGTCCAAGAAAAATACCTACTTTGCTAATCTATGATAAGGATATAGAACAATTACCTTCGACAAAGCTTAAAATGGTTCCTTCAGAAAGAACTGATCTGATAAAGAAAGCTATGTTTGAGATTCTTAAACCTGTTAGAATATTTACTATGAATGCTTTTAATGAAATCGAAGAACAACCTGTAATCTTCTACAAAGATCAAGTAACAGTAGAAGATGTAGTTCAAAAAGTTAAAAGAAAGCAAGTTGTAATCTTTAAGGATGCAGTAGTTTTGGAAGGAGGACCTACTGGGAGAAGGAAAAGAGTAGGAATTACATACGAACTTTCTGATAATGACGTTATTCATCTTACATTTCACAAATAAATAATGGTATATGAAACAACTTTTTATATCACTAGGGTTCTTCAGAGTTACCATCGTATCTATTCAATCTATAAGGTGTTTAACATTCACAATTGTTATATTGGTGTTAACATTGGTTCTGTTTCAGTAAATCTAACCTTTATCGATGAAACTGGAAAGATTACTAATGTCAAACAATCTCATTTAGGAAAACCAAAGGAAGTATTAAATGAATTATTAAAAGAACACCTAAATCCAACTGAATGTTATTATGGTGTGAGTGGCTCTTTTGGAGATATGTCTGAAATCGTTGCTGTAGAGAGGGGAATAAGTTCGTTCGATGAGAAATTTGATGTTGTTCTTTCTTTAGGTGGAGAATCTTTTGTGTTGTATGTTTTAGATGAAGCTGGTCATATTGTCAATGTTTTGAGTCATGACAAATGCGCAGCAGGATCTGGAGAATTTTTCATTCAACAGATTGACAGATTGGATTTAGCTCTACCAGAAGCAATTTCTCGAGCTAAGAATGGAACAAAGATTGAATTAGCTTCACGCTGTTCAGTTCATTGCAAATCAGATATAACCCATAAATTAAATCGAGGTGAAGCATCTATCGATGATATCCTAGCTTCTGTTCTTGCTAGTATGGTAAGCAAAGTGATGGGCCTTATAGTTC